>JAMWBQ010000118.1 GCA_023819315.1 Candidatus Omnitrophota bacterium
AGGAAGTTAAACTATAAAAAGATACCTGAATACAATAAACGAAGAGAGATTACTTTAGAAGAATTTCTTTCAAAAAGATGACATTTCTATTTTGCAAAAAAGATGACATTTTTATGTTGCATTAACAAAGAGAAATTTTTTCTTGAATTACTATAATTAAGCGTTATAATCTAAATTTAGAAAGGTTAATTTAGTATTATAGTTAGTATAAAAAGGGGGGGAGATATGAAGTACCCGTGGTTGGTCTTGGTGGGAGGGATTTTATTCTTAGGTGTGGTTTGGGTTTCTTTGATTAATACTCAGAATTTGAGAAAGCAAAGTTATGCTATAGAGTCTCTTAGAAGTGAACAGGAATTTATTAAGGCAAGATTGAATAGTTTTAAGAATGATATGGAGAGTATGGGTAAACAATTTCAAGCAAATCTTAGTGAGCTTAAGAATATACAGCAAGCAATGAATAGCGTGGCTGCAAGAGAGAATGATTTGGTAGCCGGACTTGACCGTATAAGAGAGAGGTTAGAGAATTGGCAAATTCTTTATGATGAGTTAGCCCAAAGAGTGGACGATTTGAATAATAAGATATTCCTTGTTAATAAAGAGGCTCCTACGAATGTTCAATTAGGGGAAGTACTAGTGAATAAAGATAGTAGTGTTAAGAAAACTGAAGAGATTAAGAAGTAAACTTATATCTAAGTTTAGATAAAAAGCTAAATTTTTTAAATACTCATAGGTAGGTGTTCTTCATTAGATGAAATACATTGTTATTGTTCCTGATGGAGCTAGTGATTACCCTATTGATTCTTTAGGTGGTAAAACTCCTTTGGAAGTTGCTGATATCCCTTTTATGCATTCTTTAGCTAAAGAAGGAATTGTAGGAAGAGTAAGAACTGTTCCTACACGTTTTTTACCTTCCAGTGATGTAGCTAATCTTTCTCTTCTTGGTTATGAACCGGAAAAATATTATACCTCCCGTGGTCCTTTAGAAGCAGCTAATCTTAATATTGAGGTTGGGGATAAGGATATTGTTTTTCGCTGTAATCTTATTACTGAGAGCGATGGTAACTTATTTGACTATAGTGCTGGGCATATAAGTGATAAGGAAGCTAAAGTGCTTATTGAAGAGCTTAATAAATATCTTGGTTCAGAAGAGATTAGATTTTATCCTGGTAAAAGTTATCGTCATATTATGGTTTATAAAAACTCGTTAGATTTAGGGTTAGATAAGTTAATCTGTGTTCCTCCTCACGATATTATGGGAGGAAGAATTGTTAATAATTTGCCAAAAGGTAGAAATAGTAAGCTAATTACTAATCTGATGTTACGGTCTAAAGAGATACTAAGTGGACATAGTATAAATAAGGTTAGGATAGATTTGAAGGAAAATCCTGCTAATATGATTTGGCTTTGGGGAGGGGGGAGAAAACCACAGATGGAAAAATTTAGGGATAAATTTGGGATAGAGGGAGCGGTGATCTCTGCCGTAGATTTGATCAAAGGGATAGGTAAGATAATTGGATTAAGAGTAGTGGAAGTAGAGGGGGCAACTGGCTATTACGATACGAATTATTTGGGAAAAGCATACTCTGCTTTAGAGGCTTTGGAAGATGTTGATTTTGTGTTTATTCATATAGAAGCCACAGATGAAGCTGGCCATAATCAGGATTTAAGAATGAAAATAACTTGTTTGGAAAGAATTGATAAATTAGTTGTAGGGACAATCGTAGATAATTTGAAAAACAGAGACTACCGTATTTTAATTACTCCTGACCACCCTACTCCTATAGTTAAAAGGACTCATACTAACGAGCCAGTTCCTTTTCTTATCTCGGGAAAAGGAATAGAGAAAGGTAATTTTTCTTTTTACTGCGAGTCAGAGGCTCAAAATAGTTCTTTTTACTTTGAAAGGGGAGTGGACCTTTTGAAATTTTTCTTAGAGAGATGAGTTTATTTATCTTTATTTTAGTACTATTTTTACTTTTATTAGGATATATTTTTTATGGTAAAATATTGTTTAAATTATTTGAGATGGATTATAATCGTTTAACGCCAGCAGTTACAAAGAAAGATGGTGTTGATTTTGTCCCGGCAAAAAACTGGCTTGTAATTTTTGGACATCATTTTGCTTCTATTGCTGGAGCTGGTCCAATTGTGGGTCCAGTTTTTGCCTACATATATTGGGGTTGGGTGGGAGTTTTACTGTGGATTGTTTTAGGTTCTATATTTATGGGAGCTGTTCAGGATTTTTCTACCCTGGTAGTTTCTCTTAGGGAGGGAGGTAGTAGCATTGCTGAAATCACGAGTAAATATATTTCTTCCAAAGCAAGAGTTATTTTTATGGTATTTGTTATTTTTTCTCTTATAATCGTTATTGCTGTATTTGCCGATATATGCGTTAAAAGTTTTATTAACGAAAGAGGAATAATTATACCTTCTTTAGGACTTATTCCTGTAGCTATGATTGTAGGTTTACTTATGTACAATTTAAAATTTGATACATTCTTATCTACGTTTTTAGGATTAGCTATGCTTATAGGTTTGATTTTCTTGGGTAAATCCACAACTTTACAATTAAATATAGTTAACCCCTATTTGTTTTGGATGATAGTTATTTTAACTTATGCTTTTTTTGCCTCAGTTATTCCGGTAAATATTCTTCTACAACCACGTGATTATATATCCAGTTTCCTTCTTTTCTTTTCTATTGCAGTAGCTTTTTTAGGGATAGTTATAAAACCTCTACCTATAGGCTCTGGTTATATTTTTAGATTTTCTTCTCCTCAGGGAACAATTTTCCCTCTAATGTTTATTACGGTAGCTTGTGGTAGTATCTCCGGATTTCACTCTTTAGTTTCCAGTGGAACGACATCCAAACAACTTCCCTCAGAAAAAGATACTCTTTTAGTAGGCTATGGAGGAATGATTTTAGAAGCTATATTAGCTACTATTGCCTTATTCTGTGTTGTTTTTGGACTTAAGAGTATACCACAAGGTAAAACACCAACTGAATTGTTTTCTTTGGGTTTCTCCCAAATAGTATTCTTTTTAGGAGATTATGGGCAATTTATTGCATTACTTATTTTGAATACATTCATCCTTACTACTTTAGATACGGCTACACGTATTACTAGACTTTTAACTGAGGAACTCTTGGGTATAAAGAATAAATACTTATCTACTTTACTGATAATTTCGGTAGTAAGTTACTTTTGTTTAAAAGGAACATGGCAGGTGCTTTGGCCTATTTTTGGAGCAAGTAACCAATTAGTTGCTGCTATAGCTTTACTTGTAGTAAGTGCTTACTTGATAAATAAAAAGAAATCTTTTAAAGTAACCTTAATCCCATCTATCATAATGTTTATAATTACTATTTCTGCGCTCTTTATAAAGATGGTTGTTTTTTTAAAAGAAAATAAGTATCTTTTAGCTTTTTTAAGTTTTATTCTGATTATTTTAGGATTATTTATTGTAGAGGAATTTAGGAGATTAAAGAATTATGTCTCGTAGAATAACTGTGCAAAAGTTTGGCGGATCATCTGTAGCTAATACGGATAGGATAAATAACGTTGCTGAAAGGATTATTTCTTACCTTAAAAAAGGAGAGGAAATAGTAGTGGTTGTTTCGGCAATGGGTGATACCACAGATGAACTTATTGAGCTTGCTAAAAAGATTAACCCTCACCCTTTAGAACGGGAGATAGATATGTTGATTTCCACAGGAGAACAGATATCCTCTGCTCTCTTAGCTATGGCTTTGCATAAGAGAGGTTACGAAGCAATCTCTTTTACTGGCTTACAGGTGGGAATAATTACTGATGGTTCTCATACACGAGCAAAGATTATAAAGATTAATACGAGAAGAATTAGGGAAGAACTAAAGAAAGGTAAGATAGTAATTGTTGCTGGTTTTCAAGGAGTAAATCGTAAAAAAGATATCACTACTTTAGGTAGAGGTGGTTCTGACCTAACAGCTATTGCCTTAGCTTATGCTTTAGATGCTAAAATATGTGAAATTTATACCGATGTTAATGGTATATACACCGCTGATCCAAGGATTGTTCCTGAGGCAAAGAAGTTAAAATCCATCACTTACGATGAAATTTTAGAGATGGCATCTTTGGGAGCACAAGTAATGCAGGCAAGGTCAATAGAAGTGGCTAAAAAATTTAATGTGCCCATACATGTTAGATCTTCTTTTTCCAATGAGGAGGGAACGATGATAGTGAGTAAAACTAAAAGATTAGAAGAAGCAGTTATCACAGGTGTAACGCTTAGTAAGAATGAAGCAAAGATAACTATTAGAGATGTTCCTGATAGACCTGGTATTGCTGCTAAGATATTTGGTAAAATTTCTGATGAGGGGATAAACGTAGATATGATAGTTCAGAATGTTTCTAAGATTGGTACTACTGATTTATCTTTTACCATAGCAAATTCGGATTTATCTAAAGCTATAAAGTTAGCAAGAGAGGTTTCTAAAGATATCAATGCAGGAGAAGTTAGCGCTGATGAAGATATTGCCAGAGTTTCTGTTGTTGGGGTGGGAATGAGGACTTATCCGGGAATTGCTGCCGGAGTTTTTAAAGCTTTAGCAGAAAAGAAGATAAATATAGAGATGATTTCTACTTCTGATATAAGTATTTCCTGCATAGTTAAAAAGAATTTGGGAGAAGAAGCGGTAAGGATAATTCATAAAAAATTTAAACTCCATAAGATAAATTCATAAATTTAAAACTGTTAGCAACAATAGAAACCTATTGAAATTTATATAGTGGATTTGTATGTTTGATTTGTTTAGAATAATGTTTAGAATTTATCCTTAGGAAGAGGAAGGATATTATTTATGAGATTAGAGATTTACGATACTACCTTGAGAGATGGTTCGCAGGCGGAAGGAATTA
>JAMWBQ010000119.1 GCA_023819315.1 Candidatus Omnitrophota bacterium
CGTAGAACAGGTCGAACGGCGCGCCGCGTTCGATCTGCTGGGCGAGTTGACCGGTTGAACCGAAGTTGAACACTACCCTGACGCCGGTGGCTCTTTGTTTTCAAAAATTCTTCTATAAATCTTCTTTCTATTTTATTTAGTAAATAGACCTCATCTTCTTTTAAATTAAATAATTTTAAAATTAATAATCTTGCAATCTCTTTATCATTTAAAATATCTTCGGTTATATTACCTTGAATAACACTTAAATACCATTTCCTAAACTCCTCTCTAAATAATTTTGATGCACTCTCTTTTAGCAATTGCTCACTAATAGGTCTAATCTTTTCCTTGAAACTACTTAAAATAAATTCGTTATATCTATCCCATAATCTATCAAAAACAAATCTTATTAAATCTTCATCGTGTTGGGATAGTTGTATGCCTAAACTAAATTCACTAAAACATTGATTAAAATTAAAAATTTCTAAATTTAAACTATTATTTAATAATCTATCTATTAAAAACCTTACATAAAAATCTAAATAAGCCTCCTGTAAAACTCCCTCTATATCTATATTTAAACTCTTTAGCCTGCTTAATAACAAACCTAATCTCTCCTCAATTACCCTATTATTTCTCTCTTTAACCCAATAATCTTTTAAAATATCTACTAAAGTGTATCTTAAAATTTCCTCACCTAAAATTTTTAATACTTCGCTATCTAAAGATTTATTTTTAAAAATTGCCATTAAAGTCTCAACTTCCAATCCCCTAAACTTTTCAGCCAAAACTTTCAAAATTCTATCTTTATCTTTTATATACCTTAATAAAACTCTAAAACCGCTTAAATTATTTTGCTCGCTTTCTTCTAACAAATCCAATGCTTGCTTTGCTAAATTATACCTAAACTCATAATATTTATTTAACTTATATCTAAATATTGCTTCTTTAAATTTACTCCTAAACTCATCTTCTTTATCTAATGGATTATAAGCAAAACTGCCAATTAAAACTTTTCTCTCAAATTTCCTATATTCCTCTATTAAAACCGAAATAGCCTCTTCTTCTGTCAGACCTTCTTCGCTACTTAATTTTGATAAATCAATACTTAATTGAGAAAGTTTTCTAGTTATATATTCTCTATCTACTGCTTTCTTTGTTATGATGTCAGCAATGAGCTTATAGATTAACGAAACCCCTTCTGTCTCTACAAACACAAAAGAAGTCTCTGACAAAAGGTCTTCCATAATCTCGGCAAACATAATTTCTTTATTTTGCAACTGAAGCTTTCCTAAAATAAACTTCTCTTTTAAATGCCAGATTATCTGAGCGACTATAAATTCTCTAAGTTCTTGTTTAGCAATTACCTCTTCAACTGTAATATTATGTAGCTTCATATAATCTATAAGTCTCTGCCATTTTTCTTTATCTATAGACCCATTTAGAATTTGACGAATCTCCTCTATACTCATATTAATAAGCTCATCAACATATTTTAGTTGAGGCACAATATATTTTTCTGCCAATACTATTCTATACATTTTTTGGAATTCTTCTGAACTTAAAAGTATCTTTATATTTACTTTTCCATCTTTCATAAATTTAGGCTCTTTACTTATTAGATCCTCTAATAACACTTTTAAAACAACAAATCTTACATCTTGCTCATCAACTTCTAAATCTAGCTCTCTGTTTATATTCTCAACACTTATATTTTTAAGTTCTTTAGGCTCTAATTTCGCTACTAAAATTTTTGCAACAACTTCATACAAGTTCTTTTTACCTTTATCTGTTTTTTCAAGTATAGCAATTACTAACTTCCAATCAATACCATCTTTACTAAATAAATTTGAATAATTTTTGTATAACTCCTCATCTTCAGCAAATTCTTCAAAAAACTTTAAAACAGCATATCTAAAAAGTTCAAACTTTCTTCTTTCGCTTATCGAACCAAACATTAAATTATCAAGCTCTCTTAAAATATCTTCTATCCAACCATTTCTTGCTAAATCACTATTTGATAAAACCTCTTCTAACATTGTTAAAGTTCTCTCTAAATCTTTACCAGTTATATCCTCATAAACCTTTCTTATATCTTTATCGGTCATAGTTCTTATATTAGCCCTAATTTTTAATACTCTTTCAATTTTTTCTATTACTACCTCTAAAGGCTCATCAAAAGATTTAATAATGAAACTGGCTACTAGGTCTTTTAATTTTTCTTCAGTTATTCTATTTTCTTTTCTTAAATTTTTAACTGTAGGATTATTTATCACTTTATCAATATTAGCTAAGAAGTCTTTTACTTTCTCTACGTCTAAAGTATCATTTGTGTAGAAAATTTCTTTAAATTGTGCTGGTGTGTGAGTTAAGAAAATAAGTCTTTCAATATCTTCGCTTGTTAAACCTTGTTCTTTTAACTCTGTTATTATATTTTTAAATTCTTTCTCTAAATAATATAACTCAATTGATCTAAATTCTTTTTCGTTGACTTCTTTTACTTTTCTAGATATAGATGCCAATACTTCACTTTCAAATTGTCTGTCTAAATCTAAATAGTTTTCTACAGCACCAATTATATAATTACCAACACCAAGTATTGGATAAGGATATGTTGAAGAACCTTCCCAAGGACCGATCAATGTTTCTAAAGGACCTCCAGTGTATGTAGCTAAAGCTTGAGCTGCTCCTATCTCAAGTCCAATTGTAGCCAAACCTAAAGTAGAAGACCAGAAGCCCCAACGTAACATATTCAAAACATTGGCAAAAGCTAAATATCTTTTGCCAAAACCAAAAAATTTAAAAACTAAACCAAAAGGAATAAAAGCATTAAGTATGTATAATGGGGTAAATGCTAAATAACTAAATGCAATTTTTAAATATCCAACTGCACTAATTCCTCTTTCATCTATCAAATTGCCTAAATAAGGATCAATTATGTAATATAAATAACCTTGCCTATATAGCTCTTCTAAATTCTTATCAACAGATTTTTCCTTTATTAAAGTTTCAATATTAAAAGTGGACAAACCAAATTTAGGCGCAACAAAAATATCAAGATAAACATTTCTAATATTCTGTAATGACGGTTTTAAAGAAAGTAAGAAACTTAAAATTAATATACTTAATAGATTTGTGTAGGTAGGTAAAAGATGTTGTATAAAGAAACTTTCTGTAGAGCTTGGCAATAAAGAGTAAATCCACAAAAGTGGCTTTATCACCCCCTCCAATCCTATTAAAGCCGCTAAAGGATGAGCAATTATACCAGAAAATATAGCTAAAGTAACACGAGACCAAACAAACTCAAGAATACCGCCAAATATAGGAGCCTTCAAAACTAATGAATTCCAAATATATCTAATCTTATCAAATACATTTTGCTTTTTAATTTGTATTTTAAAGGCGCGTATATTATTACTTAAATTATCTAATTTAATCTCACCTTTATTATAGCTCTGCAAGAATCTAACATTTCTTAAAGAAAATTTGCTAAAGAAAAGAACAGTTATTCTTAAAATAAAATATATTGGTGCAATTATTAATGAAATAGGTATTGCAAAAATTATTGCGAAAGATTTAACTTTTAAATACCTGCCAATTTTTGATATTATATTTAATACTAATTGCATTGTCTCATCTAAACTTACCGCAAACTCACTAGCTAGCCCTATTCTAGAATCTGCAAGTTCTTTTAGTATCTCTTTAAACCAACCTTCTGCATTTATATTTATCCTCACTTTTTCTTTAAATGATTTCTTAGCAATACTTAAAAGATGCACATATAATTTGCGTAAGTCTTTTAAATTAAGATCTTTTAAATCCTCTTCTTTTATTTTTCCTTCTCTATCTAAAGCTAAAATCTTCTCATAAAGCTCTTTTCTGTTCATCCTCCAGATAGATATCTTTGTATATGCTTCACCAAATATTATAGTCAAAGTAGTTGTTATTACTGCTATGTTACCAAAACCAATTACTGCTGTAAGTAAATGGCCAATGATTGGCATATTAAACCAACCTAAAGGACTAATAAAATATGTAAGTATTGTCCAAAGTGTAAGCCAGATAACCACTCCTAATGCACTCTGGATTTTTAGTGCAATATTATTTTCAGTTCTACCAAAATATGCTATAGAAGCTAAAACTATATGTAAAATAGCCGCAGTCAAAAATACATATTCTAAAACTGTTATACTACTTAAAATGCCTAATATTTTCAAAAGACTTAATATTCCTTTGCCGGCAAAAGTAAATATTGCAAAAACAAAAGTAATAAGTGTAAAGAATACTATATAAGATAAAACTTTAGAATAATTTAGGCTTGGAGCCGCCACGGAAACCCCAAGCCAACCTCTATAGGAAGGCAATTCTCTTAATAAAGACAGAGGGCTAGAAGCCACGGAAGGACTAGCCCTCTTATCCCCAATATAGGGAGGCACATTCCTGTTAAAATCCTCTTTGGTAACCAACTGACTTAAGTTTTCTATCTCGCTGTGGGTTAATTCTGAATAAAATACAGCTAATATTTCATGGATAATTTTTTGTGGTAATGCGTCTTGACGGGCTAAAAGGGCTAAATCCTCTAATTTTTTAGCTATTTCTGGATATTCGCTTAAGAAGGCTTGGTGAGCATATTTAGCCTCTTTGTGTGAGCCTGTTTGGACTTCAACTTTTCCATGGAGGGCAATAGCTTTTAATGTGATTTGTTTTTCTCCGTCAGTAAATAAAACATTAAATAATTTGTAAACTTCATTTGAGAAATAAATCTCTAAAACACCATCTTTAATTCTCTCATAAATAAATTTAGGTGGTGCTCTTTGTGGTTGTGTGGTTAGGATA
>JAMWBQ010000120.1 GCA_023819315.1 Candidatus Omnitrophota bacterium
TTAGTAAAGACAAAAAATTATGAAGCAGGTAGATTAATATGGTTAAAGATAAAAAACCAAGATTTTTAATGTGCATATGCACTGGTCAATGTCCGGGATTTACCAGTCTCAATCTCTGGGAGCTGATTAATTATGTGCGTGGTGAACTGGATGTAGAATACGCTATAGTACATCCCCAGCTTTGTGTTGATGATGGTGATAGGTTTATTCATGATTACATAAAGCCTGGCATAAAATATGTAATTGGTGCCTGCGACCCTAAAATGCAAAGAAAGATGTTTAAGGATGCTTTTAGTGACGCAGGTGGAAATTATGACGAGCAGGTTATCTCTTTAGACCTAAGGAATATGTCTACGGAAGATGCTATGAAAAAAGTAAAAGAGACTATAGAGAGTTTAAGATAAAAGGAAGGTGGTTTATGCCACGTGATAGATCTACTTATACAGGTTTACCTCGTAAGGAAATAGACTGGTTTCCCATGATAGACCAGGAAAAATGTAAACCCGAAGAATGCAATTTTCACTGTGTTAGGTTTTGTACCTTTGGTGTATTTTCCCATAAGGGTAATGGTGTAGTTGAGGTCTCAAAGCCTTATGAATGCAATGTTGGTGATGAGTCCTGTAAATTTCAATGTCCACTTGATGCTATAAGTTTTCCCACAAGAGAGGAATTAAAGGAGATGTTACGTAAGGTGCGTGCAAAATACCAAAATAAGGAGGTATAGAGCTTATGGGCATGTTTGGCAATATCCCAAGAGAAAAAATTCCTTGGTTTCCGACAATTGATTTTGAGAAGTGCGTGGGGTGTAAGGAATGCTTTAATTTCTGCCGTAACGGTGTTTATGAGTGGGATAAAGAAAACAATAAACCAAAGATAGTGCGACCATATAATTGTGTGGTAGGTTGCTCTGCTTGTGCTAACCTTTGTAATGGGGAGGCGATTAAATTCCCTACAAAAAAAGAATTGATAGAAGCAATTAATAAAATTCAGAAGACAGAATAGGAGATAAAATTATGAAAGGGATGCAGATAAAAGTATCTGGTCATATAATAGAAAGAAGTGTTTTGAGTATTCTATTTGGCGCTTTAAAGGATAAAGAAGCAGATATTACAGATATTGAAATTTCTGCTTCTTCTTTAAAAGGTTGCTGGGATGAAAGATGTCCTTCCATTATGACCTTTAACTTAGTTTCTTTTGAGGAAGAAGATTTGAAAAAGTCTTATAAGGAAGTATTAGAACTTCTGAAAGAAAACGGCTGTCGTTTGATATATCGCAAAGATATTTAAGGTTAAATTGACCAAGAATATTTATGGATAATGTTACTGTAGGAGGACTTTTTGTTCTGGGTATAATTACCAGTATCTCTCCCTGTTCTTTAGCGCTTTTTATTGCCGCTCTTTCTTTTATTGTGGCGGAAGAGAAGAATTTAAAAGAGGGTATTTTAATTGGAGTTGCCTTTACTTTGGGAATGAGCCTTATCTTCTTTCTCTTAGGAATTTTTATTTCTAAATTGGGTCAGTTTGTTAGGTTTGCACATATTTTTTATACCATTGCCGGCATACTTTTGGTTATGTTTGGTTTGTGTCAGTTAGATATATTTAAGAAAATAAGGCTCGGGGAATTTATTAAAGGTAATGAGCTCAGACCTAAAAACTTCAATTTTATCCAACAACTGGGCTTTTTGGTTTTAAGTTTAAACCGGTATTCAAAAATTCTTCCGGCATTTATCTTGGGGATTCTTTTTGCTTTAGGCTGGGCGCCTTGTGCTGTATCTGTAATTATGCCGGTAACCATTTTAATTATGAGTCAACAGATTAGTATTTGGAAGGGAGGAGGATTTTTGTTTGTATTCGGTTTGGGACACGGCCTCCCTATAATACCCTTAGCAGGTTTATCCGGCCAGATGCGCATACGGATAACTAAGAAATTTACCAAGACAGGAGAATATTTAACCAAGATTTTCGGTATAATTATTCTATCTATGGGGATATTATTCATTATTTACGGACCAAAGATTAATGTAGTTTTAGGAGGAAAATAATGGTAAGAAGGGTTGACAAATTTAGAATAATCCTTAGCGTTTGTTTAATTATTCTTGTGCTATCTTCACCGCTATTAGCTGAAAACTACACAAAGGCAGCAGATTTTAATTTGCGCGATCCTTGGGATAAGTATTTTAGTCTTAGCCAATTTAAAGATAGACTTGTAATCTTAAATTTCTTTCGTATATATTGTGGTGGAAGAGTTGCTCTTCAGACAGAGAAGCAGTTTCAGGAATTAAACAAGATATGCCAGAAGTTCTGTAAAGATAAAAATTGCCAAGACGCAGATGTGGTAATTATTGGTATTACTTTAGCCACTTGTCCGACAACTGACTTAAAAGAATGGGCAAAGTATCATAAAATTAGCTGGCTTTTAGGTAATGACTATGATGATTATAACCTCGATGTATTTAATTCTTACGCCAAGGTGCTATTCAATCTTAGAGACCCTGCATTGATATTTGTCAATAAAGACCAGGAGATTGTTTTTGCTTCTAATTATCTTGATTCTTTCCAAATCATAAATAAATTAATAGAGATTCAGCCTGATTTAAAAGAAAAGGAGTAGAATATGGAGGATTTTAAAAAAATCTCTGATGAACTAAAAAGGATTTTAAGTTTAAAGTCGTATCCTGTGGCAGTTAGTTTTTGTAGGAGCATGGATGAGTTAACTAAAGGGAAATTACCTACTGAGAAGTTAACATTCTGCCAGATGGTAAAATTAGCCAGTCAAGGTAAATGGAAACTTTCCTGTCCTGAGGATTATATGGGTTGTTTCACCGCCCAGATGATTTTTGGTTTTCGTGCACCTAATGAGAAAGACTTAAAGCATCATATGATGCAATTTACCGATAATGAAGAGATAGCAAACAAAATTATTGCTGTAAAGCCAAAGTTAAAGCTAAGTGAAATTAAAGGAATATTGGTTGGTCCTTTAGAGGATTTTGAGCCGGATTTTGTAATTTTAATTTTAGATAGTGCTCAAGCATTAGTAATAATTGAAGCTTATGGCTCTATAACCGGCGAAGACTTTTCCTTTAGAAATGGAACAAGCTCTGCTCTCTGTTCTTATGGTGTAGTTGTTTCCTACCAAACTAATAAACCTAATCTTTCTGTTCCTTGCGTGGGAGCAAAACGTTATGGCTTATTTCAAGATACAGAGCTTGCCTTTATCCTTCCTTGGGAATCAACAAAAAAGATTTATCAAAGCCTATTGGAATTAGAAAGGACATCCAGAGTTCATCTTCCCATCGTCAACGGTTTTTTGTCACCTACAATTCCGGTAAATTATATTTTAAAGAAAGAAAATTAGAAAATATGCAGATTGTAATTAAAAAAAGATATGTCATTTTTTTCTTTTCTTTATTCTTTTTCTTCTCTAGTAGAGTATCATTGGGAGAAGATAAAAAGCTATATTCATTGGAGGAATGCATTAAAGAGGCGATTAAGGGTCATCCAAAACTAAAAATTTCTCGCTATATATCCGAACAGAAGAAAGAAAAACTCAGGTTTATTCTTGCTGAAAATTTTCCGCAGGTAGATGCAGTCGCAAGTTACGATAGATTATCTTATGTTACTCAGGCAAAGAAACGCTATTTAGGTGAATCCTTTGATGATTATCAGGTGGACATTGTAGTTACCCAACCGCTTTTTACCGGCGGAAAGATTACTTCTCAAAAACAAGCCGCGCGTTATGCCATGGATGCGGCTGACCAATCTTATCTTGCAGCAAAAGAAGAGGTAATTTATGGGGTTAAAGTTGCCTACTATAGATTACTTTTTGCTCAAGAAATTATGAAAAGTAAAGAAGAGCTCCTTAAATATGCTGAATTGTCTTATAATACGGCTTTAGACCTACATAAACGAACAAAGGTTCCCAGAGAGGAAGTGCTTTTGCGTTTAGAGGTACAGTTAAACGCAGTAAAACAGGAGATGATTACTGCTGAAAACAACCTTAGAATAGCGCAAAAAGTTTTGCTTAATGCAATGGGATTGGATGCAAGTGGTTTAATTGAAGTTCAAGAATTACAGGATGATTATTTTATTGCCGAAGGTTTTATGGTCGATCTGGCTAATAATTATGAGATGGTTAAATTATCTAAAGAAATAAAGGAAGCCGAGGAAAAAATTAAAATTGCCAAAAGTGACTTTTATCCTCAGTTAAAGGCACGCTACGATTATGGCTATGAATGGGGTGATTGGTCAAAAGATGGTAAAACAGATTGGATTGTCGGAGTAGCAGTTGATTTTAATTTCTGGGATTGGGGGAAGACAAAAGCTGATATTCAGCAGGCAGAAGCACGTAAGGCAGAGCTTGAATCATATAGGGAATTACTTAGTCAAAATATAAACTTAGAATTAGAATCCAGTCGTTTAGAATATGATTCTGCTTTTAAGCGATTTGAAATCGCCCAAAAAAGTTTAAAGGATGCAAAACGCAGTTTAGATTTATTTGAGAGTCGTTACCGCAATGCGTTGGCGACTAGTATTGAACTTCTCGATGCGCAAAAGGCTTTTTCTCAGGCGCAGGTAAATTTCGCTTTAGCCAAACTTGATATGCGGCTTGCCAAGGCAAAAATAGAAAAGATAGAAGGCAGAGATTATGAATTTAAGTGATATCGCTATAAAAAGGCCTAAGGGTACATTTGTCCTTACCTTGATGGTTATTATTTTGGGTGTTTTTTTTGCACAAACCTTATCTGTTGATTTACTTCCTGATATTACTTATCCTTTGATCCGCATTATTATTGGCTGGAAA
>JAMWBQ010000121.1 GCA_023819315.1 Candidatus Omnitrophota bacterium
CTCGTATTTATTTTGTTCTTTCATCGTCAGGGTAATTACTTCTTCCATAATACCACCTCCTTTTTGCTTCTAAGAGGTGGTATTTTACATCAAGTTACCCTGACATTTCTACTTTGCAGAAAGGTGACATTATTATATTGCGGTGACAGGCAAAGGAATATTATGTGATTTTATGTTGCATTAACATATGTGATTTTAGGTTTGATTTTTTTGTTTTTTTATGTTATTTTTAAAATAGAGAGAGGGTTTTACCGTTAAAGATGAAGAAAACATTTACTTTAATAGAAGTATTAATATCTACAGGAATTATTGCTATAGTTAGTACAGCTGCGTATTTATCTTTTTCTGTAGTTAACCGCACCGTAGAAGATGTGCGTAATAGAAGTTTAGCAGTAGATTTAGCTCAATACACTTTTGAAGAGGTGCGTAGTTATGCTCAGGATAATTTTATAGGGTTAGACGGTGATGATTTTTCTTACACAGTGGTTAACCCTCAATTTAGTGGATTTACTCGTAATATCTCTGTAACGGGCGTTTTGGGTAGTAGTGAAATAAAGAGAGTAGATGTAACAATTAACTGGAAAGAACGAGGTGTAGATAGAAGTCAAACATTTACAACCTTCTTATCTTTACCTCCTGAGAGATTGCCGGGAAACATTAAAGGTAAAGTAAAGAATTCTAATACCAATGAAGCAGTAATAGGTGCACAGATTAAGATTGTTTATAAGGATAATCCTGATTATTCTTTGTCAACTATTACAAATTCGCAGGGAGATTTTAATTTCGCTGACCCTGATACAGGATCCTTTATATTGAAGCCTGGAGAATACGATTTATTTGCTACACACGATACTTATTATAATTACAACTATTTGAGTAGAGAAGGTAAATATATTTATGTGAGTGAAGGTAGAGAAACTGATGTGGAAATTCTTATGGAACCCAAGCCAGAGGATGCCACTATAAGAGGTAAAGTTATAAATGCTACTACAGGGGATAATATATCCCAGTATGTAAGTTTATTTACAAAAGGAGCGATATCTAAAGATAGAAAGGGCAATAAACATATTATGGCATCGCCTTTTAGTTTTTCTGTACCATTTGAAGAGGAAAGTTCTCGATGTTTTACTTTAGTCACTTCTTCGGAAACGAGTAGTTACCCTTATAATACTAAATTACATTGTGGGAATTTTTGTGACGCCGAGGGTTGGGGTAAGAGTTATAACTATCGTGGTTGGTCTTCCGCTGTGGTAAGAAAAGATGGGAGCATAAATTGTAGTAGTCCCTGGTTTGGGTCAGAAGAAACAGATAGGATTTGTGTGTCGCCGGGAGAAGAATTAGATGTTACCATCCCCTTAATAGAAATTCCTATGACAAAAGTTAAAGGTTATGTCCGTGACGATAAGGGTAATCCCGTCCAAAACGCAAATGTATATATAAGATGGCATGATAATAATTATTGGCCAAACATCACCAGCTCCGGTTCAATAAGGACAGACAAAACAGGATATTATGAAGCTATGGTTCCTGCTGAACAAGAAATGTTTCCTAATAGCAGTAGTTATTATCTATTGATGAATGTTAGTGGAAATGTTTTAAGACAAAGGTGTTGTGGAGAAGATCCGGTCTCTACAAATGTTAGTTCAGGTTGGTATAGAGTAGGTCCTTTATATAAAGATAAGAGTTTTACAAAAGATTTTACTTTACCTACAGAAGCATATAAATGTGGGAATGCTAAAGGTAAGGTTGTTGATGGAAAGACAGGTTCACCTGTTAATCAAGCGAAGGTTACAGTGGATGGTATTAATGTATGGACGAGCTCTTCAGGCCAATGGGTGTTTGAGTGTGGTGATAATAAAGAGTGTAGGGTAGGATGTGACAGTACGGTCAACTGTAAATTAGTGGTAGGTAGTAGTAAAACTGTATCAGTGAGTAAAACAGGGTACTATAGCTTATATAGTGGAGATTACTGGTATGCTTCTAAACCAAGTTTGTCTATTTCAGAAGGTATAACCACAGAGTATCCCGAGATAAGACTTTTTCCCCAAGGTTTTGGGACGATAAAGGGAAGAGTTATAGATGCAAACACAAAAATCCCTTTAGAGGGTATTACCGTAAAATTGGAGACATATTTATCTTCTAAAAATACAACAACTAATAGCAAAGGTAAATTTAGTTTTTCCTCCATAGAAAGTTGGCCCCCACCGGAAATAAAAGGAGATAGCTATTATGTGCAAACGGAAAGGAAACATAAAATTATTATAGAAGGAACAACATTATACAGTGGAGTTACCATAAGGGATATCACCCTTGATGCTGGCCAGACCTTGGATTTAGGAGATATAGAACTTATCTCTCTCGGTGGTATGTAGATATGGGTAAAAAAAGTTTTACTTTAGTAGAAATCATTACTGTTTTAGTTATTGTAGGTATTAGTATAGGGTTATTCTATTCTGTTTTCTATGTTAACTTAGTAAGTTTAGACAAAGAAACAACAAGTCTTAACCTATGGGAGGAGAGTAAAGAAATTGTAGAGAAGATATCTTTTGATGGTAAAATTTGTGGTAGGATAGAGCTTATTAGCGAGAAAGAAATTGCTTTTATTTTTCTTGACCATAGCGAAGTTAGATACATATTTAGTGAAGATGGTCAGCTTATACGAAAAACTTTAGGAGATATGGGCGAAAATGTTATTATTTCTTCTAACATTAACTATGATGGTTCTAAATTTGATTTAGATAATGATAGAGTTTTGATATTGGAATTAACTTTGGAAGAGGATGTATTGGGTAAACCAGTAACAGTTAGTACATCTACACAGATTATGTTAAGGAATTATTTATAAAGATGAAAAAAAGTTTTAGTTTATTGGCGGGTATATTTATTATGTTTTTCCTTACTATATTTATAAGTGTTGCTTTGGTTAGGTCAAATTTGCAGTTAAGGGTAGTAGAATCCCGTAGAGCCTCTTTAGAGGCTTTTTATCGAGCTGAAGCAGGAATAGAGCGGGCAGTGTTTGAATTACGTCGCGATACTGATTGGTCGGGAGGAGAATTTAATATTGGTGAGGAGAAAAGTTATAGTGTTGAGGTTTACCCTGTAATTATAGAGGGAGGAAGAAAACAGGTGTGGGTGCGTTCTATAGGTGAATCTACCAACGAATTACTTAATACTAATGTCCAACGAATACTTTTAGCTAAAATAGAATTAATTAACCCTGCAAATTTTTTTATTTCTACCTTAGGAGATTTAAGAATAAGCAGTGGAGCACATATTCAAGGTGATTTATTAGGAAGAGATTTGATTTTTTCAATTAATTATTCTGCCCCATTAGATGGACGATATATAAGGGTAGAAGGGGATATCTTATATACGAGAAATTTAACTATAGATGAGAAATATGTTTCTTACGAACATAAAATACTAACGTCTCCGCCGGTATTTACAAGTGTAGACTTAAATAGGTATAGGGAAATAGCTAAAAGTGATGGTAGATATATTTCAGGGACATTTAATTATAGTGGCACAATTAATAGAGCTAATTTAGAGTCAAATAATGGTGTTTTATTTGCTGAGGGAGATATTCATATTTCTGGTGAAGTTAAAGAATCGTTTTTGATTGTAAGTGGAGGCAATATTTATATTGATGATAATATCGTTTGTAGTGGAAGTACTCAGATAGGATTGTTAGCTAAAGAAGATGTTATTGTGCCGGTATCTGCACCTGATAATATAACTATAGAGGCGTTTATTATAGCTGATGGAGGTATCTTTAAAGCAGAAAAAGGTGATAGTGCTAAGAATGAATTTAATTTTAAAGGAGCAGTATCTGTAAGAGGTAAGTTAGGAGTAGATACAGCTATATCCATAATGCCTGCTTATAGTAAGAGAAATTATATATATAATGGAGAGTTAGTTACAAATAGAGAAATACCGTTCTTACCTTTTATGGCAAGCATTTTGGAGTGGAGAGAAGTATCTGCTACTGAGCCTTTTCCACCCGAAGAGGAAAGTTAATTATCTGCGTCAAACAAAGAAGATGCAAAAATTTTAAGCAATTAATTTGTCTTACCTAACAAATCTTTTCAAAATTCAAGATAAAAAAGCTATTTTTTCCAACGATTGAATTATGCGTGTCTTTATCATTTCGAATTTAAATCTTAATGTATAAATAAATACTTAAAACCTTGTTTATAAAGTGTTATAAAAATAATTTGAAGGTGAACAATATGATTAATAAAATTTTGATTATCAATCCATTTGGGATAGATGATGTATTATTTACTACACCATTAATAAGAACAATTAAAGAATTCTCCCCGGAAACATTTTTGGGTTATTGGTGTAACGAGAGAGTAAGTCCTATTTTGTTAAATAACCCTTTTATAGATAGAGTTTTTCCTTTAGGGAGAGGGGATTTAAAAAAAAATTTTTGAAAGTAGGAAGTTTGAAGGGATAAAAAAATTTTTTGATTTATTTTTTGCAATAAAAAAAGAAAAATTCGATTTAGTAATTGATTTCTCTTTAGATTATCGGTATAGTTTAATTTGTACATTGAGTGGTATTAGAAGAAGATTAGGTTTTAATTATAAAAATAGGAATATGTTTTTAACGGAAAAAATTGATATTTATGGTTATAAGGATAAACATGTAGTAGATTATTATTTGGGATCTGTCACCGCAATATAATAATGTCACCTTATTGCAAAGTAGAAATGTCAGGGTAACTTGATGTAAAATACCACCTCTTAGAAGCAAAAAGGAGGTGGTATTATGGAAGAAGTAATTACCCTGACGA
>JAMWBQ010000122.1 GCA_023819315.1 Candidatus Omnitrophota bacterium
TATCCTACGCAGACACTTTATTTAAAAAAATAAAGTTGATAAAGGAGGCTTAAGATGTTTATAAAAGATATAGAAATTTTAGTTACCAAGGGGGATATTACCGATATTGATGTAGAAGCTATTGTTAATGCTGCTAATAATCATTTTTATATGGGAGGAGGGGTAGCGGGAGCAATTAAAAAAAAGGGAGGGGTAGAGATTGAGAAGGAAGCTGTTAAGAAAGGACCGGTAAAAGTGGGAGAGGCTATTATAACCGGGGGAGGTAAACTTAAAGCACGTTTCGTAATTCATACTGCCACGATGGGATTAGATTTCAAAACGAATGAGGATATTATTCGCAAAGCTACTTACAACGCTCTATTATGTGCTCAGGATAATAAAATTTCTTCATTAGCTTTCTGTGCTTTAGGTTGTGGTGTGGGAGGTTTCTCCTACGAGGCTAGTTCTAAAATTATGGCACAGGAGATTTTTCGCTATGCTAACCAGATTTCAACTCCCTCATTAAAAAAGATTATTTTTGTTCTTTATTCTGACGATGCTTACACCATATTTCAGAAGAATGTAGAGGGATATTTAGATTATATGATTAAGAAGATTTCTCAAGGACCATATCTTACCGTTGATGGTATTGTAGAATACCATGATGGTATTGTGATGGTAGAACGTTCCAATCCTCCCTTTGGTTGGGCATTACCGGGAGGATTTGTAGATTATGGGGAGAGTGTGGAGGAAGCTATAGCAAGAGAGATTAAAGAAGAAACTAACCTCGAATTTTTAGATTTTAAACAGTTCAAGGTTTATTCTCAACCCAATAGGGACCCACGATTTCATACTGTCTCGGTAGTATTTATTGGTAAAGGAAAAGGTAATTTAAAGAGTGACTCCGATGCAAAAAATGTAGGGATATTTACCAAAGACAAATTACCGTTAAAGATAGCTTTTGACCATCGTAAAATTCTTAACGAATATTTTTCTCTTTGAACATTTATTCAGGGTGTAGCTTAATTATTGATAAAATGGACTACATAAGAGAATTTCGTGATAAAAAGAGTCTCGGCGAGCTGGTAAAAGGGATAAAGAATTTATCAAGAAGAAGAATAAATTTAATGGAGGTGTGCGGAACACACACAATGGCTATTTTTAAATATGGGTTAAGAAAATTAATGCCTGATAATATTAAGCTTTTGTCGGGACCAGGATGTCCCGTCTGTGTGACTGGTAACGAGGATATTGATAAAGCTATATGGATTGCAAAGCAGAAAGGAGTAATTCTTGCTACATTTGGTGATATGCTTAGAGTGCCGGGTTCTACCTCAAGTATTTATAATGAGAAAGTTAATGGTTACGATGTGCGTTTTATTTATTCTCCTTTAGATGCCTTAAGGCTTGCTGAGGATAATCCTAAGAAAAAAATAGTTTTCTTTGCTATAGGTTTTGAAACAACTTCTCCAGCAGTTGCTTCCTCTATCTTAGAAGCTAAGCGAAGAAAACTTAACAACTATTTTGTTTTTTGTGCACACAAATTGATTCCTCCGGCAATGGAAGCTTTATTGCAAGCAAAGGAAATAAATATAGATGGTTTTATTTGCCCTGGGCATGTAAGTGTAATTATAGGTGCTAAACCATACGAGTTTATTGCTAAAAGATATGGGGTCCCTTGTGTAATTACTGGGTTTGAACCCTTAGATATACTACAGGGAATTTTTATGTTGGTGAGACAGATAGAAAGTAAGCAGGCAAGTATAGAAATACAGTATAGACGATTGGTTAAATATGAGGGGAATTTATTAGCTTTGAAAACTTTAGAAGAAGTTTTTGATAGGACAGATTCTTATTGGCGAGGAATGGGAGTGATTGTTGATTCTGGTTTAAAGTTAAGAAAGAAATATGAAAGCTTTGACGCAGAAGGTGTTTTTAAAATAAAGCAAGAAATAACAAAGAGTATTCCCGGCTGTCTATGTGGAGAGGTTATCAGAGGAGTAAAGGAACCAATTGAGTGTAAATATTTTGGTAAAGTTTGCACTCCTTCCTCCCCTTTAGGTCCGTGTATGGTATCTATAGAGGGAGCTTGTTTTATTTACTATACCTACAGCTAAAATATACTTATGTATCAGTATATAAATCCAATTTTACAAGCTTTATTTGCTGGTATTTTTACATGGGGGTTAACCGCTATTGGTTCAGCCTTTATATTCGCTACTAAAGATTTTAATCAGAAGATATTTGACTGTATGCTTGGTTTTGCTGGTGGAGTTATGCTTGCAGCAAGTTATTGGTCATTATTGGCTCCTGCTATTGAGATGTCTTCTCATTTGGGAAAATTTGCCTGGTTACCAACTAGTTTGGGCTTATTATTAGGTGCTATTTTTTTGCGCATTATTGATAAGATTTTGCCCCATCTACATCTGGGTTTTTCTAAGAAAGAATCAGAAGGATTAAAGACTTCGTGGCAGAGTAGTATACTATTGGTTCTCGCTATAACTTTACATAATATCCCTGAAGGTTTAGCAGTGGGAGTGGCTATAGGAGCAATGGTCTTAGGTTTACCTGAGGCGACTTTTGCTTCAACTTTAGCTTTAACTGTGGGTATTGGTATACAAAATATACCTGAAGGTTTTGCCGTATCAGTATCTATGCGTAGGGAAGGATTATCACAATTAAAGAGTTTCTGGTATGGCCAGCTTTCGGGAATAGTTGAACCAATTGCTGCACTTATTGGCGTAGGAACGATTTTATGGATGAGAACTCTTTTACCTTACGCTTTAGGTTTTGCCGCAGGAGCAATGATATTTGTAGTTGTAGAGGAAGTTATTCCCGAATCCCAGCGTAACAACAATGCTGACTTAGCTACGGCAGGAACTATTCTGGGGTTTTTGGTGATGATGATTCTTGATGTAGCTTTTGGTTAAATAATAGGCAATCCCAATTTACTTGAACACGAATCATTTACTAATTTACTTTGGGCTGTTTTTCATGTAGCTGATGAACTATCATATAGACTTGATTTAACTAAATTACAAAAAGTAAATTATCCCTATCTTTTTTCTTTAGCTATTAGAACAAATCTATTCGAGGCTAATTCCTCAGTAGAAGTAAAGTAATTTTTCATCAAATAAATTTAGATATACTTTCAATTCAAATAGGTATCTATTATAGGATAAAATTCTCCTACTTATAATTTTTTATCCTCGCCTCTTGAAAATATATCTTTAAATATGTTATATATTATTTAATTTAGTAAACGTTTTCAATTTTAAAAATATGTTTATTAAAAAGGAAGAAATTACAGAATTTAATGAATTAACTGCTGGCTTACTTCACGAACTAATTAGTCCCTTAGATGGGATTATTCGTTATACAAATCTATCTTTAGATTATTTGGGAGAGGATAATCCTTTGAAGGATTATCTTTTAGAAATTAAAAGTGGACTAAATCGTATAACCAGGACTTTAAGATATTTTTCCTCCCTCTATCATAATTCTATTACGGATAGGTTTGTAGATATAAATAAAGCTATAGAAGATACAATTATAATGATGAAAAATTACTTTTTATTGGATAACATAGAAATAAGAAAAATATTTACCCCTGATTTGCCTTTAATCCTTGATTTAGGGATAAGATTAGTTTTCTCTAATATATTGAAGAACTCCATAGATGCTTTAGGTTTAAGAGGAGGGGTTATAGAAATTTATACAGAAAAGGATAAAGAAACAATTAAAATATCTTTTAGCGATAATGGTTCAGGGATAACTTCTGATATAAAAGAGAAGATTTTTGAACCATTCTTTACTACCAAAAGCAAAGATAAAGGTTCAGGCTTAGGATTAGCCATATGTAAGAGGATTGTAGATAAATACGGTGGTAGGCTTACAGTAGAGAGTGAAAAGAATAAAGGTGCTATATTTATTATTCATTTACCTATCTTTTTAGAAACTCCACTTTCTACCATATAAAATAAATATTGAAAAACTTGACATTTGTATATTTAGGGTGTTATACTTTTAAAAGAGGATGTAAACGTTTTCAACCATAAATAAAAATGATAGAGGAAAAAAGAAAAAGATTAAGAATAAATATAGCCTTTCCTGTGGAATGTAGTTATGGCAAGACAATCTCTTTCTTTACTACCAGTAAAGATTTAAGTTTAGATGGTATAAAAATTCTTTGTGGTAACCCTTTAGATAAAGGTAAAAAAATAAAACTAAATATTAACTTAATCACCGATAATATTACCGCTTTAGCTCAAGTAGTTTGGTGCAATAAACTTTCTTCTCCTGACAGATATTACGCTGGTTTACAATTTTTAGACGTTCCTAGCGAAAGCAAAAATCAGCTTTCCCACTTCTTATCTCAGATTTACAACGCTTAAAGATATTAAGAAGTGTGGTCTTTTTTATAATTGTTTTTTACAACTTTGAAACTTTCTGGTTTAAAATCTCACCTCCCTGAATAATTTCTCTTGATTTTATTGGCTTTTTTAAAAAGAAGAGTTATTTTTTGTAAAATTTGTAGTGTAATATTTTAGAAATAGTAATAATATTATCCTGACTTTTTCAAAATAATGTGTATATCTTCGCAAAAATTAAAAGAATAAAAAACCAGTAATTTAGGTTTACATAATTTCTACCGTGCCTTAGACTTTATTTATCATCACAAAAAAGATACAAAAAAGAAATCTTTATTAGAGCAGTTAATCTTTTTAATCAGAAATTAGACCTAATTATGTTTGATACCACCT
>JAMWBQ010000022.1 GCA_023819315.1 Candidatus Omnitrophota bacterium
TTTTAAACAGGACAGAGTTGGTATTCTCTTTTATCTAAAAAGCGTTCTATTTGCCGTTCTTTCTTAACGATTTTATTGTTCGGTGATAGTTTATTGTGCAATGATCTTGCCTTTGTATAATACAAATATGCGGTTATCTTCTAAAAGACATACCTCAACAGTAGCTTTGGCAAAGGATAACCTTACATCGGAAGGTGGTATTTGAATTACCTGTTCATAAAACTGCACTGTATTGTCAAAATTAACAACCCGTTCTTTTTTAACAGAGAAGATAAGGTAAAGATTTTTATCATGTGGCAAAGGTAGATAACAGGTGTATATAAGCCTTCTTTGATAAGTATCTCTCTTATAGACTCATAGGAGAGCTTTATCTTGTGGTTTTCCTCTAACTTGTCCTTGAAGTGCATAAGGTTAAAGTCGTAGTAATACTTCTGGCGCAGGAAGACAACTGTCTTAATAATTTTTTCAGGTATCTTATTTGGGGCAGGATGTGGTGACCTGAGTAATTCCTGTAAGCCAGCTTTTATAACTTTTTGTTTTAATCTTTCAGATATGCACATAGCTTAAGTTTATCTCTTTTTAACAAAAACTCTTTAAAAAAGCAAAACCAAAAATTTAACATTTTTGCTACAGTCAATTAACTTTAACAAATTGGCATTGTAACATCATAGTAAAATTTTAATATAGATATTTTACTATTTTGTAGTATAATCTATAGAGATTGGAATTATATACATTTTGAGTAAGATGAGTGATTGGAGGTATAGACTTGCCCGTAAGATAGTTCATTTAAGAATATACATAATTTTATTCTCTATAGGAATTACTATATTTTTTCTTAATATTTTAAAAGATATAAAAGTAGAAACCCATTTAGAGGATTTTTTACCTCAGAAGCATCCTTTCGTAAAAGTTCAAAACAAACTCACAGATATTTTTGGGGGATTAAATCAGGTATCTTTGGCTTTAGAAGTTAAAGAAGGCGATATTTTCAATAAGGAGTTTCTGGATAAATTAATTTATTTAACCGAAGATTTGTATCTTTTAGAAGAGGTTAATATATCGAGGATAAATTCCTTAGCGAGTAGACATATTAAGCATATAGAAGCTAACGAAGAAGGATTTTTTGTAAGTAGGTTATTAAAGAATCTACCATCTAATCATAGGGAGATGGAGATATTGAAAGAAAAGATAGTGAATAATCCTAATATTTACGGCAAGATGGTTTCTCAAGATTTTAAAAGTATTCTTATTTACTTAGATTTTGAATCTAATGTTAAAACTTCTTATATATTTGCTACCTTACAAGAGCTAAAGAAAAAATACGAAGATAATAATACAAATGTTTATATAGCAGGTAGGCCGATTTTAGAAGGTTGGCTTAATTTTTATTTACCCGGGATGTTTAAGATGCTTCTTTTGAGTTTCCTTATTATGGGATTTATTCTTTATCTTACATTTAGGTCTAAAAGAGGAGTTATCCTGCCTTTATTAGATTCTTCTATGGCTACAATCTGGGGAACAGGGGCAATGAAACTTTTGGGTTTAAGATTAGACCCTGCAACTATTCTTGTTCCTTTTATCGTATTATCTCTGGGAGTTAGCCACTCTGTGCATACTCTTAAACGCTATTACGATGAGATGAGTTTCCCTAATATTAAGAGTAAACATGCCATTGTGAATACGATGTCCTATCTATTTATCCCTGGTTTAGCTTGTGTATTGACTGATGGTTTCGGATTCTTATCTTTAACTTTTGTTCCTTTAGTTACAATTAAAAGTATGGCTTTAGCTTCTGGTTTGGGAATACTGGCAAATTTTTTTACCTCTTTTATGTTTACTCCTTGTGTGCTTTCTTTTTTACATAAGCCAAAGATTCTTGAAATAGAACGGGAGGAAAAACATCGCTGGGTAGATTATTTATTAGAAAAATTAAGTATTTTTTCCTTGAATAAAAGAGCAGGAACAATCGTAGTAGTCTTTTTTTTATTGATTTCTCTCATATCTATTTACAGCATTAGCAAAATTGTTGTGGGGGATAATCAGGAAGGAAGTAGTTACCTGTCACATAGTAGTGATTATAACCGTTCAGAAAGATTTATTAACGATAATTTTGGAGGGACAAACTCCTACTATATCTTGGTAGAATCAAACGATTCTATCTTAAAATCAGATAAGCTTATGTTTATGGATAATTTTCAGATTTATCTTAGTAAAAATGTTCCTCAGATAGGTTCCTCTATGTCTATAGTTAATGCTGTTAAAGGTTTAAATATGTTTATGTTTGGTGGCAAAAGGGAGTATTTTACTATTCCACCCTTAGATGAGACTGTTTCTCAATATTGGTTTCTTTATACTTTAAGTGGTTTCCCTTCCGATTACGACCATCTTATAAGTAGAGATGAGAGATTCGCTAACATAAAGTTTGATTTTAAAGACCATAAATCTACAACGGTAAATTTGGCTATAGAGAAAACAAAAAAATTTTTTGAAAATAATTCCCATAAAGATTTGAAATTTTATTATGGGGGAGGAGATATTGGGATAATTTTTGCTATAAACGATATCATTAAGAGAACGATTGTCCCCAATATAATTTTTATTTCTCTTTTGATCTTCTTATACGTGAGTTTTGTCTATCGTTCTATAGTAGGTGGTATAATTTTACTTCTACCTCTTTTTATTAGCAATCTAATCGTTTTTTCATTGTTTGGTTTTACAAATGCCTCAATTACTACAGAAACTTTACCTTTAGCTTCCTTGAGCGAGGGTTTGGGAATAAATTATGGCATATACATATTTTCTCGTCTTTACGATGAGATGAGAAATAAACGAATGACTTATAAAAAAATTTTACATTATACACTTATTACTAGTGGTAAAGCAGTATTTTTCAGTGGATTTATCGTTTCTATAGGCATATTCGTTTGGGTATTTTCTCCCATTCTCTTGCAGGCAAAATTAGGGAGTAATTTATTTATGACACTTATTATGAATATGATAGTTTCTTTAATTATTGTGCCAGTAATAGTTTGGTGGATAAGACCTAAATTTTTATTTCCTAATTTGAGAAAAAGAAAATTAATTAGGGCAGGTAAGATTAAATAGAAGGAGGTAGGTATGAGAAAGATGCTTTTTCTTTTTTTTATTTTAAGTTTATTTTGGGAAGTTTTAGCAGGTGAGTTGGAATACTATAAGTTATATACACCGCAAGAGGGTATGAGCGCTGAGGAGATTATGCAAATTAAGTATCATAATAAATACTCTTTGTTTGCTAAAGATTACTATTTACCTTACTGTGAAGTTTACTATGTAGATGCTTCAGGTTTTACTCGTAAAAAAATAGCTAAGAGGTTTAGAATCGTAAAAGGGGGAGAAGATGGCATCTCCTATAAAGATTTGGTAGTAATAACTTATCCTACAGAGATTAAGGGTTTAGCAATTCTTACCTGGACATATACGGATCCTAATAAGTCTCAAGATGTTTGGTTATGGGTGCCTTCATTAAAAAAGGTAAGAAAAATTTCTGCCTCTGAAGATGAAGATGCTTTTATGGGTTCTGATTTGACTGTGGAAGAAGTATCTACACGTAAGTTTGAGGATGAAAGTTATAGATTGATAGGGGAAGAGAATTTTAAAGGTTATAAATTTGAGCATAGCGGTGAAATGAAGTTTGAAGGAAAACCTTGTTTTGTAATAGAGTGTGTTCCTAAACAGCCTCACTGGTACTATGCTAAAAGAATTATTTGGGTAACCAAGGATACGGGCGGAAATATTTTTGAAGAGTATTACGATAAGAATGGTAAACTTTTTAAAACTATATTTAGAGATTGGGCGATATATGAACCGGGAACGAAGAATTATCCTACCCAGCATGCTGTGGAATGTAAGGATTTGAGAACCGGTCATCGCACGACCGTCTTAAATTTAAATCAGGAGTACGATAAAGGCATAAGTGAACAAGAGTTTACAGTTAAAGCTCTAATGCGTTCTAAATGGTAATCCAATGTCCACTTCGTAAGTGGTCATTGTAAGGTTTTAAGAGGAGGTGAGTAATGAGGATTATTTTATTTATTACAATAGTGACTATGGTTTTACCATTGAGAATTTTTGCTTTACAACTTAACGATAGTATCGATTACGCAGGTTTCTTAAAGACTGAGATTAGACTTAAGAATAATACGGATAACTCTCATCAGCATTTATCTTGCTTGAAGAATACCTTTGATATAGGTTTTGATTACAGATTATCTGAGAATTGGTCTTTCTTTTTTCATCCTCGCTTCTTTTACGATTTTGCTTACGATATTCGTGAACAAGAGGAGTTTGACAGAACACAACATTATATGGGGCATACGCAAAGAACAGAGTGGCTTAGGGATTGCTATTTAGATTACAATTCAGATAATTTAGATATTCGTTTAGGTAAACAACAGGTAGCCTGGGGGCATATGGATATACCCATACTTGATAAAGTTATGCCCTTTGACCTTACCAATTGGTTTTTACCTGATTTAGCCGATATGCGTATACCTCTATGGATGGCAAAGATAGATTATTCACCTAAGTTAAATTCTACAATTCAGTTGTTAATAATTCCTGATTTTGAAGCAAGCCGGGTAGCTCTTCCTGGAGCACCTTTTTCTTTCTCTGCTTACAATAATTTTTACAATTTAACTCAATCTCTACCTATTTTGGTAGGAACTGTTCCTTTCAATACTTATTTAAATAATATATATGTAGATACGATCTTCCCTGGTAAGCAGTTTGAGAATTCTACTTTTGGAGTTAGATTTAGTTCTATGTTGGGCAATTTAGAGTATACTCTTAACTGGTTATATGGTTTTACTACAAGTTCCTATCTTTACGAAGAGGATACAGTAGCAACATTTGTGCCTGGTGCCCCTCCTCGTATAGAACTTTCTTCTTATAATTCAAGAAGGTTTAAAAGAATCCAGATGATGGGTCTTTCTTTCGCTAAGAGTTTTGTTGATCCTGGATTGTTAGAAGGTATAACTTTGAAAGGAGAGTTCGCTTATATTCATGATGAGCCTACTTACTATGGCACATCGGGAAGTAGAGAGCTGACCGAGGTATCTGATAAGTACAATTGGGGAATAGCTATAGAGAAAGATGTTGTAAAGAATACAACTTTAAGTTTACAAGTAATTCAGTTTATCGTTGATAAGGATAAAAGATTTGACCCTACCACAGGAACAGTTTACAAAGTTTTAGATACATCTACCTATGGAGTTATTGATAAGGTAGAGACGAGTATCGCCTTGAAATTAATGACTGATTTTATGTATGAGAGAGTTAAACCGGAAATTACAGTAATTTATCAGGAAGATAACCAAGGTAGAATAGTTCCTAAAGTTGGTGTGGAAGTAAGAGATAATCTGTGGTTAAAAATAGGTTATGCCCATTTTTATGGTAGGCAAGATTCTAGTAATGGGCAGTTTAGAAATAATGACCAGTTAATGATGGAGGTTAAGTATACATTTTAGACTCTTTTGTCCTTTTGGTAATTGGGCAGAAGAGGAGCTTTATAATTCTAAGATTTTTGGGAATGGCTGGGTATTATAGCCCAGCCTTATTTTTTATATACAACATTTTTCTATGCCAATATTTTATTTTTGGTATAATTTTATTAAAAATAATAAAGGGGGAAATTATGAATGTGGGAGTTATTGGAGCTGGTTACGTAGGACTTACTACCGGTGTTTGTTTAGCCGAGATAGGGCATAAAGTTATTTGTGTGGATAACGATAAAGATAAACTTGATAAGTTAAATAGGTTGGAGGTGCCTATTTTTGAGCCGGGTATTGAGGAATTATTAGAACGTAACTTTAAAGAAGGTAGATTAAAGTTTAGTGATGATATAGGAGAAGCGGTTAAATTCTCCGAGATAATTTTTATCTGTGTAAATACTCCTCCTAAAGAAGGAGGGTTCGCTGACCTTAAGTATGTAGAAAAAGTAGCAAGAGATATAGCTTCCTCTCTGGAAGAGGATTACAAAGTTATAGTAGATAAAAGCACTGTTCCCGTTAAAACCGCAGAAAAAGTTAAAGAGACAATTATAAAGTATAGTAACAAAAATGTAAAATTTGATGTGGTATCTAATCCGGAATTTTTGAAGGAAGGTTCAGCTATTCACGATACGATGTATCCTGATCGTATCGTAATTGGTGTGGAAAGTGAGAGAGCTAAAGAAAAGATGTTAGAACTATATAAGCCAATTATAAATAGAAGCGAGGTGCCGGTCAAAATAGTATCAGTAAGGAGTGCAGAATTAATTAAACATGGAGCTAATACATTTCTTTCCTTAAAGATATCGTTTGCTAATCTTATTGCTGAAGTATGCGATGCTGTAAAAGCTGATGCTAAAGAGGTGCTGGAAGCAATTGGTTTGGATAGTCGTATTGGTAGTCAATTTCTTAATCCTGGGATTGGATTTGGTGGTAGTTGTTTTCCTAAGGATATTTTAGCATTCAAGAAAACATTAGAAATATTAGGTATAGATTGTTCTTTGGTAGAATCCATAGAAAAAATTAACGAACGTAGTTGGCGAAGGTTTTTACAGAGGATAGAGAAGGAGCTATGGGTATTAGATGGTAAGGTTATAGGAGTTTTAGGATTGTCTTTTAAACCTAATACAGATGATATTAGGAATTCTCCCCCCTTAAAAATAATTGAGGTTTTATTAAATAATAGAGCTAAAATTAAAGCCTATGACCCTAAAGCAATGGATAAAACGAAGAAAATATTTCCCAATATAGAGTATTGTTCCGACCCTTATGCGGTAGCTAAAGACGCAGAAGCATTGTTGATTTGTACAGATTGGGATGAGTTTAAACACATCGATTTAAAAAAGATAAAAGAATTAATGCTTATACCTATAATATTTGATGGGAGGAATGTGTTTGAACGTAAATTAGTCAAATCCTTAGGATTTAAATATTTTAGTGTAGGTAGATAGTTTTGTTTTTATTTTTTAATAACTTATTCAAAATCTTCCTAATCTTTAAGATAAATATTTAAGCTTTGGAGAGTATCAAAAGGGGATTTTTCTATATCCCTTCGGGGGATAGTTATTTTACCTTGCGAAGGGATAATTTTATGATCGTTGTAGTATGCATATTTGATTTTATATATATTAGCTTCCTTTTCTTTTATATAATTTAATTTAAATCTTCTTTTTAAAAAATTAAATTCTACAGTTATTGTATTACTAAAAAAATCATCTTTAGTTAGTTTTGGCTCAATAATTAAATCTCCCCATTGCCAATTTACGCCTAATACCTGTTTTAATAGGGTATGTGTATACCAACTCGCCGAACCAGTAAGATAAAAATAAAGACCTCTTCCTTGGCTATTGAAATATTCAGGAATCATTGGGTATATTTTTGCTTCTAAAGAATTTGCCATATTGTAGATTGAACTTAAAACTTCTTTCCCTTCTTTGATAAGTCCCTGAGAATAAAGAGCATAGGCTAACATTACTACCATATGATTAAAGAAAGCACCGTTTTCTTTATCTCCATAGACAAATCCAAATGCTCTACCTAAATCCATATAGAGAGCTCCAAAATCAGTATTTAATCGGAAACCATTTAATTTAGGGTCTTTTAGATATTTTTTTATGCTTTGCCAAAGTTTACTTATATTTTTCTTTGTGACCATACCCGACATTATAGCAAAAACTTGCGAAGGTAACATCATTCTTACTTTACCTTTTATTTTCCCCTCTACTTTTCTACCATTATTATCGTAATAACCATTAAAGAAATTACTCTTTAACCATGCATTTTTTCTTATATGATTAGTTAACCAGAGAGATTTTTCACTAAGGTCTCTGATTAAATCAGAGATTCTTATTTTCTCTTTTTTACCTTCAATAGTGTATTTAGTTTTTTCTAAATATTCTTCAAGAATGGCCTGTTTCTCTTTATAGTTATCATAATCTATAGGTTTGGTTAACCTATCTAACAGTAAAGTTAATTCTTGAAATAATTCTACAGTTTCTCTTTTATTTTTAATTTTTTCTAAAATAGAGCAGATATCTTTTAAATTAGAAGCATACATACAACTGAAAGTAACACTTTCTCCTCGCCAAGAAGCCATATCTAATCCATCATTCCAGTCGGCATTCTCTAATTTTATAAAGTTATGTTCACCAACATTAAAAAATTGAACTAAATTCTCCACAAGTATATGTTCAAGGATACTTCCTAGATATATACCATTGTTTTTAGTTTTTAGTATTGGTTCTTTCTCTTCCCAAAAATTATCTAATTCTTTTGCCCTTTTTAACTGTGCATCGCGAAAATAAGTAGTTTCTTTTAAGAGAATATCTATATCTCCTGTGTAATGGATGTATTCTTTTAAAGTTAAATATGGCCAGATGCCGTGGTCCATCCATACTCTTGTTATACGATTCCTATCAGGTATGAAGTTGCTTTCTTTTGTAATTATGGTAGCGTTAGAGCCATCTATTCTTACACCTTCAAAGTTGTGAATAATTAATTTTTTTGTTTTATCAGGTTCTATAATGAGAAGATTTAAAGCATCCTGCCATAAGTCACGCCATCCTCTACCACCTTTACCATAATCAAAATGAGGAAGGAACGAACAGCCAAATAATTTTCTTAGAGTTGGTTGCAAGATAACCCATTTAAGCCAGTTATTATAATTTTTATTTTTGAAATCAAAATGTAATTTACCCGTTAAATTCTGCCAGTATAGTTTAGTCCTATTAAGATAATCGTTAACTTTATCTAAACTATCTAATTTTGTAAATGTATCCTTTATCTCCCGTTCGTTATCGGTTATACCCATAATAATGATATAGTTAACTTCACCGTTTAATTTTTCTTCTTCAAAGCGAAAACTTGCACATACCTCTTTACCATCAAATTCTGGTTTCTTTTTCTTTACAGGATTAATTTTACCAAATACTGCTTCAGGATAGAGAAGGTTACCTTTTTCTCCACAGAAAGCCAACAGAGTAGGGAATTGGCCTATAGGTGGGTGTTTTCTATCTTTATAACCTAATACAAAATATGAGGTTTTATTTATGCGGTGACCTCTCTCGTCAAAAACCATCTTTGGTTTAAGAATTATTCCATATTTTAATAATTGAATACGATTAAGTAGAGAACTTACATGTCTGTGGTCTCTTAAGTTTTTTTCACTCCTTCCATATAGGGGGAGGAAGAATGTAGGTATAAATCTTATATTGTCTTTTATATTTTTTATTTTTATCCACATAACCTCTACATTTAAATCGTAAGGGACAAAATTTATAATCTCAGCAGTAAATAATCTATATATTTTTTTAATTTTATGATATAATAATCCTACCTCTAAGATACTTTCGGCAGATAATGACAATCTGATTATATCTTGATAAGGATAGAGTATCTTTAAAAAGAATTCTCTTCGGCAAAATAAAGAGTGCTGAATATCTTCTATGGTAGCTGGAGGAGTGAGAAAAGTTTCGTTATCTCTTTTTATATCTCCGGCTAAATAAGGGGAGATACAACTTAAAATCGTTCCTTCTTGGTTAGTAAGAGGAAGATATAGATAAGCTATCTGGTGGGGATTTTTAAAGATAAAAGTTCCTTTATCATCAATAAATGTGTAACGCATCCAAAATATTATATTCTATTATTAGAAATTGTTAAGTAAATTTTTTGGGGGTGATTATTATGTTGAAGAAAAAAACAATTATAGGATTGCTCGGTTTATTTTTATTTTATTTTTTAATTACCCACTCTTATGCACAAAGCTTGAGTAGGGAAGAACGTAAAAAAAGGGAGCTTGAGGAGTTACAGAAACGCTTTGAATGGTGGCCAACAGATGCTAAACCAGGTCCTGTAGAGGATACTGAGAAGGGTGGTTACTGGTGGTGGCCAACACAGCCGGGGAAGATAAAACCTTGGGGTAATCGCGGTTATATATACGTTTATAAGATAATTTTTGATTATAGAGCAGAGGAGTTACCTCCTCCCAAACCTGAAGAGTTAAGGCCATCTTTACTTATTAAAAGAATAGTAAAAAATGTAAAAGTTTATTTTGATTACGATAAATCTGATTTACGCGATGATGCGATAAAGATATTACAGGATGCATTAAGAACACTTAAAAAAGATACACAAACTAGTATTCTTGTAACGGGAAATTGCGATAGACGCGGTTCGGAAGCTTATAATGAGAAATTGGGGAGGAGACGTGCGGAAGCAGTTAAAAAATTTATGTTAGAGAATGGTATTCCCGAGGATCGCATAAAGATTATTAGTAGAGGCAAATTAGATGCGGTAGCTCCTCTGAACGATTTGGTAGGTATGCAGAAAGATAGGAATGCGCACTTTATAATTGCCGAAGTAGAGGAAGTAATGCTTCCTTATCGTGGTGAGCCACCTATTCCGGAAGCAAGAGAAATAGAGGAGGGTAAATTTATTGTTGAGGAGGAGAAGAAGATAGAAGGTGAAATTAAAGTTTCTACCAAAGAGTATACTGTTCAAAAAGGAGATAGTTTATCAAAAATAGCGAAGGAACAGTTAGGAGCAGCTCATCGTTGGAGATATTTGTATGAGTTAAATAAAGATAGGATAAAAGACCCTAATAAATTAAGAGTAGGGCAAAAAATCATTATACCTATAGAGTAAGTAATATTTAAAATTAAAAACTTAGATTTCTTAATCTATATCTAATCTAAAATTTGATGAAGAAAATTTTTAAAATATTGGTTATTCTCTTCCTATTAATAATCGTTATATCGGTAATCGGTATTTTAATTTTTATAAGGACATTTGATATAAACCGGTTTAAACCACAAATTTTAGCCTATTTTCAAGAAAGCATCGGTCGTCCCATAGATTTTAGCTATATTAAATTAGCTATTTCGTTTAGGAAAGGGATACAAATAAATATCAAAGATTTAAAATTAAATGAACTTCCTGAATTTGGTAAAGATAATTTATTGTCTATCCAAGATATTTACCTGGGAATTTCTATTAAGGATATAATTTTTAAACGACAGCTAAGAGTCTTAAATATTGAAATCTATAATCCCCATATAAATATAGTCAGACTTAGAGATGGTAGAATTAATTTACAAGCTTTATATACTAGTGAAAAATATGAAAAAGATAACGATGAAAAAACAAGTCCCTCTCTATATAAGAAAACTTCATCTTCACAATTTGTCCCTGCATTTTTGATAAATAAATTATTTGTAGAAAAAGCTCACATTAGATATGTAGATTATCTATTAGAGCCTAATATATCGGTTGAATTTAAAGATATAAAATTAGGAATAAAAAATTTTTCTTTAAATAAACCATTTTCATTAGAATTAAGTTTGGCACTTTTTAGTAAAGTTCCTAATATTAATATTTTAGGTAAAGGAGAGATAGATATTGCTAATTTTATTTTATTGCTTAAAGATGTTATTATAAATGTTGATTTTTCCTCTATATCTTTTGAAGATATTTTTGATTCATTGCCTCAATTTCGTAGTTTCCCTCTTCGGCAAATTATTTCGGGTAAATTACATTCATCTATAGAAATCTTATCCCTGGGAAAACAAGGATTAATGGATTTAAAAGGGGAGGCAGTATTATTAGATGGCAAATTAAGATTAGAGGGATTAACTACTCCTTTAGACAATTTTCAAGCTAAATTCAGTATAGATGATTTGAATTTAATTGTTCATGAAATTTCGTTTTTTGTTAACAAAGGTAAGATTTTACTCTCAGGTGATATGGAAAATTATTTAAATAAACAGAAATATAAGGCAAAACTGATAATTGAAAGTATAGATATTGGTGAGGTTTTAGAACAAAAAGCTTCTCCTGTAAGGATTAATGGCTTAATATTTAGCAATTTGGAAATTAATGGTCAAGGTTTAGATGCTCATAATTTTATTTCTAACTTAAACGCTCAGGGAATTTTAGAGATAAAAGATGGCTGTTTAACTGATATAAATATTCTTAAGATGGTTTTAGATAAGCTAAAGATTATCCCTAATTTGTCACAAATCGTTGAAGAAAACTTGCCTGAAAATTTTAAGAAAAAACTTAAACAAAAAGATACTATTTTTACTGAGTTTAGATTAAATTTAGAAATGATAGGTAAAAATTTGTTAATGGATACAATAGATATTGGAGCGGATAGTTTCCTTTTCAAAGGTAAAGGTAAAGCAAGTTTAGATACAAGGTATGAGATCGAAGGGATATTTGTTATCCCCCAAGAGTTAGCATTGAGTATGGTTAAAGCTGTTCCTCAAATGAATATAATATTGAATAAATCTCAACAGATAGAGTTCCCCTTAAAGGTATTGGGAAAAGGAAGTTCTATTTCTTTTAGACCTGATGTAAGTTTGATAGGTATTAATGTTATAAAGAGTAGGGTTGGTGAAGAATTGGAGAAAGCTCTTAAGAAAGTTTTTGATAGTGAGGAAGAGAATAAATCTAACAATCCCCCTAATGGCTCATTTTTAGATAACCAATCGTTAGAAGATAACCAACCAGCAAGAATTATAAGGAATATTATAGATAAAGTTTTATCTCCCTAGAATTTTTATTTTTAAATTTTATTTGTAGTTAAAGTTGATAAAATACACTTTGATAGGAGTATTTTCTTATCCAAGGGGGTGTTAATGAAAGTAAAAGAGGATTATTTTGGGAGATGGAAGAAGGGTTATGGGTGTATTAAGCATACATCTAAAACTATAGAAAAAATAAAAGCACTTAAAAACAAATTAGATAAATTTAACATTAAGGGAGATGGTGTAGATTTTTATCAGTTGCTTTATTACGCTGATCGTCTAACTAGCGCAGCAATGTGGTTAGTTGTGCATGATACTTATGCAAAAAATGTTTATCTCGATGGTAGAGCTTTGCAGTTAGAAGATTTTAAAGATTGGCCAGAAGGTCATACAGGTAGCGCTTTAAATATTGTCCCTGCTTATGTGGGTTATTTGACGGCAAATATTCTAACCGGTCATACTCGCGCCTGGGTAATAGAACAGGGACACGCTGTTTCGGGCATAGATTGCGTTAATCTTTTAGTAAATAACCTTACTCCCGAACATGCAAAACGCTACAATATTTCCGATGAGGGTTTAAGTAAATTTGTGCAAGATTTTTATGCTTACCGCATCAGTAAAAATGGTAAACAAGATTCTCCCCGTGGCAGTCACGTAAATGCTCATACCGCAGGTGGGATTATGGAAGGTGGTTACCTTGGATTTGTAGGTTTACAGTATGTGCATTTACCTTTATCTGGTGAGAGGTTAGTTGCTTTCTTAAGTGATGGTGCTTTTGAAGAGCAACGCGGACCGGATTGGTCATCTCGTTGGTGGAGGGATGAGGATTGTGGATTGGTCGTGCCGATTATGATTAATAATGGAAGAAGGATTGATCAACGCACAACAATGAATATGATGGGAGGAACAAGCTGGCTTAAGAAACATCTTATTTTAAATGGATTTGAACCCTTTGATATTGATGGGAAAGATCCGGCATCATACACATGGGCAATTATTGAGATGGAATTTAAACTTCAGGAATATGCCAATAGAATCCATGCTGGTAAATCAAAGTATCCTGTAAGATTGCCTTACGGTATAGCTACCACTATTAAAGGTTATGGTTTTTATGGACAGGGGACAAATGCTGCTCATAACCTTCCCATCGGTAGGAAGATAGATCCCCTTGCAATAAAAAGATTCAATGCAGGTGCTAAAGTTTTATACGTGCCTAAAGAGGAATTAGAGAGGACATCGTTAATATTTCAATCACATAAAAATAGATCTAAGGAAAAAGATAATCCGTTAGTAGTAAGAGATGTTAAACTTAAAAAAATCGTAAACCCCATATTTAAAAAAGTTGGAGAAGTAGTTTCCCCTATGAGAGCAGTAGATGAAATGTTTGTAGAGATTTGTAAGGCAAATCCACATCTTAGAGTACGTGTAGGTAATCCCGATGAGTTATCCTCAAACCGTATGGAAAAGAGTTTGACAGTATTTAAACATAGAGTTACTTGTCCAGAAGCAGGGATAAGTGAAGCTTTAGATGGAGCAATTATAACCGCTTTAAATGAGGAAGCAGTTGCTTCAACAGCTTTAGCTAATAAGGGGGGTATAAGTATAATTGTTACTTATGAGGCTTTTGGGGTAAAGATGCATGGAATAATCAGACAAGAGATTATTTTTACCAAGAATTGTATGGAAGTAGGTAGAAAGCAGAGGTGGCTTTCCATTCCGGTTATATTGACTTCCCATACTTACGAGAATGCGAAGAATGAACAATCTCACCAAGATCCTATGCTTTGTGAAGCATTAATGGGAGAGCCAGCATATATATCAAGAGTTGTTTTCCCACCAGATTTTAATGTTGCCTCATTTTTAATTGGGCATATCTATCAGACTCATAGTCAAATTTGGACAGTGGTAGTACCTAAGAATGAAGTAGAGATTTATTTTAAACCTGTACAGGCAGAAAAGTTAGTTAAAGAAGGGGGAATAAAGATTGAGGATGCTGGTTATAAAAAAGATAACCTCAAGATAATAATTACAGCAATAGGTTCTTATCAGCTAAGAGAAGTTTTAAAGGCATCTCAGAGACTAAAAGAGAATAAAATTGCTCATTCGGTAATCTATCTTTTTGAACCACGTAGATTTAGCAGACCAAAGAATAAATTTGAAGAAACTATTATCCATCCTCAAAATATTTTGGATAAATTTTATCCTCCTTATGTTTCTGCTCGTTTATTCGTAACTCACACTCGCCTAGGTAGGATACAGGGATTGTTACAATCAGTTAATACAGGTAAACACACCCGTGTCCTTGGATATATTAACGAAGGAGGAACACTTAACATAGATGGTATGCTTTTTGTTAACCGACAATCTTGGGCACATTGCCTTGAAACAGTTAGTGAGTTATTAGATATTCCTAAAGAGAGATTGTTAAGTAAAAAAGAAATTGATTGTCTTTTAGCAAAAGAATCACCACAAGGAATAATTTTTTAATGGGGAGATATTTTATGGATAGAAGATGGTGTGCTTTGCCGGCTGAAGAAGTTTTAAATGTTTTAAAAACTCAATCCCAGGGATTAGAAGATGGCGAGGTGAAGGTTCGTCTTAAAGAATACGGATATAATGATCTCGTTACAAAAAAGAAAACTCATGCTTTAATTATTTTTTTCCGACAGTTTTTAAACCCGTTAGTTTATATCCTTATAATTGCCTCTATAATTAAATTTATTTTATCTAATTATACCGATGCATTTGTTATTTTAGGGGTTATTATATTTATGGCAATAGTTGGTTTTATTCAGGAAGGAAGGGCAGAAAAAGCTGTAGAATCATTAAAACAACTTGCTAGTCCTAAGGCAAAAGTAAAACGTGCAGGGAAAATAAAAATAATACCTTCAAAAGAACTTGTACCGGGAGATATTATTATATTAGAATCCGGAGATAAAATCCCTGCAGATGCAAGAATTATAGAATTAGCTAATTTAAAAGTAAATGAGTCTATTTTAACCGGTGAGTCTGTGTCTGTTGATAAACATATAGATACTATTCCTGAAAATGCGTCAATATCTGAGTGCAAAGATATGTTATATATGGGAACAATAGTTACCTATGGTAGAGCAATAGCAGTAGTTATTGCTACGGGTATGAATACAGAGATGGGTAAAATTGCTTCTGCTTTAAAAGAAATAAAGTCGGAAAAAACACCTTTACAGAGAAGTATAGATATCTTAGGGAAGTGGATGATTGTTATTACAATAGGTATTGTTATAATCCTTAAAGTTATAGGTTTAAGTAGAGGATTGAGTTGGATGGAAGTATTTATGTTATCTGTGTCTGCAACGGTTTCTGCTCTCCCTGAAGGTTTACCAGCAGTGATTACGGTAGTTTTGGCTATAGGTATGAGCGAGCTGGCAAAACGTAATGCGATAATTAGAAAACTTGTTGCAGTTGAGACATTAGGTTCAACAACAGTTATATGCACAGATAAAACAGGGACTTTAACTATGAATCAAATGACAGTGAAACTCATTTTCTACAATTATCAACTAAGGGAAGTAACAGAACAAGTATTAAAGGATGCCGAACTAAAAAATTTTCTTGAGATAGGTATACTATGTAATGACGCAATAGTTAAGGAGGACGACAAGAAAGAAGAACTTATTGGTGACCCTACAGAGATAGCTCTTTTACTTATTGGGCTAAAAGCAGGTATTAGAAAAAGTGATTTGGAAAAATCTTATCCTCGCCTAAGTGAAATACCTTTTCAGAGTGAAAAGCAGTATATGGCAACACTTCATAAAAGAGGGAACAAACTTATGGTTTATCTAAAAGGGTCTCCAGAAAGGATTTTATCATTAACTAATTTAAGTGAGTCTTCTAAGTTAAAAATCTTTGAGGCAGTAAATATTATGGCTGATGATGCTATGCGAGTACTTGCTTTTGGTTATTGTGAATTATCGCCCGATAAGAAGTTTATCGTTGAAAATGATATTGTAGGTAAAATTAGCTTTGCAGGTTTGGTTGGTATGATTGATCCTCCTCGTCAGGAAGCTATTAGAGCAGTTAAGTTATGTAAGAAAGCAGGTATCAGGGTGGTTATGGTTACCGGTGATAACAAGTTAACGGCTAAGGCTATTTCTAAAGAAGTTGGTATATATACAAGAGAAGTCCTTACAAGTGAAGATTTATATAAAATGAGAGATGAAGAGTTGAGTGAGAAAGTTAAGACAGTTTCAGTATTTGCACGTATAGAGCCATTGCACAAGTTAAAAATCGTAAAATCATTTAAAAAGCTTGGAGATATTGTAGCAATGACAGGAGATGGAGTTAACGATGCCCCAGCTTTAGAATCAGCCGATGTAGGTATAGCTATGGGTTTAAGTGGAACAGATGTAGCGAAAGAAGCTTCTGATATGATACTTGCTGATGATAATTTTGCCTCTATTGTTTCGGCTATTGAAGAAGGAAGAGTTATTTTTAATCGTCTGCGTAATGCTGTATTGTTTTTACTTACTACCTGTTTTGGAGAATTATTTACACTTCTTCTTTCTATCTTTTTTATTGGTAAGTTACCAATACTTCCTATTCAAATTCTATGGATAAACTTTGTGACAGGCTCTTTAATTGCTATACCTCTTGGACTTGAGCCAAAAGTTGGAAATGAATTGGATTTTCCCCCACGCCATCCTAAGGTAGGGATTATTTATCCTGGTATGGTTATGAGAATTATAGTTTTAGCATCTTATTTAAGTATAGGAGCTTTTTTAGTATTCAAGTTTAGTTTAGATAAATTTGGGCTTGAAGAGGCACGCACAATAACTTTTTGTAGTATAGTTTTATTTGAATGGTTAGTAGCCTTTAACGCAAGGTCCGATGAAATAACTATATTTAAATTAGGGATATTTAAGAATAGAGCTTTAATTAAGGCAGTTCTAATTGCATTTTGCCTGCAAATTTTGGTTATATATACAGGTTTAGGCCGAAGCTTGTTTAATACTATTGCCCTCTCGTTAAAGGGATGGTTTTTATCACTGATCCCCGGTATAACAACTTTTATATTAGAGACCACAAGAAAAATGTTTTTCCCCTATCTATTTAGTAAAGGTAAATGGCAACCTGCTAAAATAATAAAGAGATAGTTTTTAAAGGTTTATTGGAATAATTAGCTATTTCTTTAGATTCACCTTCCCTTTTATTTTTGTTTTTTATTGCGTTAACAGTCATATTAACATTATGTTTTACTTTATAAATTTCTTGAATAATAGATGAGTTTGTGATAATATTTTTAATAATTGTTTTGCTTAGAAGCATTTTCATCGTATGGCGTAAGTGTAAAGATTAAATTTATATACTGAGAAGTTAAAAGGAAGGGTTGTAATTTTTGTTTTTTTATTTTAGAGGGGAGGTGGTATGGAGAATATATTGTTGAGTTTAAGAGAGAAGGCAAAAAGAGAACCTAAAAAGATAGTTTTCCCTGAGTACGCTGATGAACGAGTAAAAAAAGCTGTAGAATATATTGAGAAAGAGAAGATAGCTTATCCTCTTGTTCTTACTCCTGAAAATTTAGAATCAGAGAAGCAAGAAGAATTTGCTAATATTTTTTATGAAAGGAAACAAATCAAAGGTATTAGTTTAGAGGAGGCAAGAGAGGTTATGGAGAACCCTCTTTACTATGCAGCTATGATGACGAGATTGGGTTATGCTGATGGGTTTGTTGCCGGAGCAGTATATACTACATCAGCAGTGATAAAAGCAGCCCTTAATTGTTTAGAGATTGACCGCTCAGTTGGTATATTATCTAGTTGTTTTATAATGTTTATTCCCGATTGTAAATATGGAGAGAATGGTTTATTCTTGTATGCTGATTGTGGAGTGATACCTTATCCTAATAGTGAACAGTTAGCTCTCATTGCTATTGCTAATGCTAGATTTGCCAGGGATATTTTGGGAATTTGTCCACGCGTAGCTTTATTGAGTTTTTCTACTAAAGGAAGTGCTGAGGGAAGATGGATAGATAAGGTTAAGGAGGCAGTAAGCATTGCCATATCTAAGGATAATACTCTCCTCATAGACGGGGAGTTACAAGCTGATGCTGCTATTGTTCCTGAGGTAGCTAAAATTAAGTGCGCTAATAGCGAGGTTGCCGGTCGGGCAAATGTTTTAATTTTTCCTAATCTTGATGCCGGTAATATATGTTATAAACTCACCGAACGTTTAGCTAAGGGTAGAGCGGTTGGCCCTATAGTTTTAGGGACAGTTCAACCTTTTAGTGATTTATCCAGAGGATGTAGTTCAGAGGATATTATAGATTGTACAGCTGTTACTGTTGTCCGTGCACAGAAAAGATGAAAATACTTACGATAAATTGTGGTAGTTCTTCTATAAAATATAAACTTTATGATTTTCCTACGGGGAAATTACTTTCCAAAGGTATAATTGAAAGAATAGGGGAGGAAAATTCAACTATTTCTTCTCATACTGAGGGAATGCAAAAGGTTTTTTCTTCTCTAATGGAGAGTAAAGTATTAGAAAATCTTGATGAGATTAAAGCAATAGGTCATCGCGTTGTTCATGGAGGAGAAAAATTTCGTTATCCCCAGATAATTAATCCTGAGGTTATGACTATGATAGAAGAGTGTGCCAAGTTGGCACCTTTACATAATCCGGCTAATTTGGAGGGGATAAAAGCAGTTACATCTACTTTACCAAAAGTTAAGCAGGTGGCTGTGTTTGATACAGCTTTTCATCAAACTATTCCTGATTATGCTTATTTGTACGCTTTACCATTAGAATATTATGATAAGTACCGTATTCGTAGATATGGATTTCATGGAACATCACATCAATACGTAGCCATACAGGCATCTAAGATACTAAGAAAACCTTTAAGTAAATTAAAATTAATTACTTGCCATTTAGGTAACGGTTGCAGTATCACTGCCATTGATAGAGGTAGGTCGATAGATACTTCTATGGGTTTTACACCTTTAGAAGGTTTAATAATGGGAACTCGTTGTGGTGATATAGATGTAGCTAGTGTGCTTTATCTTATGGAGAAGGAGAATTTATCTATACCTTGCGTAGATGAGATTTTAAATAAGAAGAGTGGATTGCTGGGAATATCCCGTATAAGTAACGATGTGAGAGTATTGAAAGAAGAAATAAAAAAAGGCAATAAACAAGCAAGGTTGGCTTTAGATATGTTTATTTATCGGATAAAAAAATACATAGGTGCATATTATTTTATCTTAGGAGGAGTAGATGCTATTTGTTTTACTGCTGGTATTGGAGAAAACAATCCCGATATAATTAGGAAAATATCCAAGAGTATCTGTAAAGTTTCTTCTAAGACAAAAATATTAGTTATACCCACTGACGAAGAGTACATAATTGCCTCTTTAACTTACCGCATAGTTAAAAGGGAGAATTAGTTATGCTTAGGATAATGTTAAAATCAAAAATTTATTATCTTAATATTACCGATTTACAGCTTAACTATCGTGGTAGTATAACTATTGATGAGGAACTAATGGAGATAGCGGATATATTAGCGGGGGAAAGAGTAGAGGTTCTTAATCTAAATAACGGTAGTAGAATAACTACTTACACTATTAAGGGAGAGCGGGGGAGTGGTATAGTTTGTTTAAATGGCCCAGCTGCGCGTTCAGGATGCAAAGGTGATAGGATAATTGTTCTTTCTTACGGTTTGTATAATGAGGAAGAGATAAAGAAATTAAATGTTAAATTAGTAGAGGTAGATGAAAAAAACAAAGTTAAGAATACATTTTTGGGGTGAGAAGATACTGAGGACTAAATGCCAGCAGGTAAAAGAAGTTAACGATGAAATTCGTAAGTTGCTTGATGAGATGTGCGTTTTAATGAAGAATTGCGATGGGATGGGACTTGCTGCTAATCAGGCGGGATTAGATGTAAGTTTAGTTGTGGTTAATTCTGGTAAGGAGATTCTTAAGTTAATTAACCCTAAGATATTAAAGAGGGAAGGAAGCACAGAGTTTGAGGAGGGTTGTTTAAGTTTTCCTGGCTTATACATTAATATAAAGAGAGCAAGTAAAGTGTGGGTTTCTTATTTGAATGAGAGAGGAGAGCCTTTAACTATAGAGGCTTCAGGCATATTGGCTGTAGTTTTACAACACGAAATTGACCATATTAATGGGATTGTTTTTATTGATCGCCTTCCTATATGGGTAAGAATAAGATTGAGGAAGAGACTTAAGGAGATAAAGGGAAAATACAAAAATGGAATGCCAGAATAAAGAAAGAAATTTAAGCTTTTGTAGTTGTTCTTATCCTAAGTGTTCGCGTAAAGGGGTTTGTTGTGAGTGTATCCGTTATCATCTTTCTCATAGAGAATTGCCAGCATGTTTCTTCTCTACGAAAGAGGAAAGAACTTATAATCGTTCCATAGACTACTTTGTTTCTTTATATAAAAAATAATCCCAAA
>JAMWBQ010000123.1 GCA_023819315.1 Candidatus Omnitrophota bacterium
GTCCTTCTCAAGGAAACAGAAGCTATAGAGTTGAAGATGAACTGGTTCGTAAAAAAATAATTGCGATTGTTAAAGAAAAAATTATCCCATGAATGAGTTTAAAGTATCTTTAATTAATCGTTGGGAGAAATTAAGTTTTTTAGAACAGATAGCAAATATCGGTAGTGAGATTATGAAGGCATTTAATTGGAGAAGGGGAGACAATTCTAACTATGCTGAGAGAGCATTTTTTCGGGCGTTGGAATTGATAGATTTAACTTTAAAAAATACATCCTCATTTTCTCGCAAGAAAGAAATTGCTCGTTTAAGAGAAGCGCTTATTGATTTTTTCTTGGGCAACAATGAATTTAACTCTACGGAAAATTTTTTTTTCCATTATTTTTTACCATTTGCTTACGCAGTTTCTAAGAAAGATAATTGTATTTTAGATAGATTATGAATATATTTGGTTTTATTATTCATCCTTTAAATATAGATGATGTAGTTAATTCTTGTAAGATTTTTAGGATCACACCTAAATGGTTTTTAGAAAGAAGTTTAAAGTGGAGTAAGCCATTTAAAGTTTGCGAAGCTCATCTTACGCCAAGTATTGATGAAAAAATAAAAGGGTACTTTATTGGTGTTCCCCTTCTTCTTCGTCAGATGTTATCATTAGACGAACGGTTAGTTTTGAATAAAATAATTTCAGCAGTTAGAATTGCTGAAAGCTTAGGTGCAAAAATCGTAGGATTAGGAGGATTTGCCTCTGTTGTAGGAGATAAAGGTATTACGATCGCTAATAGAAGTAGAGTTCCTGTTACTTCGGGGAATACATACACAGCCTACGCTGTATTAAAGGCAGTACTTGATATGACAAAAGTTAAGGGTAAGAATTTAAAGTGGTCAAAAGTAGCTATAATTGGAGCAGGAGGGTCTATTGGGTCACTTTGTGCGAGAAAGTTATCCTTCTATGCATCTAAGATATTTTTAACCGCTCGTCATAGAGAAAAATTAGAGAAGTTAAAGGAGAGTATACTTAAACTTAATTCTATTGAGGTAATTATAGAAGATGATAATAATAGAGCGATTAGAGATGCGGATATAGTAATTATTACTACAAGTTCTCCGCAAGCTATTTTAAATATTAATGATTTTAAATCTGGTGCGATCGTTTGTGATGTTTCTTTGCCTAAAAATATTATTGGGGATATTGATTCTCGTAAAGATGTTACTTTTATTGAAGGAGGGCTTATAAAGATACCTTTTGATATAAAGTATTTAGGCATTGGTATAGGATTACCTCAAAATATAATGTATGCTTGTATGGCAGAAACAATACTTTTGTGTTTAGAGAAAAGATTTGAAAAATTCTCTTTGGGAGATAATATAAATATAGAGAAGTTAGAAGAGATAGGTAGGATATCGAAACGTTATGGGTTTGAAGTGATGTATCAATGAGAACAAATTTGTGGGAGGGAAAATGAGGAGGGAGAATATTTTTGCTTTTCTTATTCATCCACCGGAAGCAAAAGATGTAGAAAAAAGATATGCGTGGGCGAAATTTTTGCCAAAATTTCTTGTTAAAGATATCCTTAAGATTTTTAATCCTCTTGTAGGTCCGCAAATTACAGGTTTTAAATTATCCTCAGGAGAAGAAGTTAGAGAAATAATAGTTATATGTCCTTTAACAGCTGAGCAGATGTTGAATTATCCGGAATTAGCACAGAAGAAAGTTTTAAAAACAGTTAAACTTGCAGAGAGATTGGGTTGTAAACTTATTGGTTTGGGAGCATATTTAGTTCAATCGCTACAGATGGGGGATTATATTTAAAAGATAAAGTAAAGATTGGATTAACTACGGGTAACGCTTATACAGGAGCATTAATAATAGAAAATCTTCGTAAGTGTGCTAAGAAAATTGATATGGCAGTAGAAGATGCTGTGGTGGCAATAATTGGAGCAGCAGGTTCTGTGGGTTCAGCATGCTCCAAGATATTAGCTTCGGAAGTTAAGAAGATTATCCTTATTGATAAAAGGAAAGATGAATTGGAAGATTTAGTAGATACAATTAAAAAAGGGTGTAGGGGTTCGTGGGAACATTATTACGATTTACCAGAATTTATTAAGGCGGATTTTATTATTACTGTGGCAAGTGCAACTGAAGGGATTTTGAAACCTTTCCATATAGATAGGGGAACGATTATAATAGATACTGCTCAACCGCCAAATGTTTCTTACGATGTTATTAATAGAGATGATGTAGTAGTAATAAATTCAGGTATTGCCTATCTTAAAGGGATAAATTTAAATATGAATATAGGCTTGAATAAGGAAGAGATATATGCTTGTTTAGGGGAGGTTTTAATTTTATTGTGGCGAGGATGGGAAGGCAATTATAATTTAGGTAAAGTAAATCCAGAACAGGTAAAGGAACTTTTAGAATGGGCTCCCCGTGTGGGGTTATCAGTAGCAAGATTTCGCAACTGTGCAGGATTAGTAGAGGATAATAGTTTTGAAAAGATAAAAAAGATTAAGAAAAAATAGCCAATATATGAATATTTACTCATTTCTAGGGAGGTAGTGAAATGAGTAAACCAATTAATGAAAATAAGATAAGTAAGGAAGAGGTGATTAGTAAGATAAAAGAGATCCTTAGCGATAGGTTGGGAGTTGATATTAAGAAGATAGATTTAGATTCTAATTTAGTTGAGGATTTAGGGATGGATTCTTTTAAGGCAGTAGAGATAATTTTTCAGATTAAAGAGTATTTTAAAGTCCAAATCCCCCAAAGAGATTTCCTTAGTAAAATCAGTAAGGTAAGAGAAATTGTAAACTATGTATGGGAGAGTAAGAAAGCAAAAAAATAATATCTTTGAGGTTATAGAATATTTTTTGAAAGATAGGAATATAAAGTGTATCTTTTTGTCTCGTAATTTTATTAATTTATCTTGTCAAATTCAAAATATTTATCCTTGGGTAAGAATAATACCCTTAGTTAATATACCGCACACTAAGAAAAGTTTAAGAGAAATTTTATGCATAATAGATTTGTCAAAAATCTCGCGATATCTTAGCACAACTAATCTAACCTTTGAGGATTTATTAAATGTTGAATATCCTAAAGAATATTTGAAAGAATTAGATTTAGTGAGGAGATATGTTAGAGATGATGGAATAGTTTATTTTTTTACTCCTTTTGGTTATAGGAATTTTAAAAATATAGAGAGGATTATATTATGTGCTAAATTTACAGAGATAGAATTGATAGATGAATATTTATTTAAAGCACGTAAAAAAAAACTTGTAAAATACAAATTTGAGGGAGGTAAATTTACTATTGAAGAAACTACCTCCTTAAAAAAAATAGGCAAAATAGAGGAGTTTGCTAAGCAAATATTAAACAATTTTAATTTTGATATAAAGATAGATAGTTTATTTACCCTTTATTCAGATTTTTTTCTAGTATACAATAATTATAATAAAGAAGAAATTATTTCTTTTGCTAGGTATACTTGGTATATTCCTCATCATTTTCTCCCTTGCATGTTAGCTGTGGAGGAAAATACATCCAGACATATTAAGGTAGAGGATCCCGCAAGGTTTCATTATGCAGAGTTATTTGCCCCTTATATTAATACTTTGAATGGATATGTTGCTTATAGAGAAATTACAAAAGTATTGTTAGAACATTGTATTAGGATAAATACATATGCGATATTTACAACTTGTGATGCTAATGATAGGAGCGCCAAGCATTTTTTTACCGACATATTTGGTTTTAGAGATACAGGAGTTATATTAAAATATGGAACATTTGGAGGGAGATGGAGTTTACTTGTGGGAGAAAAGGATAGAATTTATCCGAGAATAAATAAATTCTTAGAATGAGGAGAGTATGTTTTTAAAATGAGAGGAGAGGTATTATATATATTTTCAATGGTTATAATTGCAATATTTAGTTTATTATTCTGTTTTTTGTTGGGGAGAAAAGTTAAGGAAAAATATTTAAGGATATTTAGCGCAGCTCTGCTTTTTACAGTATTCCTTTGGAGTTTGGGGAGAGCTTTTTTAGTGATGGCGAGTTCTAAAGAGGTAGCAATATTTTGGTTAAAGGTTTCTTACACAGGCTCGATACTTATGCCTTTAGCTTTTTATCTTTTTATTTGTTCATTTTTGAATATTGGGTATAGAAGAATTGGATTTTTCCCCTTTTTATTGCTTGTAATAATTTTATTGTTTGTTAATTTTACACCTTTATTTATTACGGAGGTAAAGCCTAAATTGTGTTTCAGATTCTATGAGACTTCTAAAAGTATATTTTTCTATTTATTTGTTTTAATGTATACTGCTGTTTTAATTTGGGGGCATTATAAACTTCTTCAAGCTTACAAGAGAACAAAATCAGTTCGTAGAGAACAAATAAAATATATTTTTCTTTCTTCTCTTGTTGGCTTTTTACCTTCTTCTACTACTTTTCCTTTGGCTTTTGATATACCTCTATATCCTTTGGGAGTTCCTTTTATTTGTTTCTATCCTTTAGTAATAGCCTACGCTATTATTAGACACCGGCTTATGGATATAAGGGTAGCGGTAACCAAGGCGGGTATATTTTTTATTCTCTACGCAATAGTATTAGGAATACCTTTCTATGTAGGCTATAGAACAGGTTCTTGGG
>JAMWBQ010000124.1 GCA_023819315.1 Candidatus Omnitrophota bacterium
GCTCGCCAGTATATAGAGATTAAATTTATAAAGAGAGCTATAGGTGAAAGTAAAGGTAATCTAAGTTTGGCTGCTAAGATGTTGGGGGTTAGTCGACCAACTTTATACGATTTGATGAAGAAGTATAAAATTAGTTCAGAGTAGTTTTTACCTAATCAAATTATATGCCCTCTCAATGGGAAACAATCCCCCTAATAATCATATATTCAGAGTATCAAAGTAAATATAAACTTTCAATCATAAATAGTTTAAGTATTCAAACTCTTTAGGGAATCATTAAGTTTCTTTAGTTTATTATGCTTCTAATTCCTGCCGTTAATTGTTGAAAATACTTTGATAGTATGATAAACTTTAACAGAAAGTATATAAACGATGGTAATTGGTCTATGGAAAATAAAAGTTATAATTTTATTGAAAGTTGATGAGAAATTTTTTCTTTGTTGAATATGTATAGACAATTGTGGATAGATATTGATTTGGGAGCTTTAAGAAGAAATTTAGATAGAATAAAACATATTGTTGATAAGAAAACGAAGATAATGGCTACGGTAAAGCAAGAAGCATATGGCCATGGTTTGGTTCGTATAGCTAAAGAGTTAGCTTTGAAAGGAGTAGATTTCTTTGGTGTGGGTAGTCTTGAAGAGGGAATTACTCTGAGAAAAGAAGGTATCAAACAACCTATACTTGTTTTAACCGCGGTAATGCCACAATTCGTAGAAGAGTTTATTAGATATAGGATAACTCCTCTTGTAGTGGATATTAATTTTGCCTCTCGTTTAAATAGATGTGCAAAAGCTAAGAATATACGCCTGCCTGTTCATATAAAGGTAGATACAGGGATGGGTAGAATTGGTCCGTGGTATAAAGATATAATTAAATTTATAGATTCCCTTAAAGTTCTTAGAAATATCTTTATTGAAGGATTAGCTACCCATTTCCCCTCAGCAGATGTTGACAAGCAATTTACGAGACAGCAGATAGATATCTTTAATCAATTAATTTCTCAATTAAAGAATGAAGGTGTAGAATTTAAGTATATACATTGCGCTAATAGTTGTGGGATAGTTAATTATCCTCAATCTCATTTCAATTTGGTTAGACCGGGAATACTTCTTTATGGGATAAAACCATCAGCAAATTTAAAAATAGATGTGGAGCCTATTCTTTCTTTAAAATCAAGAGTAGTTTTTATAAAAAGAGTGGAAAAAGGTAGAAGTATAAGTTACGGTAGAACTTTTATTACTTCTAAATCTTGTTATATCGCTACTGTAAGTGTTGGTTACGCTGATGGTTATCCCTGGGCACTTTCTAACAGAGGTAAAGTTATTGTTTCCCATCGGTTGTTTGATGTTGTTGGTAGAGTTTGTATGGACCATATTATGGTAAATTTAAAGGATACATCTTCTGTAAAGGTTGGTGATGAGGTTGTTCTTATAGGTAGAAATAAGGATTTAGAAGTTAAAGTTGAGAATATAGCTAATTGGGTAGGCACGATACCTTATGAAATAGTAACACATCTATCCTTAAAGATTCCTCGTTTCTATAAGAATTCATTGCAGGAGAAAAATTCCAGTTATGCCTATAAGGGAGAAAGCTAAAGGAGCTACCCAGCAACTTAACCAAGGTATAATAATTCCTAATTTGCCTAAGGAAGTGCTAATGGAGAGGAGAAGATAGTAGGTAAATCCAAATATAAATCCAGTGCTTATAGCTGATAATCCAACTTTTCTTCTTTTTATTTCTAAAGCAAAAGGTAATACAGCTAAACTTAAAAAAAGATGAGAAAAAGGTTCGGCAATTTTCCTATGATAATCTATAACTAAGTTATAAAAAAAGGTAGAAGGTGTTTGTGTATCTTTTATTTGTTCTATTTCCTTTCTAATAGAATTTATTGACATATATTGAGAAAAGGTGCTCTTTTTAAACTTTATAGTTTTAGGGTCAATATTCAACTCTATTTTTTTCTTCTCCCAAAATGTAGGTTTGTCTAATATCCTCTTTTGTTCATCTAATTGGTATTGAATAACCTCGTAACCTTGCCATTGATTGTTTTGGTAGATTATCTTTCTGCTCACGATTTTTTCTTTGATGTTACCCAAAGAGTCTTCTCTAAAGATTATCACATCGTTTAAAGATTTTTCTTGTGGTGAAAATTTTGATACGAAAAATAAATAGTTTTTTTCGCGGAAAAATAAGTTATTTTCTTCTTTATCTTGAGAGTATTTAGCTATATATTGGAGTTTTATATCTTCAACTTCTTTTTGGGAATATAAAAGAATTTTTTCCTGGATAAAGAGCGAGAAAAAAGAGATGATAATAGAAAAGATAATTATTGGTGAAGATAAACGCACAATGCTTATCCCACAGGAACGAATACTTATTAGTTCATTATTTTTGTTGAGTTCACCGAGAGAAAAGAGAATGCTTACAGGTATGGCTAATGTGCTTGTTCTTAAGAATATCAGGGGTAATAGGGCAATGTAATATTTTATTGCCAGAGAAAAAGGTATTTTAGAATTTAAAAAATCGTTTAAGTTAGAAAATAGCTCAATGATAATGTGTAAGCCAATGAAAATAGTTAAAATAAGTAGATAACTATAGAGAACTTTTTTCAATATGTATTTATCTAATATGCGCATTCTTAAGAATAAGAGATATACCTATAGCACCTACCAATATATTAGGTGCCCACATACCTATAAAAGGAGTAAGGAGGTTATGAGTAACGATTATCTCTCCCAGTAAAATTAGTAGATAGTATAAACCAGCAATAGAAATAGCTACACCGAAGTTAATGGATTTCTCTTTGTGTCGGATAATTAAAGATATCCCAAACCCTAATATTGTGAATATCAAGGGGGAAAAAGATAGGCTTATCCTTTTGTGTAATTCTATGAGGAATTTGGTAGGTTGGATATTAAGTTTTCTTAAGTGATTTATATTATCTTTAATTTCTTTAATATTCATATCGGATGATTTCTTCTTTATTTCTGGTTGTTCTCCTTTTTGTAAAGGAATATCTATAAAAAATACCTGGAAGTCTAATCTGTAGAATTCTTTTTTATTCTTTGGGTTGATTTCGTCCCTAAAACCGTTTTCCAATTTCATCTTAAGTATACTTTTATCTAAAACAAAATTGCCGCTTTTAGCATAGGTAAGTTTGTTTGCCCCTTTATCATCTATTTCGTAGATAAATATATTTTTTAGTTTATTTTCTTTTACATCATCAACATAGATGATGGTGTTGGTAAAGTTATCCAAATATACCCTTGGCTCAATTATAGCGGTAATGTTTTTTGCATAGATATTAGCAATATGCTGACGATAATAGTAATGAAAATGAGGCACAATTTTATCGTTAAGGATAAGAAGGGTCAAACTGAATATTATCCCAATAATAGCGAATACAATCAATATTCTTGTAAAAGATATGCCGGCAACATTTATGGCAATAAGTTCATTGTCAGCAATCAATCTGCCCATAACTAGAAGTATACTTAAGAGTATAGATAGAGGAAGAGTAAATCCTAAAATGTAAGGTATAAAGAGAGAAAATATTTTTAGAGATTCTGTTAGTGAGACGCCTTTTCTAATTACCATATCTGATACTTTTATCAAATTACCTAAAACCATTACCAAGGTGAGAGATAAGAGAGAAAAGAAAAATGAAGAAAGAAAATCCTTTAAAATATAGTTTCTTAATATTTTCATTATGCTTTAGCTAACGTTATTAAAGTTATATAAGCGGTTCCCTTCTCTTTTAATACCCGACTACATTCCGAGAGGGTTGAGCCAGTAGTGATTATATCATCTACAAGTATAATCCTTTTATTGGCGATGTTCTCCTTAACTTCAAATATATCTTTTACATTTGCTTGACGTTTGTTTTTTTCTAATTTTGTTTGTGATGGTTTAATTTCCTTACAGAAGATTATCTTATCGTTAAAGGTTATTTTAAAAAAATTACTCAAATGTTTTGCTAAAAGATAACTCTGGTTATACTCTCTTTCTCTTAGTCTCAAACGATGAGAGGGAACATAGGTTATGTAATCGTAGTTAGAATAGGAGAATCCTAAGTTGGAAAGGTGTCTTATAATTAGTGAAGAGAAGAATTCACCAAGATAGTCGTAGTGGGAGTATTTAAACAGATGAATAAGTTTTTTTATTAAATCATTATAATAAAAACAAGGGATAAGCATATTGTGGTATATTTGTTTTTTTTGACACTGATAACATAATGTTGATTCTTGTGGGGATATTTCTTTACCGCATCTACGGCAAAAGGGTGGTTTTACTGGCTGAATTTTTCTATAACAGGTTTCGCATAGTATACCGCTATTTATCTTTTCTCCACAACCAAAACAGGTAGGCGGTAGAATTACATTAACTAAATTAGCTAAATATTCTTTAATCATAAAATTTATTTTACCATTCCCATAATTATTGTAAATTAAAAAAACAGGATTAACTTTAGAGGTAATAACCAAGAACAACAAAAATCTGTTATTACTAAATCAAGATGTTAAATTTTTACCAAGCAAAGATGTTAAATTTTAAACAGGACAGAGTTGGTATTCTCTTTTATCTAAAAAGCGTTCTATTTGCCGTTCTTTCTTAACGATTTTAT
>JAMWBQ010000125.1 GCA_023819315.1 Candidatus Omnitrophota bacterium
TAAAATCTCCACAAAAATCTCTCCATTTGCTCCATTTACTCCTTCTACTGCATACTTCCTTCCTTTAAGTGGTCTTTCTCTATCAATACCTTCTATTTCCTCAAACTGCTTGTGGATAAAATCTATTACTTCTTGCTTATAATCTAACCAGTAGTCTCTCTGCCTGTAGCTACCTTTTGGTGAATCTTGATAACCTAGCTCATCATTATAGGCTTCACCAAATGTCTTTGAGATTAACTCTTCAGACATATTCTCTTTACCAAAGATAATCTTTAAGCCATTATAGGTAAAATCATTGTGGGAAGCAGTAACCTGTAAAGCACCATCTAATTCAGACCAGCTATAGACTACATTTGAAACCATAGGAGTAGTAGTATATTTAAAGCCAATATCAATTACATTTACACCTTTAGAGATTAATCCTTCAATTAAAGCTCTCTGTAAATAGGATGAGTGAATACGCACATCTTTTCCTACCCCAATAGAGATTTCTCCTTTATTTAATTCTTCCTTCATTACTGAGGCAATAGCTCTGCCTAAACGATAGTAGACCTCATAACAGAGCTCTTCCTGCTTATAAGGTATGTATTGGTAGGCTATTCCTCTAATATCTTGTCCCTTGTGGATACTTGCCTCTCCTAAGGAAGATTTTACTACTTTTTGAATATCTGCTAATGCAAGTCCTGCTGATTCTCTTACTATTGCTTCCTGGTGGTTAAGAAATCTTGTTTGTATATCGCTGGAAAGATAATGTAAGAATAGAGTCTTTTGTATATATTCTTTGAGGGTATCTTGTGGTATATCTTCTTTCCCAATTAGGCTGAATAAATACTCAATTGCCCCTTCTTTAGCAGCGTGATCTAAAATAAATAAGTCTAAATCAGAAAGACCTTTCCTTTGAGCATAGGAACTCATAAACTCTCTCTCTAATTGATCGGCCCGGTGGTGACTTAGACCTAATACTGCTTCTATATATTCATAAACAATTATTTGGGTTAATACTGCGGTTGAATAATCCTCAAGGAAGGCTTTATCTTTTTCTAAAGCATCTATCTTTTGCTGGGTTTTTCTCTTCACCTCTTCAGAAGTTGCCTTTCCCAGAGTCTTTTCCTGAGTGGCTATCTCTTTTTCAATCTTCTTAATTGCATCTTTTAAATAATAGGAGAACTCTTTATCAAACAAGAACCTGAAAGCAGTGGTAATATTGATATAAAATGTACCGTCTTCCTTTGTGGTATAGGCATAGACGTATCTATCTCTTTTTGTATTAAGACGCTTAAATCCAGGATAAGGGCCGATATCTAAGGCACGCAGTTTTACTCTACCTTCCTCTAAATCGTTAAGGACTTTGATTAATTCCGGTGGTGACCTCTGTCTTAAAAGTTCTCTCACGGCATCATTAATGGTAAAAACTTCTGCCTCACCTTTATTTAAGGCACCCTTGAGCCGGGATTCAATGAATTCTACTTCGTCAGAAGTTAAATCTTGAGTAAACGGCGCAGTTTTGGTAATAGGAGAAGTCTGAGGTTTATAAACATAAATTCCACTTTTATATTCGTCTATCTGCCTCCAGATATAGGTCTTTACAGAAGAGGTTCTTGATGCTAATTCCACAATATATTTCATCGCATCATACATTTCGTGGAATTGTTTATCCGCTAACTCATTTATCACATATTCTGCGGAATCTCCTCTGTCTCCTCCTTCTTCTTTAGGACGCGTATCCCTTTCTAAACGGCGGTTTAATCTTATGGAGTCAGTTGTAAAAACAAAGGGAATAAAAATATCCATATACTCAAGAATACGGTCATCAATGGAAAGACAAGGAAAATCAACCAGGAGTATCTCTAATTGAGTCCCATCTATACTTCTTATGCCTTCTTGATTAGATGCGGTAAAGTGAGGATCAGCAGAAACATACACAATCCTTCTCCCTTCTTTCTTCCTTAAAGTATTGATATCCCTTGCCAACGACCATAAATCATATATGGATTGACCTTTTATGATAGTGAATCTACTTTTATCTTGCTTCCTCTCATACCTTAGGCCTTCACCAGGATATAAGTAACTATCTGCTGATAAGAAGTTTACCCTTATTCCTCGTGGATTACCCGAAACATCTAAGTCATTGTAGATTTTAGCTAACTCCTTAAGGGCAATCTCAGTAACTGTGCTCTTCCCTGAAGAAGAAGGCCCATAAATACCTACCACTAAACATCTTCTTTCCTTCTCCTGAAGTTTGGAATGTTCCTCTCTGATTAAATTAATAAGCCAATCAATAAATGGTCTACTATAAATCATTGCTATCTCTTTGAAACTTTTATCAATTTGGGCATTGATACCTTTTATTTCTTTATTGATAGATTTTATCTGCTCCTCATCTTGTAACATTTGCTTTGCTGCTTGTTTTTCTCTTCTCAGGTTTTTATTATCTTCTATAAATTGAAATTCTTTTACAAAAGTCCTATCTTTATCAGAGATATCGAAGTTCTGAATATTTCTTAATGGGATAAAACTGCCAATATTTTCTGGTAGGTATATGGTTTGATTATTAAAACTATAGGTAAAGAAATAATTAGAATTTAACGCCGTATCAACTACAGAATATGTTTTTCTATAACTTTCTAAATCTTGGGATATTTTTTGGACTCTTTGACTATAGGAAATATTACTATATTTATATTCAAAAAGATAACCATAATAGGCGATTAAGTCTTCAGGCGAAGAAATTTTCTGGATAAGAAGCTCGGCATCTTTATCTATTTCCTCTAATCTTTTATATACCGCAAACTTAAATGTTCCCATAGGGTCTTTAAATATCCGATAATGAATTAAAGCATAGTAGAGATACTCAATCAATTTATTATTTTTTGCATAATCTAAATAAAATCTATCTAAATCATTTACCTCTTCTTTTATCGCCTCATCAGAAGCAAACTGTAAAACACATAATCCTGCCCAGTAATGGATATCTATGCCCTCTATTTTAGGAACAAGGTTCTGTATATAGGTATAGATGATTATCTGGGAAAGAAATGAAGAATCATCTTTCTTCTCCTCCCAGAGTTTCTGGGTAATATGAATTTCTATTTTATCGCCATTAGGCACGATAAAGAAAAGAAGCCCTAAATTATTAAAAGGACAACTATCCCGAGGATAAAAATATCTATCTAAGTCATCTACTCTAAAAATTAATCTTCCTGTATTTATATAATCGTCAATTAGAGGATTATAAATTCCGCAGGTTTTCTTATTCCTTATGTGAGCTGTTACTCCACCAGGAATATTCTCTTGCCTTCCCTTACCTTTATATCTTTCCTCTAGATCTTTTTCCTCTCTTACTAAAGGAATCTCAGTAGCAGGTGCCCTCTTCATAAATCGTTCATCTCTTAGGCTTACAATTAATAGCTTTCTTCTTTGTTCGGTAGGAACCCACCCTCTTTCATTGGATAGTTGCCAGCAATACTCATAGAAACTGCCTAAACTGGGGTCTCTTTCAGGATAGTATTCAACAATCAATTTATTAAGGTAAGGGCGATTATCTCTTTCCAAGGCATGTTTAAGAAGGAAGATATTTAAATCGCTTATACCAATTTCTTTTGCCTCATTAGAAGCAAAGAACATCTCAAAAATAACTCCTACCTGATGGGGATTTACTCCTTCCAAGGAACCCATTATACGCTCAGCAAGTTCATGAATGATTATCTGCGCCAAGAAGTAATGATTTTTCCTATATCCATCCCAGAGCTTCTTTGATATATGAATAAACATATATGGTTTATATGCTTTAAGTTTTTTTTCTTCTTCTCCCACTTCGTTATTCAAAACTTCAGCTTCTGAAATATTGTCTTTTTCTTTATTTTTCTCTACTCCTTCTTTAAGTTTTTTAATTTCCTCTCCTTTTGTTTTATATTCTTCTTCCGAGATAATATCTCCATTAGAATTCATATATCCACAAATAAGAAAACTAAGCACACCAGAGGGATCATTATCAGGTTTAAAACGAGAATACAGGTAATAATCATCTTTTTGAGGTAGTGTTAGTATACCAAATGTAGAAGCCAACCCTTCTAACAAATGCTTCTGGTTAGCTTGTTCTAAATCATCTATAACAAATTTTACCTTCCCTGTTTTAAGCAGGTAAAGAGTTCTTTCCTTAAAAGTAACTGGCTCCCTATTTTTATCTAATATACCATTCATATCTTCATTTTTAATTCTCCATACTCCCATTATAAACTTGATTAAAGTATTCTCTATGTCATATATACAAGATAAGTTTTCCCTATGCAAAGCAAAAGCTAATTCTTTAAGAAATAAAGTTTCTCTACTTTCTAAGGAAGATGTCCCAGGAGATTTCTTAGTAGAAATTATGGGAACTAAAGATTTAGCAATTGCTTGTCCTTCTTGTACATCTTTAAATGCCCAAAGTAAAAACTCATATTCCCTTAAACTATTGTAGATATGTTCCTTATTGAACTTACTTGTTGCTCCACTCTCATGGACTAAAGAACAAGCTCTTTGTAAGGAAGTGTTATATTCAGGATAGAGGTTAGATAAAAGGATGTATTCGGTTCCTTGGTCATCTTGATAGGTAGTAGCC
>JAMWBQ010000126.1 GCA_023819315.1 Candidatus Omnitrophota bacterium
TGGTATTAAGATCTTTATCCTGATTGTCTATTATCTCTTGGATACCAAATACAGGAGCAACCACAACGAGCCCCCTGTCTATCTCTACTTTCTTTGTCGTGGTATTGTAGAAAGCAACTGGTTTACCACTGCGGTCAGTCAAGGCATAGCCTATGTCGAATTTGGCTTTAAGTTCGCTTAACAGTGTCTCAAGAGAAGAAGGAACTGATAGGGTATCTCTATTAGAAGAAGAGGTAAGAGAAACGGGATAGGGCAATTTTTCTGGAGAGCGTTTTTTTTCAGATTTTTTAGAAGGTATTGGCCAACTAACAGGCAAAATCTGACCCGCAGTTAATATGTGGGCATAGACTCCAAAAGTCGGCATAAACCTTTCCCTAAATCTTGAAATCATAAATGTATGTATAAAGGAAACATTCTTTAATGAAGACTCAAGTTGTGGTAGAATTAAATTTACGCATGCTAATTTGGCTTGTTTTTTAAATTTATCTGTAGCAATTAAATCACCTAATATTAATCTAATTTCGTCCAAATTAGTTTCAGAATTCCCATAATAGAATTTCTCCACCAATTCTTTTATCTCTTTAATTTCAATTTTATAAACTTTATTTTCGTAGGTATAATATATAGCCAAACCTTCAATAAAAATTACCTCATCATCTAAATCAATAACTATCTTCTGCCCCTGTTGATTTTTTAACACATCTTTAAATAGGCTTATGAATTCTGCATTTAAAGTTCTACCTTGTGTAGTATAAATTATGATACTATCTTTATTAAGACCTATCTGCTCTAAAATTTCTTCTTCATTAGATAATAATCTTCTATAACCCCTAACAAACCCTTTAGGAATATCTCTTTGGTATTTCGCTTCAGATTTCTCTATGCTTGCTTTTGGTTCCTTTGGCTCTTGCGTAAGTATACGCATAATTATTTTTTGAGAAGGATTTTCAAAAGCCGACTCTAAATTTATTGAGTATTGAAGTGCGACTTTAATTACATTATTTGGATCTGGATTTGATGTGGATAACAATGGTTCTTCCCAAAGTTTTACTTTGGATAATTTTTCATTAAGAATCCTTGCTTGCGTTGCACTAACTTCTTTTTCCCAAGCAAGGTCAACCCAAGGAATTTCATTAATACTTACTGCCTGTACATATTTATATGCAAGATAATAGAAATTTAATAATGCCTGAGCATTCATATATTGTATTGCAAAACGAGTATAGAAGAAGAAGGTTCTTAACATAAATGACTTAAATTCTTTATCTTTTTTAACCACATCTAAAAGTAGAGGCTCTAAGTCTATTAATACAGCTCTTACTTCTTTTTTTCTTAATTTATAATCTAATTGTCGAGAGATTCTTAAAAGAATTTCTTTAACATCAGAATCTTCAAGAACAGGTTCGTCTCTATCTACAAAATTTATCTGCGGCTTGGTTACCACATCTATAATGCTCTTTAATCTGCGCAGAGTTAAGAAACCTTCCTGAGATATCCCTGCATCATCAGCCACACACATCATTGCTATACTTGCCAAGACAGACTCAAGAGAATTACTACCCTTTACTTTATTTATTTCCTCTATTAAACCAGCGTAAGAATCTGAGCCGGTAAGTAATCGATGATAAACACTATGATTACCCACCAATAAACTTGCTAATCTTTGGTCATTTTGATCAAACCCAAGATGTTCAAATACTTTTTTTACCATTATCTTAGCTAAGGTATAATGCTGAGAAACACAGACAGACTTTCCTATATCGTGTAGTAATATGCAAAGATAAAGGAAGAGTTTAAAATCTTTTTGTCTATCTTGTGTAAGTAAATTAAGTTCCGTTGCCTTCTTATAAATCTTTATGACTTCTAAGAATTCAGATTCTCCTAAATCTTCTAAAGAAGGGATTAGGTTCTTAAATTGCTTAAATATTTTGCTAAATTTTCTATAATCAATTATTTCATTATCTCCTACTGTATAACTTGCCTCTTCGATAAAAAGCATAGATCTTAGAGCGTTTATTGAATGCTCAAACATAGAAACCCTACCATGAACTTCTCCTGGATAAACTATATTAATCAATTCTTCAAGTTCAGGAATTAATTCTAAAATCCCAACATTTCTAACTAAATTTTCCAAACCAATAACTGCATTAATACCGCTATTAACTATCTCCTGTAATTCTTGATAAATCTTTGAAACTGCATTTCTATTAATCTGATCAGACATCTTCTCTATTAAACGATACAGAGATTCTACAGCGATATTACTCTTTCCTTCTGGAATATAAAATTCTCTTAGCTGTCTTCGTTGTTCAAAATCACGTACTTCTTGAAACATAATCATGAATAAGGCTGTTTCTAAATCTAATTTACTTAAGATAAACATTTCTCTAACTAATCTATTAAACAAAGGAATATGGATGCCTTTTACTATATTGCCAAGATTACTCACAGAAAATCCTAATTTCTTTGTTTCTTCTAAGACAAATTTTAATTCTCCTTCTTTTAGCTCTTTCCTTACAATGCCTTGTAAGGTCTCTGAAGCAGATTCAAAAACATTATCTTCTCCACCAATTAATAGGGAGAAAATGTCTTGTGCAGATACTTCTTCTAAATTAATACCTACGTACTCTAATATCTGACTTATATTTCCTCTTTCTTGAGCTAATTTTATCAATTTATCCCGCAGTCTATCGTTACTATTGAACTTTGTCGTTATAAATACTACTCTGATATTACCACTTAAGTATGCAAAGGCAAATCTTAGCATCTCGATTTCGGGCGATGTTTTCAACCCATTGAGCCATATTTTAAAACCAAAACCATCTTTTCTCCTTAAAAGATTTAGACCTTCTTCTTTTTCATACGCCGAAAGTTCTTTCCCACTAATTCTTTCTATTAAAATCTTAAATAAATCAAACCATACTGTAATTACCTGTTCAGCTGTTAAGTAATGCGGTTGACTTTGAATTACTGCAAAATCTTTCTCTAATCTTTGAATTAGTTTTCTCTCTACCTGCGGATGTAAACCACCGCGTATACCACCGTTCAAGATCGCAACGGCTACATTATCTTGCTCTTCAATAAATTTCTCTAAAACCTCCAATCTTTCTCTAAGGAACATTTCTTGTTCTTTATTCTTCTCATCAAATTTTGCTTTTAACTCATTTAAGATTTTTTCTTCAGGTTTTTTGGAGGTATGAATAAATATAAATATGCCGGGGTGGTGGAATAAAAGCTCTATGCTTTCATTTTCTCTAATCCGATCAGAAGCAGTAAGAAAGATATTTAATCTTGCCTGTGGATAATATTCATTTGTCACAATAACCCATACAGAAGAAGGAATATTTTCTACAATTCGATACACTTGTTCTTGTAAGAAGCGTTTCACTTTAGGTTTATCTTGAGTTATTTCTAAAAGGAGATTTGAAATTTCTTCATTATACAATTGATTTTGATTAATTGCTTTCCCATTAAGATAAATCGTCCCTTTACAAACCGTGATATTAGCTGTCTTTAAATGGGTTAATATATCTTCTTCTGAGTCAAAAATACTCCTTCCAAATTTATCAACCTTTTGTTTTAGCCACATCATATATGTCCGATAAATACTATCTGCATCAACTAACTCTATCTCTTCATTTACAAAATTCCTTTCTGCAAAAATATTTGCAATATGGGAAGTCTTTTTACTTTCCATACCCACTATATTAATTCTCTTTGAAGGAATAAGGATGAAGAGGTCTTCTAACAGCAATTTACTTGCATCTTTATCTCCTCTAGAACCAATAGAGTCTTTATGTTGTAAGATAAACTTTAGAATTTCTTCAAAAGGTACATCATTTGGAAGTTCAACATTATTTTCTTTCAGCCATTTCCACAAATACTCAATCCTAATTTCACCGGCTAAATAAGCATTCCATAATTTTCTTAGAGTCTCTGACGTCTTAGGTTCTTGCTTAAATTTTTCTTCCAAAATTATCTGCAACTTTTCCAATGCTTCCTCGTTTTTATTTAAATAAATTCTCACTGCCCTTATCAATGTTTGTATCTGCTGAATGTTCAATTTTTCTATATTAATCACTTCATGATTAATCACTTCATGTGGTAATGCTACCAAATCAGTCTTTCCTTCATTAAATGCCCATCTTAAGTATGTAAGATAAACTTCGAGTGGTTTTTCTAAGGCATCACTTTTTCGATTAGTAATATGTGCAATATGCCTTAAATTTTGTTCTCTTATCTCTGTCTCGCTGGGAATAAGCGGTTTCTTGTTCTCAACTTCTTCTCTTAACATATGTATTTCTCGACTCCTAAGATACTGAATACTTATTTTTCTTTGTCTTTCAAGATTTTCTTGTGCGTTAGCAATCACTTCACCTGAGGTAGTAGAAATAATTTTGTGTTTGGACTCTCTTAAGTCAGCTGGGTTTTTCTGAATAGGTAACTGGTTTATTTGATTTTCAGAGATTACCACTATACTAATATTTTTCTTTCTTCCTATCTCCTCTAACTTCTCTGCATACCACTTCTCTACATTAATCTCTGGGCTATTCAATATGGAGACGAGACTTTCTAACTCTTCAGGATGTTCCTCTAA
>JAMWBQ010000127.1 GCA_023819315.1 Candidatus Omnitrophota bacterium
TAAAAGCAGGCGTAATAGATTATCCTTTAGGTTTATCTATTTCTCAATTGCCCGAATCCATTAAAAATGCAATAGATAATTTAAGGAGTCAAGGGGTAAAGATTTATCTTCAACCCAGCCAGATATTTATCCTCTCTGATTTAGAAGAAGGCAAAGAAAAAGAATTAATTAATTCAACTATTGAGGCTATAGAAGGGCATTTAAGCCAAATCGGAATAACCGCAAGCCTACAAGAGGTAGACTACCTACCCTATGAGAACAATCATTGGGTAAGATACAGCAAAGGGGTAGATGTGGTGTTAGTAAAACAAGGCGAGGAGATAATTCCTTTGATTGTAGACTATAAGCCTAAGAGTCTATATTCTGAGGCAGAGCTATTTATTGATAAGGCAAAAGAATTAGGTAAAGAGCCGGTAATTGCCAAATTAAGAGCCCTTGACCGGCAGGCAGATACACAGTCAATTAGCTCTTTAACTGACAGCCGCTTAAGTAAGATTAAAAGATTAAATCAAAAAGTAGATTTAGAGGTGGATTGGAATATAGCAGGCAGAGATTATACCTTTGTGATAGGCTTACCGCAGGGGGTTTTAATCTATACGGATAAAGAAGGTAAAAGAAGCGTAGTTACTCCTGGTGAGCGCTGGATAGAATTTGTTAAGTTTAGCCGGCTTAAGAATTATCAATCTAATTATAAAGAACCTAATTTACAAATTACTCCTTGGTCTACTTCTCAAAAAGAGCCAAGCTCAGGAGTAGGTTATCTGATTGCGCCTCCTCAAGGATTTCAATATAAAGGAAAAGTATACACAGGCTTCTTATTATATCCTGATTTAAACAGTCTTGTTGTGCGGAAAATGATTCAGGTAAGCAATGAATCATTAGAGGATAAAGAGAAGACAAAGATATTGGAAGATATAGCTAAAGCCTGGGGTTATGGATTTGAGGAATTTAAAAAGGATTTTGCTTTAGCCTGGTTTGATATAGAGACTAAAGGGATGATTATTTTTGGTGAGGTATCTGCAGAAAGAGAATTAATACGCTGGCAAAATATGGAAGAACTGATTAAGGCAAAGATTGACTTCTTAAATGATTGGGCAACAAAACTTACTCAAAACGCACCATTAAAGGATTTAGTTGACGAAGCAGAGAAGAAAGGTCTTTTAACTTCATATACCTATAAAGGTGAAGAACGCAAAGACTTTGTAATTGCTACCCACAAGCCCTTATTTAGGATTGTAGCTGGCAAAGTTACCTTCTTTGATGTCTCAAAAGACTACGAACATCCTATTTTAGGTATAGACCTTTTAACTGACAAGCAATACTCTTATGAAGTAAAAGAAGTTGATATTAGTCAATTTGGTGATGCAAAACCCTTAAGGGTTATTACTTTAGATGAGAACAACCAAAGAACCGATGCCCGGCTTTATTTAGAAGGCAAGGAAGTAGGCAGATACTATTTTGTTCCTGAAAAGATTGGTCAGCAAAGTTATGCCGGAACAGTAGTAATTGATAGAGGTGAAACTACAAATATTTTATCCCAAGATATAAGAAAGAATAGGAATTATACAGGAAAAGAGCCCTTAAGAGAAATTTATTACTTTGATGATACTTTAAATCTTACTACACATCTTAAAGGCTACAATGTCAGTTTAGGCAAGCGAAGCTTAATTATACCTGATGAAGAAACTAAGGTTTTTGAATTTATCCAAGAGATAGATAAAGAAGGTAATATCACCAGAGAATTTGGTATTTTAGCCCAAGGTGGCATAGTGGAGATTAAATCAGAAGGTACTTTCTTACAGGTGTTGTCTTCTTCAGGAGAGGGTAGTGCTTATATTGTAGAGAAGACCAACGAAGATTTTAAGGCAATAGATAAATTCTCTCAATCTAATAAGCCAGAAACAGAAAATTCTGAGTTAAAATCAAAATGGGAAAGTCACATTAAAAATGCTATTGATAATTTAAAAAATAAAGGCTTATTCAAAAGCTATGAGCCTCAAGATCTAACTTGGGCAGAAATTAAGATTTATAATTTAGAAAATAAGCTGGTAAGTAGCACTTACCAAGCATTCCACTCCTCATTTGGAGAAAGACCTTTGATAAAAATAGATCCTAAAAAGAACCGCATTGCTTTAGCCATTACTAAAGATAATATAATTTTAGGTGGAGCAGAGTTCTCGGTTAATAATAATAATGATGTAGATTTAGTCAGCGTTTCTATAGATTTGCCTAAAGAAGGCAATTTCTCACGCACACTGGTTTATGAGTTAAAACGAAAAGTTGCCTATATAGAATTAAAGGATAAGGAGGGTGTTTTAGTTAAGAAACAAGAGGGAGTTTATAATGGCCAGGTAATAGGTGATTTTAAGAACCTTGTAGACAATAACTTAACTTCTCAGGAGATAGCTGATGGATTTGTTCCTGAAAGCGAAGAAAAGATTACTTACCAAGATTTTACACCGTATCCTAAAGTATTTCTTAGATTACTGGGGATTGGAACAAAAGGCGAAACAGTTGTGTTTACCAAAGAAGTTGAACTTTCTTCCTTGCCCCAAGGAGTAAGTTTCGAGAGCTTAGAAGAACCTTTGAAGAATAAGATTAATTATAATCAAAAAGCTAAAAAAATTATCTTCAAGGGTGAAATGACAGAAAATGAAAAGAATAAATTATTAGATTTATCTCAAGATAATAACTATCAAACTGCGATTAATAATTTATTTAATCAACAGACAAAGAGTAAATCATCTCTTACAAAACTTGAATTTACCAATGAAGGTATAAAACTTACCTACCAAAGAGATGATTATGGTAGGGATAGCGATGGTAATAATTATGGTATAAAAAAGACCTCTTTTGAGACCAGATTAAATGGAAGATTAACAGAGATAGGCTTTGGCAACGATTTAAATAGCCTTAACTCCAAAGAGATTATCCTTTATAATGGCCAATATGGCAGATTTGATATTCCTGATCAGACAGTAAGGATAAATAAAGCCCAAGATAATAAATGGTACGTTCATACCATCTCCAACAATACTTATTTAGATGATGCCACTGGGGAGTTAACCTTTATCAAGAAATGGATTTCCCCTAAACAAGTTGAATATTCTTCTAATTCCAATCTCGATAATATATTTGATAATAAGGCTTACAACTTACAGGTAATTATCCGTTCACCTAAAGGAAAGGACCTAATAACCCTTGATAGTTATTTTGAGTTAAAGCCCAAAATTGAACCCGCTAATGATGACTACGGTAATCCTCTTTGGGTTACTTTTATTCCGGAATATGACGCATTTGACTTTGCCAAAGCCAGCTACACCTATCCTTATAAGGGAACAATCAACCCTGATTTCTACCGCACCAAAGGAAGATACTTTGGCCTCGGCCGCCTCTTTGGCAAAACCTATTTAGCAAACTGGGAAAACAGTGATTGGCTCGCTAAATATTCTTACCTACAATTTACCGACGATGGAATTGTTTATGACATTCAAGATATCCGCAAAGGAAGAGAGTTACAGAGAAAGATAGTATTAACGCCAGATGGTAGAATACTAAGGCTAATAAATGCTAATGTAAAAATACGTGTAGCAAGGGGAATTTTTGGTTTCGCTATCAAAGGATTTGAAACTGTATATTATGATGAATTTGAAAGACCTTTATATGCACAAGATAATGAAGGGCGGACTACTCAGGACTGGCAAGATAATAATAACCAGCCAAGGATTAAATATGATACAAGTAAAGGTTGTTTGCAAGAAGAGCATACAATTACCCAAGCTAATCCTTTAGGTCCGGATATTAAGCATGAGTATAAACTTACACTTAATAGTGGTAAATTTAAAGATGAAAAAAGAATCGACATAAGTACAAATTATAAAGAGTCTATACTGCAAAATAAAATTTTAGTGCTTAGCCCAATACTTGGATTTATTATTTTGATATCTATAGGTTGGTTATTAAGTTTATGGCGTTGGATAAAGGTAAAATCTTTGATTAAAAATGGAAGTAAAAATTCAGCAAGCACTTCCTCTAACAGGATAATACTACCTGATGATAATAATATACCCAATCCTACCTATAATGCTTATGGTTTTGATGAACAAACAGTGCGTTCTGCCAAAGATAAATTCTCTGTAGTAATTGAGCGTCTTAGAAGAGGCGATCTTTTAGACGATATAATAAAAGAGTATTTTGAGTCATATTTAGTATGGAGAAAAGAAGTGCTTAAATTAACTGATGAATTTCAACCCACTATAGAGGATCTATGGCTTTTCTTTTTACTTCAGCAAGGAAGTATATATTTCCACAGTGATACCCCCAGTTTCTTTAATTATCTTCTCCATAAGGCAATCCAATTTAGAGATAAAGAAGAAGGACAAAAAAGAGGTGGTTTTGTAAGAAAGGAAGTAGAGAGATGGTATACGATATTACATTTCACTTTAACTAATTTTAAAGGCATAGGAACATTTGGTGATACAAGTCAATTGGTTCCCTATCAATATATATTTAATATTGATGACCTGGAAGAATTATTTAGAACAAAAGAATTTGTTGATTTTTATGATGGTCTTCCTGAAGGAACAAAAGAAA
>JAMWBQ010000128.1 GCA_023819315.1 Candidatus Omnitrophota bacterium
CTCTTAAGATTAGTGATGATTTTTTTTGCTACCTCTGTTGGGGTATTAGTTTAGTTTTAGGGTTAGAAGTGATAATAAATGTAGGAGTAAGTAGTGGTTTCTTCCCTACAAAAGGTATGCCTCTACCATTTATCAGTTATGGAGGAACTAACCTCTTTGTGCATTATTTTCTTTTAGGATTATTTTTTAATGTAACGAAAGAGTATGAGAGTTCTATTAGCCTGCGATAGGAGTGGAGGTCATTTTTTCCCTGCTTTTTCTTTAGCACATTATCTGGATAAAGAAGAAGTATATTTTTTTATCCCTTCTCACTATTTCTCTAACTTTCTTAGAATGAGAGGGTGGAAAGTTTTAGGTAAACCGTTAAATTTTAGAAATGTTTTATTAGAAGGAGGATTCAGGATTTGTGAGGCATTGTATGTAATCTGTAAAGTTAGGCCTAAAAAGGTTATAGGTTTCGGGGGAAGAGATACATTTTTTCTCATAGTTATTGCCAGTTTATTTTTTATTTACACTGCTATATACGAACCTAATGTGGTAAAAGGAAAGACTAATAAGTATCTTTCCCTTATCGTAAGGAAAGTTTATTGTGGATTTAGTTTGCCATTTAAAAGTAAGAAAGCTATAAAAGTGGGAGTTCCTTTAAGAGATGATTTGAGAATATGGGATAAAAAAGATGCTAAAGATAAGTTGGAGTTATTTGACGATTTAGCGGTTATTCTTTGGTTTGGTGGTAGCCAAGGTTCAATTTTTATTAATCAACTTGTTAAGTGGTTAGTAAATAATATAAAGAGAGATTTTCAGATAATCCACATCGTGGGTAGTAAACAGTTTAATGAATTTATTAATTTTTATGATAAAATAAAAATAAAAGCAAAGATATTTGAATTTTGTCTCAATATGGATTTGGTTTACTCTGCTAGCGATATAGTGATTAGTCGAGCAGGTATCTTATCTTTGGTGGAGATATCGTGGTTTGGTATACCAGCGATACTAATTCCTCATCCCGGAGCGAGTAGACATCAGTCCGCCAATGCATATTATTTACAAGAAAGAAAAGCCTGTTTTGTGTTTGAACAAGATAACTTTAACTACCACAATTTTAAAAATACTTTAGAAAGACTCTTAGATGATATTGCTTTAAGAAGAGAGATATCCCAGAATCTTAAGAGTTTAGGTTTAGGTATAAGTAGTGAACAATTTTATAGAAACTTAGAGTTATGAGCTGTGAACTTCTATCTAAAATAAAGAGGGTCCATCTTTTAGGTATCGGTGGTGTTGGTATGACTGGCTTAGCTTTTCTACTTAAAGAGAGAGGCTTTATAGTAAGTGGTTCGGATATAAAAGAATCTTACAATACAAATTTATTAAAAGATCATTCTTTTCAAGTATTTATGGGTCATAGTATTAGCAATTTAACCGATGTAGATTTAGTTTGTTTCTCTTCCGCCATAAAAGATGATAATATTGAACTTTTAGAAGCAAAAAGGCGAGGATTACCAGTGATGAGAAGGGCAGAGTTATTGGCGATACTTTCTCAAGATGATAAAGTAATCGCTATTTCTGGTAGCCACGGTAAAACTACTACTTCTGCTATGACCGCTTTTGTTTTAAATGAATTAGGGTATAATCCTAATGTTTTTATTGGAGGAGTTTCTTTAAATTTTGGTAAATGCGCCTGGACGGGTAAAGATATTTTTGTTGTAGAGACTGATGAGAGTGATGGTAGTTTTCTTTTCTTTAAACCTTGGGTTTCCATTATTACTAATATAGATGTTGAACATTTGGATTTTTATAAAGATAAAGATAATTTGGAGAAAAGTTTTTTAGATTTTTCTCTTAATACAAAGGGTATAACTATTGGTTGTGGTGATGAAGCTAACGTTAGATGTATTTTAGATAGAGTGAGTGGTTTGAGTTATGGTTTTTCTTCTCATAACGATGTTAGAGCAGAAAATATAAGAAGGTTTGGTGACTATACCGTATTTGATTTAATTTTAAAAAAAGAGAAATTCTTTGATGTAAAGATTATTCTTTTAGGTAAGCATAATGTTCTTAATAGTTTAGCTATAATTTGTTTAGCTCAATATTTAAATGAGAGTATAGATAAGGTGATAGACATGCTGGGTAGATTTAGAGGGACTAAACGCCGTTTCGAAATAAAAGAAAATTTTGATGGTGTCATTTTTGTAGACGATTATGCTCATCATCCTACGGAGATAGAAGCGGTATTAGAAGCTACTGAATCTTTACCCAAGAAACGTACAATTGTTGTCTTTCAGCCTCACCGTTATAGTAGGGTAAAACTATTGTATAAGGAGTTTTCTCGCTGTTTCTATAAATGCGATTATCTCATCGTAACCGATATTTATTCTGCAGGTGAAGATAAGATTAAGGGAATAGATGGTAAGTTTATATTTGATGAAATAAAGAAGAATTTTAATAAAGATATAGTTTATATACCTAAAGAAAATTTATATAAGGATGTTCCTTTAATTTTAGAGGAAGGAGATTTAGTGTTAGGATTAGGAGCAGGAGATATAAATATTATAATGGATAGTATAGTTAATGAGTTTAAGGCAATTAGAAGTAAGACAAGATATTTATTTAAATAAGTTAACCTCTTTTAGAATTGGCGGGAAGGCTAAATTATTCTTTGTTGTTCATAGTGTAGATGATATTAAATTGGTTTTATCTAAAGTATCGTCTAAATTCTATTTTTTAGGGGGAGGTTCTAATCTATTAGTTAGCGATGAAGATTTAAGCACACCGGTAATTACTTTAGGGAAAGAGTTTGATTATATTAAGAAGTTAGATGAGAATATTATTGAGGTGGGAGGAGCAACACCCCTCTCAAAGGTTTTAAATTACACCATTAAAGAGAAATTTTGTGGGTTTGAAAATTTTAGTGGTGTGCCTGCTCGCATAGGAGGATTATTGATTATGAATGCTTCTTCATTTGGTAGGAGTATATCTGAAATTTTAGAAGAAGTGTTTGTAATTGATAGATGTGGTAACAGGGGGGTGATTAAGAAGAAAGATATTAGCTTCGGCTATCGCACAAGTTCATTAAAGGAAGAGAGGAGTATAATAATAAATGCCAAGTTTAGATTGGTTAAGTTTGATGGTATTAGAGAGAGAGTTTATTTTTATCTAAGAAAGAGATTTAGGGAACAGGATTTTGATTTTCCCAGTGCTGGTTGTGTATTTAAGAATCCTAAAGATTTTAGTGCCGCTTATTTAATTGAGCAGTGTGGACTGAAAGGATTTACCTATGGAGGAGCACAGGTATCTTTTAAACATGCAAATTTTATCGTAAATAGGGCTAATGCAAAAGCTAAGGATGTATCTGGGTTAATAGAGATAGTAAAAGAAAAAGTTTATAATAAATTTGGTATAGTTTTAGAAGAAGAGATAGAACGGTGGGAGATTTAAGAGATATAAAAGTAGGGATTTTGAAAGGAGGAATATCGGGAGAGCGCAAGATTTCTTTTCTTTCAGGAGAGCAGGCAAGTTTAGCTTTGAGACGGAAAGGCATAAATGTAGTTGATATAATTATAGATAGTTCTGATGAGAGTGTAATTAAGAGTTTAATATGTAAAGAGAGTATAGATTTAGCTTTTATTGCTTTGCACGGTGAGTTTGGAGAGGATGGGGGCATTCAGAGTATTCTCGATGATTTGGATATCCCTTATACGGGTTCTTCTCCGCGAGCAAGTTATTTAGCTATGAATAAGATTGCTTCCAAAATAATTTTTATAAAAAGAGGTATACCTACACCTTCTTTCTTTGTTTTGGATAGATTGGTTGATATCGACGATGAGATGATTTCTTTCCCTAAAGTGGTAAAGCCTTACTATTCTGGTTCAAGTTTAGGTGTATCTATAGTGAAAAACTACCAAGATTATCGCCAAGCTATAATTAAAGCATTTACCATAAACGATAGAGTTATTGTGGAAGATTATATATATGGTAAGGAGTTAACTGTAGGGATACTTGATGATAAGCCTTTGAGTGTTGTGGAAATTATTCCCAAACAAAGTTATTATGATTTCGATGCTAAATATACTGATGGTTTATCGGAATTTAATGCTCCCGCACCTTTACCATCACATATTTATAAGAAGATTATGGAAATAGGATTTTCTGCACATTCTGCTTTGGGATGTAGACATTTTTCTCGTGTAGATATAAGGTTAGATCCTGAAGGTATACCGTTTGTTTTAGAGGTAAACACTATACCAGGACTTACTTCTCATAGCCTTTTACCTCTTTGTGCTAAAGTATGTGGTATAGGTTTTGATGAACTTATTCTTAAGATGGTAGAGTTAGCCTATAATGAGAAGAAAAAAGAACAAAGAGCGTCGGTATAAGAAATTTAAGATAGATCCTCATAAATTTTTGATATTCTTTCTTATTATGGTTATAGGAGGTATATGTTTATTTTTAATCGATAGGATAATTAGCTCTTCGTATTTTATCGTTTCTCACATAAATTCTAATGATAAGATAGATGAGGGGATCATTAATTTTATTC
>JAMWBQ010000129.1 GCA_023819315.1 Candidatus Omnitrophota bacterium
CATTGTTTGATGCGCCAGGACGATCCGATATTTCGACGATTTGAATAAGCTCACCCGCTCGCGTGACGAAGTCGAGACGGCGCTCAAAAAATATCTCGACATGAACCGGCTCGCGCTCTCGGTGGTTGCACCCGGTGGGCTCTTTCTCACCTGCTCCTGCACCGGCGTGAACATTAGAAAGAATTATTGTGTTCGCATTTACTTCCTTTTGGAGTCTATTGATATCCCATATATTATCATCATTACTGATTTCGGGCGTTTGACCATCAATAACTTTAATCTTATCATTACCAAATTCTCTATTTAATTCTTTGCGTAACTCTTGTAATAATTTCTCATCGTAACAGAAAATAAGCATACCCTTACCTTCTTCAAGATGTGCCCTCACTAGCTTTACTACCTCTTCTATCCTATCCTTACTTTCTACTTGAAGCACCTGCGCATTAAATATCGTATCGCTGATTACAAAAACTCCTCTCCCTAAGTGCAATCTATGTAACATCTCTACACCAGCTAATGTCCCCGAATAACCTAAAACTGAAGTAAAAGGACTAAATCTTAACACCTCAGACAAAGTTGCCTGATGGGTAGTTTCTGTAACATAGATTTTATCCCAATCTATTTTTACCTTGTCTTGGTCTCCTCTTTTTTCATTCTCTCTTTCCTCTTTTATTACCAATGCTGCTAAATATACAGGGTCACTGATTACCTTATCTATCTGAACCTCTCCTCTATCTTTTGGCTTAGGCACTCCATCAACAAACTCATATCTATTTCCATCGCTAAATCTTGCTTCTAAACAGGCATAAACTGCACTGGGGTTATATCCTTGTTTACGCATTTCCTCCATTGCCTTCTCATTTAATCCAAATTTTCCATCTGGGCCATGGTAAACCATAGAATCTTTGCTTTTGGCTACTTCATTTTTATCACTATCCTCATTCAACCTATTTACCCAATCATAGGCTCTCTCTATGGTTTCTCGGCTTAATCCTTCCTCGGCTAAAGCTTCATCAATATGTTTGTTACCGCTTCCGATAATAAATGTTACTCTATCCGAGAAAGGTATATGTAACTCATCAATGCGCAATATATCCTGGGTGATAAGTTTTTCTAATAATTCCTGGTCATTTATATTACGAATATGGCCAAACTGCGTCTGACTAAACACCACAATCTTATTAGGATTAGATAATGCCTCTTTTAACTCTGAAAAATCACCATTACCTCTTAACGCTAACATCTCTTGATCCCCATTCACTAATTCTAAACCAAAACGAGCTAATAAGGGACGGACAATCCTACCCTTCTCACCGTAGGGATTTACTAATTCCGATACCTCACCTGTTTTAACTACCCAAACCATATTCGCCTGGGGATTAAGTAAAGACCAGACAATATACTCCATTGCTCCCCCTAAGGTCTTTCCCCCTCCTGCCTCAAGACCGATACTTTGCTCGGATAAAAGACCCCAAACCATTTGTAATCTTTCGGTTACTTTTTTTGCTTTAGGTGAACCGAATCCAAGCTCATCGTGGTTATCTTTATATTCATTTCTTATGAATTCAAAACCTTCTTTCAATGTCCTTGCTAATATCTGAATAACAGCAGTGGTTGAATTTTTATCTAAATCCTTAAGTATAGAATCCTTTGCTATTCTGGCAATTATTTGATTCTTAACTCTTATTTCTTCTTCTTTGTTTATTTTCTCTATTTCATCAAAGTCTATGTCATTAACACTATTATTTCCAACATATATTCCCTCAAGGCTTATCTGTCGATTTTTAGCTTCCTCTATAATTTTTCCTAATGAACTATTTTCATTCACACTAACTGGGTTATAATTATTAAATTCTTCTATTAACTTATTAACTATCTCTACTTTTTCTCTCTCTTCATTTGAAAGTTTATTTTTGTCCTTAGATAGTAAATCTTTTAGTTTACTACCTTCTTTTGGTCTGATTTTTAGAGTATTATCTTCACATCCTACTTCCAGAGACATTATCTCCTCCTCACTTAACAAGCTGAATGCGTTCTTCAAAAGGAATTGTTTATAGACGAAATCTTTCCATTTAGAATGGGAATTGCCAATAACAATCCCTTCAATTACAACACTTTGCCCGTTTTGAAGTTTATTCCAAGCAATCTCTAACTCTTGAGCTGATAGTTTTCCTATAGCTTCCGCTACTTTAACATCTAAAGCATTATTTATAATCTCTACAGGGAAGTAAGCATATCTCTTCCAGCCAATCTTCACCCTAACAAATTTCTGATTAGGATTTCTTTTTACCTCTTCTTGTGCTTTTTGGAGATCATTAAGATGGACTTTTTTATTAAGATACACCCTCATTGCCAAATCTTCAGAAAGATCTCTTCCCAACTCTTTAATTATATATTGCATTATATATTGCCTGGCTCCTAAAGTTTCTTTAATGGGAGCGTTAATGTTACTAATATATTTCTCCTTTATCCCCACTATCTCGGCGATATGGTAAAGTTTATAAATAATATAAAAAATATCTTTAACATTCGAAGATACCTCCTCCACTTTGTTATTGTTAGATAATAAGTTGTTTAAGATTTTCTCTGCTTCCTGCCAATCACTTTCGGCTTGTCCTTCTTGTCTGCCTCCTTCAATCCATAATTGGTGAGCTATAAATTTCTTCAAATACTCTTTCATTTCCTCATAATTACCCACCTCAGCCGATCTAAACGCCCCTACCAGATAAGATGCCAGAGTATAAGCATCTTCTATTGTTTGACCATTAACTCCCTTATTCTTATTTCTTAACTCCTCTTTTATATTATCTTCCCTATCTCCATCAAATATCTTCGTTGCTAATTCTACATAATCTTTTGCCTTGCCACCTACCAATTCTGCTATTACTTCTGATAAAACACTAACAAATTCTCTTGCCAACTCATACCCCTGCTTCTTAAACTCAAACTCTAAATTTATCAATTTAAATCCTTTCTTCCTCAATTGTTTTAATTCTTTTTGGCTTCCTTCTCCACTTAACCATGCCTCTTCATAATTTATTATTGCGTTGTAGAAATCTATCGTGGCAGAGATTAAATCTTTCTCTCTCTTATCTTCTGCTACCTTATCTTTCCATTCTTTAAGTTTCTCTTCTGCCCTCGCTTTATTCCTAAAATGTCCACCTACTATCCTAGCATAAATATCTCTTGCCTCCTTAGATAATTCACCATATAAATTAATCCTGCTATAAGGATCAACTTCATTAACTGCCTCTTCCACTTGCTTCTTTAAATCCTCATCAAATTCCCTTTGGTTATTTTTAAGTCCCTTAATAATTATGTTAACCGCTTCATCTTTATTATCCTCTAACAATGCCTTTGCTGCTGATTTAAGTACGTCATCATTTATCTTTATATTTATATTTTCCAATTTTTGGCTTAAAGCTTGCTTTAAATCTTCAATCTCCCCTTTAAATTTAAAACCTCCTTCTTTAATAACTCTCTCAACTATAGATTTAATTAACTGTATTATTTCCTCTTGGCTAAGTTCAACATCTAATTGAACCCATCTTCCATCAGGAAGAGAAACCCATACATCTTTAAACACCTTCTTATCATTATTACTAATTAATCCTTTCTCTGTTAGTATCCTCCTACAAAGGTCATGGGGTGCTGTATATGTTATATAGAGATTTTTTATGCGATTAATCTTGGCTATATATGAAAGCAATTCTTTAACCTCATCCACATCTTTAGTAAGAGAGTCTAATATTTTAGAAACATCTTTGTTATCAGGAAAAGTATTCTCTATAAGATTACTACGTGCTTTACCTTCCAAATTAAAAATCCTGTCTGCTATATTTTTATATTTTCCTTTCTCCTCTTTTCTTCCCTCAGCAAGCCATAGCATACCAATTATAAAATTCTTTAAGGAGCGATTTACTCTCTCTCCCTCCTCTCTCTCAGCAGATTTAAATGCTTCACGAAGAGAAACTATTACATTGTAAATGTCCTCTGCATAATACCAATCACCCTCTTCTGTTCCCCAAAATTCACCTTTTTGTTTACGAATTTGGAATTGTTTATTAGCCAACTCTTGAATTATTTGCTCTCTATCTTCTCCATTAAAGATTTTTTCTGCCAAAGTTTTATAATAATTCAAATCTTGCTCATCTGGATTTTCTATCCCCTGCATCTTTGCTATAATCGGAGCAAGAAATTCTATAAACTTATTCCTTAACTCTTCTTTCTTTCCAACACATTGTCTAAGAATCTCTGCAATCCCACCCTCATTTCTTACAATCTTAAGTAAATCCTTAAATTCCTTCTTGGATATATCGCCAGATCTTTTAGCATAATACAATATTTTTTCAGCTGGGTCTAAATAATAATAATTTAGTAGATATAGATCTTTTATCGTTCTACCAAAACTAACTAAAATGTTCTTTAAATTATTCAATTGATGCGCTACATCATTGAAGATAAAACCTATTAAATGACCTAATAGGGTAGGATTATCTCCCTTGAGGGATTCTAAGATTGGTCTTAAAG
>JAMWBQ010000130.1 GCA_023819315.1 Candidatus Omnitrophota bacterium
TCTCTTAAAATAAATGGAAAAGTCTATATAAATTTCAAAGAGGTATTTAAGAGATTTAAGCAGTCTACTTCAAAATCTATTTTTAATCCGCCTTTCTTTACTTGCATTCATGGAGATCTTCACTTTGGTAATATTCTAATAAAAAATGATAATGAATTTTTATTATTGGATCCAAGAGGAGATAAAAAGGGAGACCCTATATATGATTTAGCTAAATTAGTCCATACTATTATTGGAAAATACGATATTATTTACTATGGTTTTAACGATATAGATTTAGATTTCGATTCAAATGGAGTTCCAGTTATTAATATTAAATGGCCGAAATCAGTTTATTTTTGGAATACTTATCTTCAGTTAGAGAAGGTTTTGAAAGACTTTATAAATGAATATTATATTAATAATTTTCTTAAAAACCATAAGAAATCTGATAACAACTGGTTGAAACGCCTTTATTTTACCTTTGCCAAAATTATGAGCAATTTGCCTGCTTATCATATAGACGGTACAATCCAGGAGAAGCGAGCAGCTACTCTCTACGCAGAAGGATTAGTGCTTTTTAATAAACTTATTGACTTTTTAAAAAACTCTAACCAAGCGATAGATTTCCCTCAAAGTAATTTGTTTGACAGAAATTACCCAGCTTTTATGTCAACAGATAGAAGAATGAATAGAGAAGCAACAAAGCATGAGTTAGGTATTGTGAAGACTGCCTTTGGGGAAGGATTAAAAGCATTGATTGGAAGAGGAATTGATTTAGAAAAGATCACTATCATCAGCCCATCCTTATCTGCACCTGCAGAAGTAAGAGGAGGTATCCTTTATGTCAATCCCAACATCTTAAGAGGACCTCCCGAACAACTAAAAGTAATCTTTGAAGGTCATGAACTTTTCCATCTTTTAAATCCAGATGCATCAGAAGACCAAGCTCGTCTTTATACGATAAGGTATTTATTAGAACACAACTTTTTAGAAGAACATTTAAAGTGGCTAAAGAAAAATGATATCGGTTTAACTGCAGAAATTGACTGGTTAGCTTCTCTTCAAAGAGAAGATAGAATCTTAGAATTTACGAAGATAATTGAGAAATTAATCTCTTCTTCGCGTGAAAAATTAACTGAACTTATTTTAGAATATCAGACTACTACTGATGTTAATAAGAAGAAATCCTTAGAAACCCAAATCAACTCTCTTATTGACCAAATCAATGCCTTCAAAACTCTACCTACAGATGAATTAGAAGGAGCAGAGGTATTAGGTCTATCAAATTTCCTCTCTAATTTAGAAATTTACTCTAAATTCCTAAAATTAGCTAGAGAAACAATCCTTTCTGGTAAATATGTCGCTGAATTTATATTTGCAGGTGCTGCCACAAGATTATTGGCAGATTTAGAGAAGGTATTAGAACAAAAACTTGACCCCAAAGATTACAGAATGTATGCTTTACATCTTTGGCAGGTAGTAAAACTCCTTAAAGATAACCTTGATTTAGTAAGAAAGAATAAACCTGATTTAGCTAATCTCTTAGAATCTTTAGAAATCCCGCAAAATATTCCTTCCTTGGGTATGGGACAACGCCAGATAGTTGCCTACAAAAAATTCATAGAACAATTAGCCAAAACTGAAGGTCAAAATCCAGAAGAGGCACTATCAAGACAAAAGATCATCTTACATATCAATGAGGAAGTAGCAGATACTGTAATAGATGACTTTATCAGAAATGACTTCTATGGCTTTAATCCTAAAAATGTCTTCTTTATTATACAAGATGTATTTAGTGGATTTAAATTAACCTCCCCAGGAATAATTTACGATCCTAACTCTCCAAAACTTCCCTATGGTCATGGTTATGCTACTATGCAGTTAGTTCATCCCAATTCTGTCTTTAGAATTAATCTTAAGACTAAAGAAAGAGAATACATACCTTCTGACCTCCTAAGCTATCTAATCTCCCAAAATATAAAGCTTATCGGTACCCACAGAGTAAACGACCTCACCAAATTCTTAATTGTAAGACCTCAAGAATTACAAGGTGCAATTATAGAATTAGAGAAGCTTGCCTTTGGTTTATATTTATTAGAACAAGGAAATGACATCATTGTGGAATTGGTAGAGAATCCTTCAAAACAGAAAGGTGGAAATCTCTTACAATCACCTAAAACCAAAAAGAAATTCCTCATTGAGACTTCAAATACAAAAGGCTCACCACAATTAACAACTTTACTTAATCAGTTAGGAGACCAAGGTTCACCTTATAACGCCTTTAGACTCCTTTACAACCCTGAAAGTCTAAAACTTCTCTTAACAAGAGGTCTACCTTATAACTTGAGATTTAAAGATGGCTACTTATACTTAGAATCTGTTACAGGAGATATTACCCAATTAGAAGAAGCAAGAACAGAAGCCTTTAAACGCGAAGGGGAACTAATCCATGACTTTAAAGAACTAAAGAATCTACCGGAAGCTGTTAAGTATTTAGAAGAGTCAGATAGGCAACTTAAAATTCAAATTGACCCTGCCCGTTCAAAATCAGATCTGCCTCTAAGTGAAGATAATGTAGAAAGAGAAATTACCAGCAAAGCCTACAAAGAGTATGAAATAAAACACCTACCATTACTTACAATAGCAAAAGCAAAAGTAGCGAATTATATTACTACTAAATTTAAGAATAAAGATATTTATTTACAGAAACTAAATGAACTTTTACCTGACGAAGGTTATTTAAGAGCAGGGCCTTATCAATTATTCTATGGTGCAGTTTATCAAGGTATCCTATATCTAGATGAAGAAATCTTAGAAAACCCCTTGCATCTTGATTTAACCATTCTACATGAAACCTTTGCCTTAGCAGAAAATTCCCATCAAGAAAACTTATCCTTAGAAGAAGATTATATCTTAAGTACAATTCGCTCTGAAGGAAAATATGCATTAGATAAATTATCTGAGACAATCTCTGAATTCATTAAAGAAAAATCTCAAAAACACAATATAGATTATTTAAGTCTTCTTAAAATATTATTTACCTGCCAACCCACATCTACATTAGCACAAGAAATAAAAGAAGAGTTGGTTAGTAGAATAATTGATGCAATAAATCTTTTTGAAAAATATCCTTTTAGAGATATTACTACTGCATCTATTTTTAAATTAGAAGAATTTAATGAACTAGAAACTTATAGAGTAATTGCTATACAGAAAATATTAGAAGGTAAAATTGCTTTTGAATGTTTTTACGCCGGATCAGGAGAAAGAATGGGACGAGGGCCTTTATATATGATAGATCCTTGGGCTATAGTAGAAATACGTGCTAAAGAAGATAGTTCTAAAATAAAGGATTATAAAATTCCTGATTTTGCAATTAAAGGTATACCTTTGGGCGCAAGACAGCTTATTCAATTAAGAATTGCTTTAGAAGGATTAGCTAACCAATATAATTATTCTATAGAGAAAGTGTTATCTAATTTTACTATTATACTTCATGTAAATGCACAAGCAGAGATAAGAATAAAGGAAGATTTAATAAAACATAAACATTATGGTTTTAACCCCGAAAATATAATTTTTGTTCCTCAGCCAGTTCTGTCAGGTTGGTATATTGATAAAGAAGGTAATGTAAAATTAGATACACGTAGCAAAACATTTCCTTATAATCATGGCTGGGCGAGAATACAATTAGATTGGGAAAATCAAGCTTATTGGTTAGATAACTATGGCAACATCCATCCTATTTCTCAGTCAGTAATTGGTTATCTATTATTCAAGGGTATAGAATATTTAACTTTAAATCGTATCAATGATTTAGACCGTATTTCTAAAGAAGGTGTATTAGATATAGACTTAATTGCTTTATCAATTTATTTAATAGAAAACGAAAACTACAATCTTACTGTAGAACTGGTAGGTAATGATACAGGAGAAAAAGGTGGATTAGGTCTTGCACACAAAGATGATCCTCAAGCAATGTTTTTAGTAGAGACATTGTGTTCTAAATCTAAAGAATTTGAGAAACGAATGAACGAATTTACAGAAGAAGCTAAAAAACAAGGACAATTAGGTGTTCCCTATAATGCAATGCGTCAAGTAGAAAATATCTCAAAAACAAAAGAACCTATGTCTAAAGGATTACCTACAGTTATTCGTTATCGAGAAAAAAGAATTTATATAGAAATTCCTGTTGGTGATGAAACTAATTTAGAAGATATCCGTGCCAAAGCTATAATGAGGATGAATGATAGATTCAATCCCAAAAATACCAAAGGTGAGTTAATCTATGATTTTAAGAAACCTGAACACGCAGACAAAGCTGTTAGATTTTTAGAAAGCCAAGACCAACAACCAAGATTTATAAAGTTATTAAAAGAATTAGGTTTTATTAAACAATTTCCCGCAACCTTACCTAAAACCAACCAACCAGATAGAGCACCTACAGAAGAAGAACTCCAAATCGTCAGAATTGCTTTTGGGAATGGATTGAAGGCATTGGTTGAAAGAGGAATTGATATTGAAAAGATAACCCTCA
>JAMWBQ010000131.1 GCA_023819315.1 Candidatus Omnitrophota bacterium
GCTAAACATAAGTTTTCCAATAGAGGAGCAAATACATAAGCAGTCAGACGAGGATATTTAAAGTAAAGCCTGTTTAGACTAAATAAAGAGGAAATGAAAGGAAATATATCAACTAATTTTTTTACAATATATCGCAGTGACGATTTTATATCTCTATAGATTGTACTTAAATCTGTGCTCCCATCGAACTTTAACCAACGTTTTGGTAACAACAAACCACAACCAAAAAAATCATTAAAACCACCTCTACTATCATATGCATCTAAATAAATTTGTGTTTCTCGTTTAGGTAATCCCACATATAAACCCAAAAGATCTAATCCATAGGTTCGCTGATTATTCTCTAAAAACCAATCTTTAATAAGCCCTAACGCACGTTCTGTCTCTAAAAGAACTATACCTTCATATTTTCTTCCTTCTTCTAAAAATATCTTGTGGCGTATTATGGTTTTAAGATAAGCAATTAAATTTTGTAAAGGTCCTTTAATAAAAACATTTGTACCAAACGAGTAAGGCAAACTATAATTTCTTGCCTGCCAGATTATATGAAATATTTGTTTTAAATCATTATCTGAGATTCCTTCAAAACAAGCTGTGTTTATAGGATAATTTGTTCTTAATCTCACCTTTTCAAAAGATACCTCTTCCCAGATACCATCTTTATTATTTGGGTCAAAAACCGTATCTCTTATAGAACTTATTGTGGATAATCTTGCTTTGGTGAAAATAAGGGTATTAAAATTAACTGATTTATCCTCTCCGTGAAATCCCTTCTCCCATAAGATCCAGCGAATAAATTGTGAATAAGCGATGCGGGCATTAACTTTACCTTTAATAATAACTTCTTTATCCAATAAAGTAATAACTTCTACTGTACCATCTTTATCTGTTATATCTGTGGTAGAAGGCATCTGCCACTGTATCTGGGTTATTGTTCCATTATTAGAAGAGATAGTGACTGTCATATTGGTATGGCAAAAAAGTTCCTCCTGTATCCTTATTTCTTCGGTTAGAGCCGTTGATAAATCTCGTTCTGTACCACGGACACTTCTACTCTGCCGTAGTACATTTAACAACGCCTCTTTCTTTATTTGTATAATATTCTTTTGACTTGATTCTTTCCTTACCAAAGGTATTAAAAAACCAAATAAAATTCCTAAATTAAGTGGCGTTTTAGTAAAGTATGAAACTGAAAAGTTAGTAAGAATTTTGTTTAAAATTGGAAAGATATTTGAATAATACGATAAAAACATACTCAAAATGATAATAAATACACAAATAACAATAAACCTTATGTTATTATGGTTACAAAAAGTAAGCGGGTCTGGTCTTATCAAACCATATTTTTTGATATAAGCTAATATTATTTGAGTATCTAACATAAATAAAAACGCAAGAATTTTTAGACCAAACTCTTTTATTAATGTAAATATACACCTTACCCAACCAAAGAATTTTCGGCTACTCTTAAATTTAGTCAATTCGTTATTGCTATTTATACTATAAAGAAAATAGATAAATTTTTTGCGGCGATGGAACTCAAATAGTATCATTTTTAGTTTATGCCCTATAGATAAAAGTAAAGAATAATCTATATTATTCAAAACATAGATATTTCTAATTATAAAATAAATAAATAAAGATGCTAATCCTAACATACATATTTTTAACCAAACAAACTCAGTACCTTCACATAATAACAAAGGGAAGAGGCTGATAAACATATTTCCCCTCTTAGAAGTAAGTTGTTGATAAAATTTAGTTATCCTTTTATGCTTTCTTTTAGAGAATAATTCTCCCATAGATATGGAGAAGTTGATTATTTTTTGGATACGTTTTTTGCTGCCTTGTGCTTTTAAATCTTCGTATTTACCAAGCTCTTCTTTAAATTCTTTATATTTATTTATAATTTCTTCTCTACGACAATCTACCATTAACCATACTCTTGAATCTCTTATTGCTCTTTCTAATACTTCTTTTTTCTCCTCGTAATCAGATATAATTTTTAATAAAAGATTGATCAATCCTTCCCATTGGTTTGAATATATTAATAGACTATTTAATAATTCTAATGCCTTAACTCTCATTTTAGGGGTATTGGTTCTATCCTTAAAAATATTATCTACCTTTGTTAATCTTAATATATCGTTATAATTAGAAAAAAGATAATCGCTATTCGTAGAAATAAAACCTTCTAATAAAGCCAAACGCTCTTCATCTGAGGTAACCTGTTTAAGCCTTTCAGATAAATATGGTGTTGCTTCTTTTCCTTCTAAAATCCCTAATATTTTAGCTACCCTTCTTAGCTCTTCACCATTAGAATCAAATATTTTCATAGATAAAAGTTTAAATAAAAGTTTTGCTTCAAAAGAATCTTTATTATCTCTTCTTAACCATTCTGCTTGCTGTGTTATACAGTAATTAATACCGGCATCTAACAGATTATCTGTAGCAGATACTAAAAATACTTTTTTGGCTAAATCTTCAGATTCTTTTATATAAGCGAGGCTAAAATTATTTATTTTTGACTCATGGTTGAGTATATCTATTAGTATCTCAGGACAATAATGCTCTTTAGATAAAAGTAAAACTATAAGACCTAAGGGAATAATATGCACACATCTCTTATCATCAAAAACTTCTTGGTAATTACCCGATGTAGCAACTAAAAATCTATTTGGTGTTTCATACCATAGATAAGAAGAATAAAATGAATTTAAAAACTCTTCATCCTTAGGCAATAATAAATACAAAGAATGATTACTCAACATTTCTTTTATTTTATAATGCTTTATAATTAAATTATGAATTGACTGATAAGGTAATAAATTAGGCAGTTCATTAAATTTTATAAGCCGACCTTCATTTTTTGCTTTCATAAGAATATTAATAGTTTTTGCTTTTGCTGAATCTGTTAGTCTTCCCTTTTCCTTAAGTTTATCAAACTCATATACCCCCCAACCACAGGCGCGATGATAAGGGTTGTTTTTCTTTGTAAAAATTATTACTCCTAATTCAGGAAAATATTCAATCGCAAAGATATTTTCATTAAATAATTGGGGCATAAAAAATGCCCTTTCATTATAAAAACATCTCTCAACACCAATAGATGAGAACATTACAAATTTTCCTCCTGTCTTTAACTCTTTAATTAATTTTTGGGTAATTTTTTCTTCCTCTCTACTACCCCTTGCAGCATAAAAGATAATATCGTATTTCTGCCAGGAAAATTCAAAAAAGTCACCTTGAATTAAATCAATATTCTTTAGATCATATCCTAACATAGTAAAATGATTCTTCTTAATCACACCTATATTGTATATATCTGGATAATATTCTATCCCTGTAATTTCTATCCTCTTTCCTAAAAACTTATCATTATAGAGACTTAAAAGTATGCAGAGTTTTGCCGTGCCACTACCTAAATCTAAAACCTTCGCTGAATCAGGAATATTTATTTTATTAAAAATCTTTGATATTTTTCCGGTAGAACAAGGAGCAAAATCTCCCTTCTGCCGATTAGAAACTAAATGTGAGATATCCTGATCAAGAAGTTCGTCTATCTCATCCCAATCTATTCCGTTTTGATTTCTCTCTTTATAAATACAATAAATAAATGATTTTTTGGAAATCATTTTTATTTTAAGGTTATTTTTTTTCGCTGCCTCTTCCATAATAGGATTATCATCTATACCGGTAGTAATTAATATTATGCCATTATCGTTAAGGACAGAAGCCATTGCTTTAAACATAATATCAAGCTTATCTTTGTAACTACCTTTTCCTACTACGTTTTTCTGCCATTCTATATTAAACAATCCTGAACTAAAAATTAAATCTATATCCGATATTTTATAATTAGGAATATTTTGGATTATATCATTTATAAAAATTATTTCTTTTGAAAGATGATACTTTAGCCAATCTTTTCTTGGATTAACTACAATTATAGTAGAGGAAGGATATTTTCTTTTTAATTCATTGGGTACCTTTTCTGTTTCCGCCCCTACAAATAATATCCTTTTACCATTTAAATCAAGTTTCTCACCTTTATTTTCTAACCACATTTTTAATAGATCTATAGAGGAATCCCAGCTCAGAACTATGCTATCAACGTCAGTATATCTAAACTCTTCCTTATTATTTTCAGTGTCTTCTAAGGTATTATCACAAACATCCGGCAATTTATCTTTAAAAAAATATTCTTTTATATTTCTAACTAATCTTTCCGAATCTTGAGAAGGAATATACAGTCTACTCTTTATATCTCTAGCTTCTTCTATGAAACCTCGCCATATTTCAACACCTTCCAAATTTTTAGCTTTTTCTATCATCAAATCTAATAGAGCTATTAAAAGGTTATCTAAGTATTCTCTTTTCTCTTTTAACTCCTTTGTGTTATTATCCCAGAAGATAATTCCTTCTTTACTAAAAAATGTAGGTAAGTAAAACTCAATTATTTTACCTCCTGATAAACTTATAC
>JAMWBQ010000023.1 GCA_023819315.1 Candidatus Omnitrophota bacterium
TTATTTTGTTCTTTCATCGTCAGGGTAATTACTTCTTCCATAATACCACCTCCTTTTTGCTTCTAAGAGGTGGTATTTTACATCAAGTTACCCTGACATTTCTACTTTGCAATAAGATGACATTATTATATTGCGGTGACAGTATTTTTTACGCTGAAGTTTTCTATGAGATTACCTGTTTTTTAAATACACTATTAGTTTTTCTAATTCTTGAATCTAATAGTTTCTCTAAGTTTCCGTAAATTTCTATGAGTTTCTCTCTACAAATCTCTTAAGCAGGCATATTATTTGCTTTATTTTTATGAAGAAGAGTTTTTCAACGAAGAATAGAAAAAAATTCAACTTATTATTGAAAAATTTGTTTTTATATGTTATTATTAACTTAGGGAACAAAACCAATGTCCACTTCGGGAGTGGACAATTAGGTAATTAGGGGAAATAGTTTGACATTATTATAAAATTAAGAGATAATTACCATCAGGGAGGTGAGAACTAATGAAACCCAGTTTAGAAAATCTCAAAAAGCGCCTACTTAAAGAAAAAAGGCAGAGCGAACGTCTTAACTCAGCAATAAAAATATTTTACTCTTTGCCACCATCATCGGAGTGGATAGGACCAATATTGCTTATAGATATAAGTGGGGGAGGATTAAAGTTTAAAAGTGATAAGAAAATAAAACGGGATACAGAAATTAATCTAAAAATACTTCTAACTAATGACTCTCAACCCATAATCACTAAAGGTAAAATTACCTGGTATAGAGAAAGTTCTTTAGGAAATAAGAAGCTTAACTATGTGTTAGGGGTAGAGTTCTATAAAATGAACCGTGATGACCGCGTAAAATTTGTCACCTATATATGTGACAATATCTTAAATAAATACCTATCTAACAAAAATAAATTAAAAATATCTTAGGTTATGAAAATAAATGAATATTATTCACAAACTGCCAAAACTCTTCTAACTACTGAAGATTTTCTATCTCTTATTACCTATAGAGTGGCAAGAACTCATCAAGAATTAGAGAAAGCTTACAATTTGGTATACAGGGAATATTTACAGCGTGGGTATACTAAACCAAATCCTCACCAATTAAAATTATCTATATACAATGCCCTACCACAAACTACTACTTTTGTCGCCTTAATAGGAGAGGATATACTTAGTACAGCTACGGTTATACCTGATTCACCTTTAGGTTTACCTATGGATGAACTTTATCAGGAGGAATTAAACAAATTCAGAAGTAAAAAGATAAGAATCTGTGAGATATCTATGTTAGCAAGTAATAGTGAGCTTTTTCACAAAGGTGTATCCTTAATGCTTAACTCTAAAAAATTACTCCTCGTATTCTTTCTTTTTAAGCTAATATTTGATTATGTGAGAGACTATCTTTCTTTTGATTATATATGTATAACCATTAATCCCAAACATAGTCTTACTTACGATTTCCTCCTATTTAAAGAGTTAGGTGAACTAAAATCATATAAAAGTGTAAACAATGCGCCGGCAATTGGTAAATATCTTGATTTGCGCTCTATTGAAGAGGAGTGTAAAAAAAATAACCGACATAATTTATACACGATATTTTTTGAAACGAAAACTTCACCTGAACAATTCTCTGCTAAATACCTATTTAGCCAACAGGCTCTAAAATACTTCTTTGTAGATAAAAGTGATGTATTTATAAATGCCTACCCTAACCAGATAAATTATCTTAAGATATGCTATCCCGATTACAATTTTGATGCCATTATCCCTTAAAATTTTTTTCCCCTTTTACACCCGCCGGGTGTAAAAGGGGAAACTTTTACGGCGCAAACAAGAATATTACTATTTAAAATATAAGTTGTTGTAATTTTCTCTATCCTAAAACCTACTCTTTCTAAAATATTAGTTAACTCTTCTTCAGAGTAAGAGTGAAATACCTCTTTTTTAAACTCTTCTGTAATAAAAAGATTTAAAATACCCACTAAAAATAATCTAAAAAATAACTTTAACCCTCGGATTATACCCTCCTCTTTAAATAAAGCCTTAACTATTTTAGGTAGAGATGGCTTCCATAAGGGATTTGAGATAATTAACCTACCATTAGATTTAAGAGAAGAATGGAAATCTTGAATTGCTTTTTCAGGATTAATAAGCATATACAGAGAATTTATAACAGTTATTAAAGAAAAACTCTCTTTTTTAAAAGGGAGTAAATTATTAGCATCAGCTATCACAAATAATGATTTATTAACTTTTCTTTTTGCTCTCTTTATCATGGCAAAACTTCTATCCATACCTATAATACAACCTACCTCTTTCTCTATAATTTTTAATAGTCCTCCTGTTCCACAACCAAAATCTAAAACTATAGAGTCTTTATTTAAATAATTTTTAATGAGAGAGTAAATTTGGTTAAGTTGGCGGTAATAGGCAGGATAGTAAAGGGTAAGGTTATCGTAAAAAAAAGCATAGATATTCCAAAATATATTGTGAAATTTATTTTTTATTATCACTCACCCACTATTACTCTTTTACACCCGCCGGGTGTAAAGGGGTTTAAAGGGTTCTAACACCTAAAGTAATTTTACCAATTTTATATATATTAATCAAATAAATTAATTTATTACACCCGGCGGGTGTAATGAGGGGAAAAATAAAAGGCATATTCACTCACATTAAGCAAATATGCCTTTTATTTAAACAAAGAAAAGCAAAAATTACGCTTTTCTTTTAGTTATCCCTACTAAACCACAACCTAATAAACCCATACCTAAAAGCATTATCGTGCTCGGCTCAGGGATAACAGCGAATCTTATTGGGTCAGAACTTGTAACTGCCCACCCATAATTTCCAGCAGATAAAGTTACTCTTAATTTCATATCGTAACTATAACCTGAACCTGTTCCTAAAAATCCTGTCTTAATTGCCGGATAAAATGAACCACCATCAAGTTGAATATAAGCAGATGCTGTACCAGAACCAGAAGGGTCGTAACCTGTAATCAGATATACTGCTGATTCACCGGGATCTTGAATATTATCATTATCAAGATCAAACCATACTAAATCTGGTTCTCCCGGGTCTCTAATATTATTTAAATTCACATCCCAAAAAAGAGGAGCATATGTTCCTGTAAGCCATAGAACTCCATCTGAAGCAGTAGGATAAGTATCACGCACCCCAGCACTACCGGGAATCCACGCTGATGGTCCTAAATCAGGGCTAAAATCTGGAGTTGTATCTAAATAAATATCAATTCTTCCACCTATTGGTGCATATCTACTACCAGGGATGAACCAAAGAGAATTAATTGGTGGGGTATAACCTGGAGCAAAATATGGTGTCCCTGAAGAAAGAAAAATAGGTTTGCTCTGCTGATAATCAAAATAGTAGTAGCCTGCGACGATAAAATCGTATTCCAAAGCTATAATCTCCTCCGAAGAACTAGGTACCCAATATTGTTGAAAAGGAGTAGGATAATAAAGTTGATTAGCTTGCGCTAATGCTCTTCCTTCATCACCTAAAGCTGGAGTAGCTTCTGACACTAAAGGGCTTCTTCCCCTCCATAAGCTTGACCAATCTGATAGATGTCCATAAATTTCACCCGGTGGTAATGAGATAGCTTGAGCAGTTGAACCTAAACACAGTATACCAAATGTTGCCATTAATAATCCTAATAATTTTCTCATAATAATTACACCTCCTTTCTTTTTAAGATTTTTATTCATTAGATTTTCAGTTTCTTTAATCCCATAAATCCCAATAAACCACTTACTATTAAAATTAAACTTGTAGGCTCAGGAATAATAGGATTAACCGGACCAAATCCATCTAATTCAATAATTCTTGGACCTTGACCTGTAGAATCTTGTCAAATTCAGCTTTAAAATATTTTGCTGTAACAGGAGAAAAACTTGCCTCCAAAGCTAATTCGTTTCCCTGTGAACCACCACCATAAGGAATTCTTACACTTTGGCTATAAAATTCTTGCCAGGTATTACCATCTGAAGAATAATATAAACCAAACCAATCAAATGCTTTCTTATAAGGAGAGGAAGGCTCATGCTTAGCAAATAGATGTATCATACCAACAGTTATATCATTAGGAACCTGCCAAGTTATCCAATGTTTAAACCCATACTTTTCCCTATTCTTAAAAATAGTGTTACCAGGCTCTACCCTCCCAGAGTTTCCTCCTAACATATTTCTAGCATCACTACCAGCATAAAGTTTTGATTTACCTATTATGCTCGCACCTTGACTTATATCCCATAAATCATTATATACAGGCACAAGAGCATCAGCTTTGGGTAAAAAACAAAAGAGAGAAAAATATGTGATTAAACTTATAATTATCTTTTTCATAGCTATATTTACCTCCTTTCTTTTTTCTACTTTTATCTTTTAAAAGCAAAAATTGTGCCAGTTTTAAAAATTAAAGAATAAATTTTAGGAGAGAAAGATTAAGAAATTCTTAGGTTTTTAAATATTTTCCTGTTTTTTTGAGGTTAAATTTTTTTAAATAAGATAAGAATCAGGCTTTAATGTAAATTTAGCCGACGCAGGGAGAGAAAATTTAATATTTTTTGTTTGTAAGTTATTAATAATCAATGTGTTATATAAATATGTAAAAATAAACGACATAGAGAGGAAAAATTGAAAATCTAACCCTAAACTCTAATTTCAATTACTCAACCTTAGGTTATTTTTTATTTTAAGTTTTTTAGAGTTTGTATCTTTTTGTCTTTCTATCTCTGCTTTTTTGGGGTTTTTGCGTTTTATGGTTAGAATTTTTCTAATTAATATAGTTTCCTAATCTCTATATCTTTATAGTAGTGCCTTAAGATTTCTTTATATTTAAACCCTTGTCCTGCCATTATCTCTGTCCCCTCTTGACACATCCCTACCCCATGACCAAAACCTGCTCCCCATAAGAGGATACTGTGAGGAACTCTTTTATTATCTATCTTTTTATACTTTACTTCTATTTTAAAAGCACTACTTCTTAAATTGCCTAAATATCTTCTTATCTCTAAATCTCCTTCTATTATTTTTGAATTTTCCTTGTTTCTTAATTCTAATCTATCTATATGCTGACAATCACCCTTTTTCAATATAGTTATATTTTTTAGCTCATCTATAGGGAAATGGAAAGTCCTATTAAAATCATCGCTCTGGTAAATTCTCTGCCAACGAAAATTGGCTTTTCTATAAGTATGTGAACAGAAACTATCCTCACCTTCTTTAAAATAGAGTTCTACCTCCCAAGGAGTAAGAATGGGTTGGTTATCCTTGATAGAATCTTTTTTATTATATAGATATTTTTGACCACCAAACATATCACTACGTAAACAACCACCACAGTTGGATGAGTAGTAAGCTTCTATAGGCGTATCCTTATAGAACATAACTTCTCCCTTTGTCATATCTACAGCAAGATTAGTTATAGCCTGCTCTTGAGTTAATCCTCTATAAACCTGACAGTGAGTATCGCTACAGAAATCAAATCCTTCAGATTGGTGTCTACCTAAATTCTTAAATGCTATAGTTCGCGCTGCCACTGCTTGAGCTTTTAAAGCTTCTAAGCCAGCTGTAGGATAGATTTCTGCAGGCAATACACCGTATAAATACTCCTCCATATTTAAAATATTTATTAGGGTCATAGCCTCGTTATTATAGATTATGTTTAACTCACCTCGTAAACTAATATCTATATCTGTCTGCCAAAATTGTTCTTTGCCATATTTTATCGCTAATATGTAAAAGGGATAATTAGATGATTTTATATAAAGGGGTAAGGAAAATTCCTCTATTTTCTTTTTCGTTTGGTAATCTAAAATATAGACTTTTTTATCTTTAAGTTTAAATGTGTAGAATCTCTCTTTTTCCAGCAATTTTTTTGTGTCACCACTTCTAATATAAAAATTACCTCCACATTTAAGAGTTATCTCTCTAACATCTTTAATCATACCTACTCTTACCTTAGGACCACCTACCTCTAAGGGTTTATAATAAGCTAATTTTACTTTTTTTCTCTTTTCCTCCTTAACTGCTCTCTCTCTTAAAAAATAATCTTCCCCTAATTTTTTCTTGGCTAAATCAAAGGCAGATTTTATATCTTTCTGCGTAGGATAGAAACTAAGGCTTTGAGAAAGATACCGGTAAGCATTAACATAATCTTTTTTATTTAAGTAGGAATTAGCTAAATAGTAGTAGCCTAAGCGGATACTAGCATCAAGTTTTATTAGTTTTTCTAAGTATTCTATAGCTTGAGGAAATTTAGCTAATTCATAGTAGGTCTTACCTAATTTAAACAAGGCTAAACTATTCTCTTCTTTCTCTAAGGAGAGCTGGTAATACTTTAATGCTAAATTAAGTTTACCTAAATCTTCATAAACTAAACCTAAGTAAAGGTAAAATTGCCAATCAGTTTCTTTTTTACCTACCTCTAATTTCTTTAATATTTTAAGAGCTTCCTCGCTTTCACCATAAAGATAAAGTGTGTAAGCTAATAATCGTTCTACCTTGGTATCTTTGTTAATTTTAATATATTGCTTAAAATAATTAATCGCTTCGTAGTATCTACCTAACTCTTTGTATATACAGCCTAAATTCAAGTAAAGGTCTTTATCAAGAGGATTTATCTTTAATTTATCTTTGTAGATATTTATTGCTTGGTAATAATTACCTTGAGAGTAATAATAATTTGCTAAAGTTAAGTCAAAAGGTTGGGCAAATAAATTTAAAGGAAGAATTACTAATATTATGTAGAGTAAAACCATCCACAAAAGATAATCTTTAGATAATCTAATATATCCTTTATCTTTAAGCTTTTGCTATTTTGGTTAAACGGCAAGATAAACTTTATCTTGAGGGTGAACCTTCTGAATTACTTTTATGCCCACTAAATCGCCTTTACGCCCGAAAGTTACATTGTTATGCTCTATCTGCATAGATTCTACTACCTGAGTGAAATCATCATGTGTGCCTTTAATATGTATTGTATCTCCCACCTTCAATGAGTCTTTAAGTTCTATTATCCCTACGGAGATCTTGCCAAAGTAATGGGTAACTACACCTATTTCTTTCTCCTCCATAACCCACCTCCTTTAATAAACAAATTATTATATATCTAAATTAGTTGGTTGTCTATGGTGGTCAACTGGGAAAATAAAGTATTTATAATTTAGTTATCTCTGCTTAATTAATTTATAGCCCTTTATAAAAAATATATTTTTCCCCTGAATTGTTTACTACCAAGGAAATAATAAATACACTGTTCAGCATTAAATTAATAAAAATGTGATTTACACTTAACACCTATAACCGGCACATTCAACTCATAGGCAAAATCTAAGAATTTTCTCTTCTCCAGTATTAATACTCTTTGGGGTTCTAACACTAATGCTTTTGCTTTTATCTTACCTAAAAGTTTCAAAGTATCTTTGCCTACTATGGGTATATCGAATCTAAAGTCTTGCATTTTTTTGCTAAATTTTAACACTATACAACCTTTACCCGCTAATCTATAGCCTCTCATAATCGTTCTATCTGTGCCTTCGATTCCCTCTAAAGCAACAACTGTTTTATCTTTAACTACAATTGTCTGACCAACATCTAATTCTACATATCGGGAAACCACTGATACTCCAAAGTTAATCTCATCCCATAATTGATTACTAATATCTCTACCACTCATCATACCTTCGTAAGCTAAGAACTCTTCTAAATAGGTATGAGAATCAATAAATTTACAACCGAAACCTTCTAACTTCTTAATTAAATGTGTAAAAAAAGTATGTGGACGGAAATCATCTATGCTTTCTACAAATTCTATCATCGTTCTATCCCAATGTTTTCTTTTAAAAATCCTCCACGGACTAATTTGACCAACCATAACCAATCTTTTTAGGTTCTCTTTTCTTATTATTTCCAGCAATCTCTCCAATTGGCCTACTCTTAACCAAAAAGTTTTACTTACATAATTTTTAATTAAAGGTGAGGTTTCTCCTTTAAAACAGATAGCAATCAACTCTAAGTCTCTTCTCTTTTGTTTAGCTGTGCGAGAAAAAATAATAGGTAGTTGTCTGTTGCCAGCGATAACTCCTAATCTCATTTAGAGATACCTCTTTGAGAAGAGGAAATGAACTTAATTAAATAATCTAATTCTTCTATTTGAGGTAAATCTTTTTTTATTATCTTTATTGCCGTAGATAGAGGGTGGTTACTAAAAAAGATTATTTTGAATGCTTTTTTTAAAATATTTATCTTTTCTTGAGAAAATTTAGCTCTTTTTAAACCCACAGTATTTATACCGTAAACTTTAGCAGGATGCCCATCACACAGGGAGTAAGGAGGTATATCTTGCACAACTTTTGAACAACCACCAATTATAGATAACCTGCCTATTCTACAGAACTGATGGATAGCCGATAATCCCCCTATATGAACTTTATCCTCAATAACTACATGTCCGGCTAAGGTAGCGCAATTGGCAAATACATTGTTATTTCCTACCACACAATTATGAGCAATATGAGAGTATGCCATAATAAGATTACCGTTACCTATAATAGTTTTTGAACCTTTGGATGTGCCAGGATTAATAGTAACAAACTCTCTTATGGTATTATCATCACCTATAACTATACTACTCTTGTCTCCTTTATACTTCAAATCCTGGGGAGGACTACCGATAACAGCATAAGAGAATATGTGGCAATTCTTACCTACTTCTGTATGACCAATAATTTGAGAAAATTGTCCTATACGTGTGCCTTTACCTATTTTGACATTCTTACCAATAATAGCATAGGCACCAACTTCTACATCGTTATCAAGTTGTGCTCCTTTATTTACCTGTGCTAAAGGATGGATTTTTGTAGCCATCGTATCTTATAAATTATAGAAAAATTATTATACCAGAAAATTATAAAATGAGAGAAAAAATTTAATCTTCAATCTGTAAATTAAACAAATAATGCTAATTCTTAAATTTCTAATTAAACTTATCCCAATAACTAATCTATCTAAATTGGGGATAACCAGAGATGAGTAAATCTTCTCCTATCTTGGTTACCTCTAAATCTTTTAATTTTGTAGCCTCGCTTAAATAATTGATCCCTCTACCACCAATTGAAGGTAGAGATTCTTTACCCCCTATAATCAAAGGCGCTAAAAATATATATAGTTTATCCACAAGCTTCTCATCAAAAAATCTACCTATAGTGATTGAACCACCTTCTACAAATACCGAGGTTATGTTCTCTTGGTAAAGAATATTTAGAATATCTTTTATTCTAAAGTAACCTTCTTTCAGGTCTAAAGTAAATATCTTTATACCTAATTTATTTAGTGTGCTTAAAGTCTTCTGTTTCTTTAAAGAGGTAAAAATTATTAATTTATCTTTGAACTTATTTATTAAATTGCAGTTTAAAGGTATCCTTAGATAAGGGTCAAGTACAATTTTATATGGGCTTTTGTTCATACCTTCTAAGTTAGGATTATCTTTTATTACTGTGTTTACTCCTACCAATACAGCATTGTATTTATCTCGCAATTTCTTAGAAAAATTTCTTGAAGAGAGGGAAGTAATCCACTTAGATACACCCAATTTAGTGGCTATTTTGCCATCTAAACTCTGGGCAAATTTAACTACTACAAATGGTCTATTCTCTTTCATATTCTTAAAAAATACCTCGTTTAATTTTATTGCCTCTCTTCTTAATACTCCCACCTTAACTTCTATACCTGCTTCCTTTAGTTTGCGCACAGAACGACCACAAACAAGAGGATTAGGATCTAAAGTGGAGATTACCACTCTCTTTATATGGGAAGATATTATCCTATCTACACAAGGAGGGGTTCTACCCCAATGACAACAAGGTTCTAAATTAACGTAAAGTGTGCTATTCTCTAAGGATTCTTTTACTTTATTAATTGCCTCTATTTCAGCATGAGCAAGACCCGCTCTCTTATGATAACCACTACCGATAATTCTACCTTCTTTAACTATAATGGCTCCTACAAGGGGATTAGGAGAAACATTCCCTTCCGCCTTTTTAGCTAACTCAAATGTTTTCTTTATAAAGAAAGTGTCTCTGTTCATCTTTCATCACCTCTACCCACTCGTAAGGCACTTTAAATTGTCCAATAGAGGTGAAATCTTTGTAACTACCATGCGCATCTGAACCGCCACTTTTAATTAAATTGTAACTATCGGCTAAATTTTTAAAATAATCTATTTGCTCTTGAGAATATCGAGGATAAATGACTTCTATACCATCTAAACCTTGCTCAACAAATTCTCTTATCCATTCTCTATTAGGTAAATAATGCGGATGCGCTAAGAAAGCTAAACCACCCACAGATTTTATCATGCTTATTACCTCTTCTACCCGATATCTAAAATGGGGAATATACGCAGGTTTACCGTAAGAAAAAAATTTTTTGAAAGCATCCCATATAGAGTGAACATAGTTTTTTTCTACCATATAAAGGGCAAGATGTAATCTTGTGGGCATAACATTTTTATAATTAGAGAAGAAATCCTCGCTATCTATATCTACTCCCAAAGAGATTAACTTAGAAATAGTCTTCAGTAACCTTTCTTTTCTTACCTGTTTTATCTGTTCTAAAGCTTCTATAAACAAAGCTTGGTGATAATCTATCATATAGCCTAAGATGTGAATTTCCACCCCATCTTTATTAGCAGTAATCTCTATTCCCTCAATTAATTCTATGTTAAAGGTAATACCCAACTTTTTAGCTATATCCAATCCATCGGTAGTATCGTGGTCAGTAATGGCTATACAGCTAAGACTTAATTCCTTGGCTCTTTTAAATATTTCTTCTAAGGAAAGGTCACTATCAGAAAAGTCTGAGTGAATATGAAGGTCGGCAAATTTACTCATTTAATTTAAAACCAAGTTAAATAGATTGAATAGATGCTTTTTTACTTTCCGCCTTATAGATTTTATCTAAAATACCATTAACGAAGCGAGGAGAATCTATATCACCAAACTTTTTAGCTAATTCCACAGCTTCGTTTATAGAGACTTTGGGAGGAATATCGGCAAGAAAGAGCAACTCAAAAGAAGCAATTCTTAATATATTACGGTCAATTATAGCGATCCTTTCTATCTCCCAATTCTTCACATATTTTTTTATAACCTCATCTATGGGGAATAAATTATTGATAACCCCTTCTACCAATTGAAGGGAAAAATTCTTTGCCGGCTCTTTCTTGGGGTAATTCTCAAAATATGTATTTATTAAATCAGTGAAGTTTAACTTGTAGCGAAAAATCTCTAACTCGTAGAGGATACAAAGAGCTATCTCCCTTGCTTTTGACCGAGACCTCATTGTCAACTAATCAAATTACTTATTAACTTGCCTGTAAATTTCTGCCATTTCAATAGCGGTAAATGCTGAGTCTCTACCTTTATTGCCTTCTTTTGTGCCTGCACGTTCTATAGCCTGCTCAATCGTATCAGCTGTAATTATCCCAAATACTACAGGAATTTTTCTATCTATAGCGATATTGGCAATACCTTTTGATACTTCAGAAGCGATATAATCAAAGTGGGGAGTATCCCCTCTTATTATCACTCCTAAGGCAATCAAAGCATCAAATTTACCACTATCAGCTAAATTAACTAAAACTTGCGGTATCTCAAAAGAACCAGGTGTCCATACCACAGTGATATCGTTATCCTTTACACCTTGTTTGTATAGTGTATCCAGACAACCTGCTAAAAGCTCTTTACTTATAAATTCGTTAAAGCGCGAGATAACTATACCTATTCTCTTACCTTCTCCCAAATAATTTCCTTTTATCTCTTTCATATCTCCTCCATCAATTAGTTAAAAAACATGGTCTAACTTAACTTTTTTGGTATTAAGGTAGTCTTTGTTTTCTAAAGTAGATTCTATCTTTATAGGGAGGCGTTCCACTATCTCCAAATCGTAACCTTCCAGTCCAATAATCTTTTTAGGATTATTCGTAAGCAAACGAATCTTTCTTACCCCTAAATCTACCAGTATCTGTGCACCGATACCATAATCTCTCAAATCGCTACCAAACCCTAAAGCAAGATTAGCCTCCACGGTATCTAAACCTTTCTCTTGAAGTTTGTAGGCTCTTATTTTGTTTTTAAGCCCTATTCCTCTACCTTCTTGTCGCATATAAAGAAGAACCCCTCCTTCATCACTGATTGTCTTTAAAGATGCTCTCAGTTGTCTACCACAATCACACCTTTGAGAGGAAAACACATCTCCAGTTAAACACTCTGAATGAACACGCACCAAAATAGGTCTATCTTTAGAGATCTTACCTTTCACTAAAGCTAAGTGTTGGGTTTTATCAATTATGCACTCGTATAGTAAACAATCAAACTCACCAAATTCGGTAGGTAACTTTATTTCTTCTATCAATTCAACGAGTCTCTCTTTCTTCCTTCGGTATTCAATCAAAGAAGCAATTGTACATATTTTAAGATTATGTTTTTTTGCAAATTTAACTAAGTCGGGTAACCTTGCCATAGAGCCATCTTCCTTTATAATTTCACATATCACCCCTGCAGGATAAAGACCAGCTAACTTTGCTAAATCAACAGCAGCTTCCGTATGCCCAGCCCTTACTAACACTCCTCCTTCTTTTGCTTCTAAAGGGAAAATATGGCCAGGCTTCCTTAAATCCGATGGTTTAGAATTAGGGGAAATTAAAACCTCAATGGTTTTAGCTCGGTCAAACGCGGAGATACCAGTGGTTATACCATTTGCTGCATCTACCGATATCCTCCAAGCAGTTTTAAAGTTATCCTGGTAAGTTCCTAAACCCATTGGTTCTAAATCAAGCTCATCTATCCTTTTTTTAGTCAGAGGTACACAAACCAATCCTTTACCTTCTTTTATCATAAAGTTAATAATTTGGGGGGTAGCAAACTGAGCACTAACTACTAAATCCCCTTCATTCTCACGAAACTCATCATCAACCACTATCACAGGCTTGCCTACTTTTATATCTAATAAAATTTCTTCTATATTCGCAAACATATTGCCTCTCTTTATATCTATATACATTAACTCATATATTGAAAGTTGTCAAGGTCAAGATAATTGGGGGGAGAAAAATTTTTAATGTAGATTATTGGGCAAAAAGTTTACAAATTGTTTAAACCATAAATAAATTTTATCACTAAACGTGTCAAAGATTAAAAGAACCAAGAGATAAAAGTATCATAAATATAATCTAAATGCAAAACACTAAATTTAACAAATCTAAACCAAAATTATTTAAATCCAAAAGCTATTTTTTATTTTTAATTTAGGTAATTTAAAGTTTTTAAGTTTATGGTTTTAACAAGTTATCCCTTCTTTTGGGAAATTATTAAGAGTAAATCGTGAAAAATGATAATTTAAAATACTAACCTTTTGTATCAAGATTATTATCCAAAGGTAATGTTTCTTCAGCTGATTTTATAATTTTGGCAGTAATAAATATCACTAAATCTATCTTCTCAGAATCAGTTGTTTTTCGCCTAAATAAAAGACCGAAAAGAGGGATATCCCCTAAGATAGGTGTCTTATATATGCCCTCGTTCTTTACATCTTTAAGAAGCCCACCGATAACAATTGTCTCGCCATCTTTCATTAAAACCTGTGTTTGTGTTTCTCTCACAAGAATTATAGGATAATAATCAATTGTGGTACTAGTACCTATTTGGGATACAGCGGGTATATTTTCTGAAGAAGAAGTAACCGAGGGATAAATAGTCATACTTATAGTATCATCACTGCATATATAGGGAATAACGTTAAGTTCTATGCCAAGATTTTGATAATAGTTCAATTCCTTACTTATACCTACACTGTTCTCACTAGCCTGTATCTGTGACTTTATTATAGGTCTTTTTTCTCCTACCATAATGTATGCTTCTTGCCCATCAAGAGTGATAATTCTTGGTGAAGATAAAGTATTTGTATCAACATCCTCTTCTAAAGCATGAAGTAATACTTGGAATTCTGTTCCTGTAAGTTTTTTATAAAGTATAGATAAGCCCGTATCGTATGGCCAGACACCACTTAAAGATGTCCCTGTTTTAGGATTAAAAATAGATGGTGTTTCCTGAGAGGTCAAACCAATCACTCCTAACTCTCCTACATTCCCCTTGCTACTTTTATCTACGGTTTGGGTAGTTAAATTTCCCGAGGTTACACTATTACCCGTCCCCCAGTCTATGCCTAAATCTTTTAATCGGTCTCGGTTAACCTCCATAATTCTTGCTTCTATCAAAACTTGCTTAGGCATAACATCTATCTTCTCAATTGCCTCTAAAATACTTCTTAGATTGGACTTGGTATCAGTAATCAACAATGTCTTCGTTCTCGGCTTTGCCCCTTCTTCCCTCGTAGCTTGGGTAAAATTACCTCCCTGACTAACTCCCACAGAAGCTACCCCTCCCCGTGCTTTCCATCTTATCTGTGGCTCTATATCCAGAACAGTTATCTTTCCCCGAGAAGTTAATTGATTGCTTATTAATTTTTTAACATCGTTAGCATCCAAAAATTTAAGCTGATAGGTCACCGTCTCTAAAGGCTCCTGTTGAGCTGCTTCTGCCTCCTTTTTTCTATTCTCTGCTAAATTCTCTAAGGTGGTGACCATAATGATATTTTCTCCCACTAATTCGTAACCATAACCTTGAGTTTTAAGTATAGACTTCAAAGCTGTTTCCCAATAAACATTCTCAAAGTCAACTGTTACTAAACCCTTAACATCAGGACCAACCACGATATTTACTTTTTTACCAGAAATTGTAGATTTCTCAGCAATAGCCTGTAGAACTACTCTTATATCCGCATCTTTAAATTTTAAAACATCTAAAATCCCTTCTTGGGCAAAAGATGTAGATAAAACATAATAAAAAATTAACCCTAAAATTAATTTAATAAATTTTTTTCTTGAGGATTTTAATTCTTTTCTCATTTTACCTCCCAGTTTAAAATATACTCTTTATCTTCCTTTTCTAATACTACCTTCTTCGGTTCTATCTTTACTATCCTATATTCTCCCAAAACATCTCCTTCACTTAATATCTCGTTGTTAATTATCGCTTTACTATTTTGAGGGGAATAGATTATACCTTGTAAGGTAAAATTTCCTATCTCCTTCTTTTCTTGAATCAATATGTGTCCGCTCTCACTCACTAAAGGAACTAAAGGGTCCCTATCATTTAAATTGTTATAAGGGTATTGGTACTGCTCACTTTTACATAGACTACCTAACGTAACAAACAAAAATAATAAAAATAAAACTCTCATATCATTTACCCTTCATTACTAAAATCAAACTCATTTTTACTCTATGGTAGGGATTACCTTTTCTAATATTTAGTTCTTTCACCTCTATAAAATATTTTCCTTCCTCTATCGTATTCATAAACCAAGCAAGGTCATGAAAATTCGCTTGTGCTTCTATGTTTATAGGTATATGAGAAAAACTATTTTCTCCAATTTTAGTTAACTCCTTGGGTAAACCAGCAGAAATCTCTTGAATCTCTACATTATTTGCCTTTGCTGTGCGGGAAATATAAGTTAATACTGTGGATATATCCTGTAACACAATTATCTTACTTTGCAGACGCTCTATATCTTGTTTTAAGCTGGTTTGTTCTCTAAACAAATCAGGGGAATTTAATTCTTGTTTAAATAAACTAAGCTTTCTTCTTAAATTGCCTGTATCACGAAAGAGGTTAACAAAACATTTTACCTGGAAAGGGAAAATTAACAATAAATCCAAAATAAAAAATACAAATATGGCTAAAATAATTTTTTTTCTATTCATTTTAATTCTATATCTAAATTCATAACCTCTACTCCAAAAAAATCTATCTTACGCGAGGTTTTAAGTTCTACCTGTTTAAATAATTGAGAAATATAGAGAGCTTTCTCCATACTCTTGATAAATCTATCTATGGAAACCAAATAATCTTCCTTCCATCTCAATACACAACCTGAAAGAGAAACCACTTTATTCTTAAAACTAATTTCCTCCAGCCATAGATTATCAGGTAAAGAAGCATAGATGTCGGCGAGTAAAGGAGAAAATTTTATCTTATGAGTTAGTATACTCTCGTACTGTGTTTTCTGGTTCTTAAAGTAGGAAATTTCTCTCTTTAACGATTCTATGTTATTAACCTGTGGCTTTAATAGGCTCCACTGTTTAACTAAACCTCTATAAGGAATATAAATAATTATTCCCCCTAAGAATAGAATAATCTGTATTACTAACAAAACAATTAAACCATAAAATATAAAATATATGTATCTATCAACGAATTGAGTAAATCTATTTTCCTTTTTTGACTGATAGGGATAAAGATTTATATCTATCTTTTTCATAAGCTTAAACCCAATAATACAGCAATAAACTCTTCAAATCTACCCATTTCCTGTTTATTCTTTAAGGGTATAAATTTTAGAGGTGACCAAACTATACTCTCTTTTCCTAAATAATCTACAATGCTACTCTCCATAAGTTTTACCTTCATTATTCCTCCACTGAGATAGATTCTTTCTATACGCTCCCCCCAGTTCATCTCAAAATAATCTAAAGAACTCCTTATCTCATCGCAAATAGTCTCAACTGTTTCTTCCATAACATTTATAATTTCATTATCTTTATTGACCATACCGGCATCTATTGTTTTTATGAAATTTTCTGCTTCCTCCCAAGAACAATTCTTTAAATCTGCTATCTTATGAATAAAATCTTTGGAAGAAGGTTTTACCTCTCTACTCAAACAAGGTATACCTTTTTTTATTAGATTGATAATTGTAGAACTATTCCCAATATCCACCAATGCTACATTTTCTTTGGTCTCTTCCTTTTGATGATTGTGCATTTTATAGATTAAAAATGAATTTAAAATAGCTATACCAGACAAATTAATTCTTGTGACATTAATCTTTTCTGCATTAAATCTATTGATAAGATTATCCACTAAATTTTTTTTACATAAAGCTAAAATTATAAGGAACTCCTTAGAAGAGTAATTATCATCAACTATATCGGCGTCATAATAGATATCTTCTTTTTTAAAAGGTATAAATTTAGAAATTTCGTATCCCAAGGATTCTTTGAAAACATCTTTTTCTACCTTAGGAAAAGGAATATAACGGATTAAAGTCTCCTGTCCCTTAATAGCTATCCTTAGAGGCTTAGAAACTAACTTCTCCTTTTTAATCCAACCTATGGCAACATTAACCGCTTCGCCTTTGCTTCTTTCTATAAAAAAACTTTTAACTGCTCCTTCTTTTATATACACACCCTTAGTATAAGCTGACCCTAAATCCAAACATACGAATTCATTCTCTTCGCTTTTAATAAACCTATCTAATTTATCCTTAAAAAATAATTTCATTATTTATAGAAATTTATATTAATAAAATGTCTGGGTATCTTGCCATAAAGTAATTTGAGGATCAGGCTCAATATCCAATTCTTCTATGGCTTTCATATATTGCTTATTGTAAGTAACAAATGTATTCCCGTTTAATCTTGCTTGGTTACCTGACCATACTCCTCCATTTATATTTAGATTTCCTCCTCCACCGTTAATCCTAAATATCCCTCGTGTATAAATAACTCCATCTATTTGACCATTTCCATTTATTATAGCATCCTGCGTAATATCGGGTGTATTAATCACATCACCTACTACTACAAAAAATCCCCCAATGGTTCCAATATTACCATTAAGCTTTAAATCTCCGTTTATATAAACAATATTAGGAACCCACTCATCACTTTCATCTATATTGCCATCGTCATCGTTATCCACACCATCATCTCCTCGACTATACCAGAAAGATGTAGGGAATTTGCTTGAACCGGTCTTGGTATTCACAAGTTTATTACCTACGTAGGCGTAAACGTTACCTTGAACTTGACTCTTAGCTAACAGTTCCTCAAATTTAAATCTTGCCAAAGGGCTTATACTATCATCGTTAGTTACCGAACCTATAATATTCTGTGAATGTTCAACCTCATAATCACCGGCATAAATCACTGCTTTATTATGGGGATATGGCTCATTATTACTTACGATATAGGTATTACCATTAAAATCTATACCACCTGCAGAATATATAGCGTAATCGTAAAAATTAGGAGGGATAACTTTTTTTACCAATGCTATTAACCTCCTTTCTATGCCCCCTTGGGAAACAAAACCACTAACTATAACACGTTTAGTGTTACTATCCACTATATCTATATTCTCTACTTGATAACAACCATGGGATAAAGAAACCATTCCAATATCTGTTTCGGTAGTATCAAAATTATTTCTCAATCTATAAAGGGCGTCATTTATTCCTGCCTCAGCTAACCAAAACGCACGTAATGATTCTGCATACCGCTGGGCAGCACGATTCTCAGCAATACTCTGAGAAATCATAGCTACTTCTAACACGCTTAATACTCCAATTATCGTTAAAACTAATATAAAAGCAATACTCTTCTTATTCATTTCTTAATCTCACTTTTTCCTTAAGAGAAAAAGACAATTGACGACCATACAGTTGTTTAGAGGTAACTAAGTGAATACAAAGCATATAAGTATCCGAACAATTAGTATCGCACAAATTACCATGGTCACAACAGAAATTTAAGCTATTAACGTTATTGAGGATAACTCTATTATTAGAATCTTGGCGAATAATTTGATTATCTATAAGAGTATATCTAATAGAGTTACCTATAGAAGGTATAGAAAAATCTATAGTTTTACCATCATCACTTATAGTTAAAGAAGAAACTCTACCTTGACGTAATTCTCTTATCATACCTTCCAAGGTGATACGAGAAGTTTGCTGTAATTTAATTAACTCTTTCTCAATATTCCAATTTAAATTACTAATATAAAAAACAGAAATTATAACTGCAAAAATAAAACTTATAATTGCTGTGCTAACTATCAATTCTATAAGAGATAATGATTTTTTCATAAATTTACCATAATAGTTTGTAGAACAAAACTCCTATCTCTTAACCCTTTATCTTTCCATCTAAGCGTAACTAAAATATTTAGCAAATCATTACCATCCACATCCGTATCTATGGACTCACTATTTAAAACTTCCAAACCTCTCTCTTGTAAATCTACCTCATTAAAATCCCATTTCCCACTATTAATATTATCTTTAAGGGTAAGAAAATTAGAGTTTCTTATCTCTTCCATTACTAACTGAGCATGTAAAGAAGCTATGGTAAGATTACGACTACTCTCATTTAATCCTGAGGAAACGATAAAACTAACTAAGAAAACAGAGAAAACCAGAACAAAAAGAAATAGGGAAATGAGTAATTCGGGGAGAGCAAATCCCTTAAGCAATTTTTCTTTTTTTTTATTAAATAGGGTTTTAATCATAAACTTTAACAAAAAGAAAAACGGTGGGAAGAACTCCCACCGTTTGGAAAGAGAAAAACACTGTTCTATTGTAACTCTGAGTAACCAGCCGGACAACCATCAGAATGAGCAGCAGGAGCAGCCGCACCAATAGCATTAGAACGACAAAGAACACCATCTTCATCAATATAAAAAGAGTGCGCCTGACCTGAAGAATGCACAGCTGTGGCAAAAAATTGATTTGCTTCTTGCCCGGCAGGTATGGTAAGAGTAAAATTGTATCCCTGTTTACTTCCACCGGCTAATGTAGAATCAATATAAGGTGGTGTAGCACCTCCTAAATCAGCAAGCGTCCCATAAGTAGGATTATTAGCACGCCAACTTTGCTCAGCCGCAGAAAGAGTATGCATCGCCGCCGCTGCTGCAGATTCTTGTGCAGAAATACGTGCTCTTAACAAATTGGGTATAGCTATTGCTGCTAAAAGAGCAATAATAGCTACTACAATCATAATCTCTACCAAAGTAAAACCTCTCCTCATCTTGCACCTCCTTTTTTCTAACTTTCTAAAAGAATATCACATAACATAAAAAAGTCAATAATTTTATAGTTTATGTTAATGCAACATAAAAATGTCATCTTTTTTGCAAAATAGAAATGTCATCTTTTTGAAAGAAATTCTTCTAAAGTA
>JAMWBQ010000132.1 GCA_023819315.1 Candidatus Omnitrophota bacterium
AACAATTAAGCTTTAGCTGTTCTTAAAAAAATTTTATTTTACTCTTCTCACTCATTTGTCCGTGGCTTCTAAGACTTGTTACATAATAATAACATAATTCTTAGATAATTTTCAAGAGTAAAAAGCCAACTTTTGTTTTCCCCCACTACACCCGCCGGGTGTATTACACCCGGCGGGTGTAAAAAAGGTAAATATAGAATAGGCATGCCCCAGAAACCGTCGATAACTAGAGGTTTGTATTTATCTTCTATTGGTCTGGTCCTATAAACTTGGAGGTCATTCTCAAGGCTCTTTATAAGTTTAGAGGCAGTGGTTGACTTATGGCATCACCGATGAAGGCCTAAAGAATCTCCTTTGCTTGCGCACGGATAAACCCAAAAGCATAGCCAAAACTACCATCCGGTCAAATTTATCTTGTCTTCTTTGGTACTTTTCAAAGAGCGAATAGCGAATCTTTACATTGTGATAGCGAAGCCGAGGTATTTGTATCCTTGAGGCTCCAAAGGTGGTGGTAAAATTACGTTCGTATGTGCCCTGTCTCTGGTCAAGTCTATCTGGTGTATGTTCGTATCTGTCAGCCCTGATTTGAAGCGCAAATTCCTCATTAACACAACTCTGAATTAGCTTCTGGATAATCCCGTGTGCTTGAAATTCAAAATCATCGCACTGATATAACACCCCTAGTTCACCTAAATTCCTCTTTACATATTGCCATTGTACTGCTAAATTGTCTTGTGAGAAGTCTATACTTCTAATGGCATACCTCCTTGTCCGCTTTACGCGGACGGCTAATGATTATTGTTTAGTTGCAACAACCATTAGGGTGTGCCATTTTTATTGCTTTTTAAAGAACTTTATACTTAAAAGCGTACAGAATATTTTACACTACCGAAAAAGAGTTAAGCAATTTTTCGCGCTTTTGTTTTAAGGAAGGTACTCCCATATTAAAAGTATGAAAGACATTTGACATTATCAAACGGGAAACAATACCTTCTTTCCTTCACAGCGATAGAGTATAAGCAGTGTTGCAGAGATTAGGAAGGTCGGATAATATTTTGGATACCTCATTATCTTCACCTTTATTTACGGCTAAGGTAAGGTTATCTAACTCAGAGGAAAGGATTTTAAGGGCAGTTGTGTATTCTTGGCATTTTTTAACATCGTCCGGCCAAGGGCAAGGAGTCATAAATACCTCGTTTCTCTTTTGTAAGAGAGCGGGAATAATTTTCTTAACTGCGTCTAATCCCGCATTTTTATTGAGCGTCTCAGTGGTTTTAATGAGTTTGCGTAGATGAAAGAGTTGGTCAAGGCCGTAGATGAGCCCATTTTCTTCGTGCATATTTACAAAAAGCCCGCAGGCAAAACCACAGGTCTGAAATGACCGTTTTATCCTACCTGCTTCTAAATGTGCGAACATCTCATCCATTACCTCAGAGATTTCTGCCAAGCGCGCCTTAAATTTTGTATCGCGGCTATATTCTATGGGAGGATTATCTTGGTATCTCTGGCGCACCGCACTCCATAATTCTTGAGCTTCTTTAAGGAATTTAACCGCTTCTGCTTGTTTTGTTTGATCCGACGCTTTAGCGGTGATTAACTCTTGATTAATAGCGCAGTAAGTGCGCATCTTGCGCCGCGACCGCGCCACATCCTCATCAAAAGTTCTTAATGAAGGGGCTGCCTTTTCTTTTTCTGTAGCATCTGAAAAGGTTAGCAGTAAAGACAGTGATATTATCCCAATTATTCCTATTATCTTGATTAATCGTAACCCACAAAAGAAGGCTTTAAGCATATTTACTCCTTAGCCTCGATGAAATAAACTATAAATACTTGGAATTACAAATAAAGTCAAGAATGTAGAGAGTGCCAATCCGCCGACAACAGCAATAGCCAAAGGCTTTAGCATTTCCAAACCCTCGCCCCAGCCAAAAACAAGAGGTAAAAGCCCAAAGATAGCAGTTAATCCGGTCATCAGAATTGGTCTTACCCTTAATCCTGCACCTTCAACTACCGCCTCATAAATAGGAAGTTCTTTTTTTCTACGCAAATCATTAACATATTGAACCAGCACAATAGCGTTATTAACCACAATACCAACCAATAAAATCAGCCCGAGAAAAACCGTTGCCCCAAATGGTGTTCTGGTGATAGCCAAAAGAATAAACGCACCAATCAGCGATAATGGTAAAGTCACCATAATAATTAAAGGGTCAACTAATGATTCAAACTGAACTGCCATAACTACAAACACAAGAAATATCGCTAAGGCAATAACAGTAATAAGCTGGATATTTGACTCCTTCGCTGCCTCTTCCTCTCCGCCGTATTCTAAAAAGTATCCAGCAGGAAGTTTAATATCTTTTAAACGCTTTTTTATCTCATCGGTAACTTTTCCCACATTTCTACCCACAGCATCACCGGTAACTCCAATCAGGCGAAGCTGATCTTCGCGATCAATTTGGACAGGACCTTCTGACTCAATTACCTCAGCCACTTCTTTAAGTTTAACCTCAACTCCCGAAGGTGGATAAAGCGGAGTATTTTCTATCGCCTCTTTACTACTGATAAGAAAAGGATCTGCCAAAACCCTAATATCGTAGTCAACATTGCGTTTTTTATCAGTGAACTGCGTGCTGACTGATCCATCTACTAATGTTCTTAAGGTATCAGATACCTTTTGTGCAGTCAAGCCAAAATCATTTAAGTTTTCTCTATTTAGATAAATATGTATCTCCGGCCTTGAAAAATCAACCGAAATATCTAAATTACTTAAACCTTCAATGTCTTTTATCCTACCCTCAATATCCTTGGCTAAAGCGTAAAGTGTATCCAAGTTGTAGCCTCTTATGCGAATATCTATATCAGATGTAGAGGTTTTCTTAATTCCCCTTAAGGGAGTTTTGGTAACTTTGATCTTGGCTCCGGCTATAGGTTTATCCTTAAGATGTTTCTGCAGTTTTTTAATAAAAATAGGAGTAGGTATAGGACGTTTTGATTTTGTAACCAATTCAATCGCCACATCAGCTTCATTCGCTTTTTCATAAATATTTCGCCTCTGCCAGTAGCCTCCTACCATAGCATAAACCTTTCCCACTCCAGGCATTTCTTTAATTATTGCCTCAAGTTTCTTAACTACTTTGTCTGTTTCCTCTACTGCCGAACCAATCGGAAGTTTTACTTTGACAGTGATTTTCCCGTCATCGATCTGCGGCAGAAATTCCCTTCCCAAAGTGCCTGCTAAGAAAATACTTAAAATAAATAATGTTATAACTGAACTAAGAGTAATCACTCTATGCTGTAATATAATTTTAAGAAGCTTACGGTACAGCACAACAATTCTTTCTATAACTTTCTTATTAAATCCATCTTTCTCTTTTTCTTTTTTTATATTAAATAAATAAGCAGTTAAACAGGGGATAACGGTTAAACTCACTAAAAGTGAAATAATAAATGCAACAGATATAGTCACTACCATATCCCTGAAAAGCAAAGCAGTTATCCCTTTAATAAAGAAAAAAGGTATGATTGCTGCCAAATTAGTAAGTGTAGAGGCAACCAAAGCGCTAGCTACCTCGCTGCTTCCGATATATGCTGCATCTTGCGTACTAATTGACTCCTCATTTTGATGCCGGGTGATATTCTCCAGAATAACAATACAGTTATCCAGCATCAAACCCACAGCCAAAACCAGACCGCCAAGCGAAAAGATATTCAGGGTAACACCGGCTAATCCCATAAGAATAAAAGTGCCTAAAATACTAACCGGTATGGTTACAGAAATGATAAATGTCCTTTTAAAGCTACGCAAAAAAAACCAAATCATAAATGTTGCCAAAAACCCACCAACAACCGCAGAGGAACCGACATTTTTAATTGAATTCTCTATATAATAGGCTTGGCTTGAGGCAACTGTATAATTGACATCATCAGGAATAATCTTTTTTTTCTTTAAGTCTTGAGCCCTTTTCTCTACTAATCTTGCTACTTTAACTGTATTGGCATTGGGTTGTTTTAAGAAACTCAAGGTAACACAGGGCAATCCGTTAAAGCGTGTAAGCACCCTTTGTTCTTCATAAGAATCAAGCACCTCGGCCACATCCTTGATTTTTATAAACCTGCCTTCGCGGTTGGCAATAATAACTTCGCCTATTTCCAAAGGGTCTTTAAACTTTGCCAAGAAGCGGACGCTATACTCTTTCTTGGTATCGGAAATTCTTCCCGCGGGAAATTCAATATTCTCTTGACGCAAAAGGCTTAATATCCTTTCGGTTGAAAGCTCATACTTTTGCACTTTTCCTTGGTCAAATAAAACCTGAATCTCGCGTACC
>JAMWBQ010000024.1 GCA_023819315.1 Candidatus Omnitrophota bacterium
AAATTTAGAAAATATATTATCGGGGTTTGTATTATTTCATATTCGCAGTATGGAATTATCTTGTTTAGAACCTGTAGATATTATAGAAAATATTATTTATATATTTGAGATTTCCCAAAAAATAGGTTTAGATTTCTCTACGGATACTTGGATTAAATTTATAAAGGTAGGAAAAGATAATGCTTGTAAATTGTCTCTTTTTGATTTAAAACGAATTGCTTTTATAAACATATTAAAACAAATTTTACTTACCAAAAATGAGGAAATTAAAAATTGTGCGCGTAATGGGATCATATCATTAATTTTGGGGGAGGAGGTGTTAGATTTTAATACAGAAGATGAAGATAAATCTCCTCTTATCTCTTCCTTCTTTAACCTTCACAGACTTTACTTTAAGTATCCCCGTTTAATTGCTTATCTGGTTTCCCCCTTATTAGAGAATCTATTCTTTAGTTTACCAGCTATATTTATTCTCTGGTTTTTGCCTCACTTTTGGGCAGTTTTAGCCGTTATTGTAACAATCTTCATAATATGTTCTTATCTTGCCTTTTATTATCATAGTTCGGTTTTACAAGGAAAAGATAAGAAATTAACTATTGCCTCTTTTAAAGAACAGAAAAGGATATTCTTAAATTTCTTGAGTATGGGCTCAGGGTTTATTGCTTTAACTCTGTTAAAAGCAATTCCCTCTTCTCTAACTGCAATAATGACTAACCCTATATATTTTCTTATAATAGTTTTAGGTATTTATATTTTAAGTGTTTTATATCATAGTCTACATAACCTCTGGGTGCGCTATTGGGATGAAGGAGAATTATGGTTAGCAGGTGAAAGAAAGATTGACTTAGAAAATTTAGAAATAGTGCTTAGAGAATTAAAAGATAGAAAAGATGTAATAGTTTATAAAGTAGATTCTATAGCAAGTGAGGAATTAAGCAACATAGCCGATGGTGTAATTAAATTTGCCAAAAATGTTGGTTTTGATGAAGATAAAGTGTGGCAATTACAACTTATTATTAATGAATTAGCAACTAATATTTACGAGCATGGCGGTGGTAAGGGAATTATTGTTGTAAAGAAGTTAAAACAAAACGAAGTTATAGAGATTATTGCTCGTGACGGGGGTGATGGTTTTGATATAAATAAGATAAAGACAAAAGCAGAAGAGTTAGGATTAGAAAAGAGAGGACGGGGATTGTTTATTATTATTTCTTTAGCGGATAAAACAGTAATCCGTTCAAAGAGAAAAAGAGATAATGCCCAAAAGGTAATATTCACTAAACACGAAGAAGATAAAAACATTAAGATCGAAAAAAAGTTTAGTGCGACAAGGTTATCTATGGGCACAGAGGTAAGGGTAATTATTTATAAAGATAATAAATTAAACAAAAAAATAGAAGGTTCTCCCGCCAACTGTTTAAGAAGTATTCATAAATATATTATTTTAAATTTTTCTGGTAATTTCAATAAGACTTTTACTGCTCAGGAATTAATTTCCGCAGGTTTAAGAAAGAATAAGGAAAATAATTTATCCCTATATACGGTCAAATTGGAATTACGCCAGCTTCATCGAATAGGTATATTAGAAAGAATTTTTGGTAGCATACCTTATAAGTATAGATTAAGATCGGATATTCGCAATCTATCTCCACCATTAATAGATAAAATTTTAAATAAATGTATAGATATACCAGAATTAAACCATTATAGTCTCCATAAAAGAAAAATCGCTTCTATTCGTTCACAGGTTGATAATTATATAAAAGATGCCTTCCAAAAACAGAGATTCCTTACTTTCCTCGCGCATTCTTTAATAAACAATAATAACAAAGAAGAAAAAGTTAAATCATTACTTAGTGTTAATTTGCCTTTGGTTTGCGATAATTTAGATACATTACAGGTCATCTTAAAAAAATTAAATGCAAGAAATAATTTGATAAGAACAGTAATTGAATTTTCTTCTGCATATAAAGATATGCAAAGAATAATAGTGCTTATGAACTTGATAGAGGAAGAGGCAGACAAGATAAGGAATACCGGTTTAAGAGGACAAAATAAATATATTTTTGTAAAAAGATTAACCAATAGAGAGAAAAAATTTCTCAATGATTGGCTTAGTCGATGGGACACCTTAAATAGTTTATTTGCTTTATACGAGGGGGATAGTATAGATATTATAGATATAATTTCCATAATTAAAGAAATATTGTTTAAGAGAATTAATTTAGGTAAATTCGCCTCAAAAGAAGATATTTTTAATGAATTTAAAGAATTAATTTTATATTGTTATGATAGCTTTAAATCTATGCATAACAAAACTACACCTGTAGAGTTAAGAGAGAAAATAAATAATTTGGCTGATATTTATAATGAGATAATTACATTAATATTTCCTTATACAATTCGGGATGCAGTTGAGTCTTCCATATTAAAAGCAGATAACATACCAAAGGGAGGAATAAAGATAAGGATAACAGGTAATCTGGTGAGAATTCTTACTAATGGAAGAACTAAAGACTTTAATTTTCTTTATCAACATTTGAGAAATAATCCTTATAGGATAATAAACCTTTTCTTAGCGCTTAAAGGGTTGAGAGAAGAAGAAATAGAAAAAATATGCTTTAATATGGGAAGCATCGTGGGGAAGATAATTGTTCCCTTGACATTAGAATTACAGAAATTGGAAGATGAAGAATTTAAGAATATATATCCTTATATGTCTAAAATAACCGATAATTTAATTTTTAAAACCTTAGGACCTGCCATAAGAAATAAAGGAGAAATTAACATAGGTTTAGTATGCCAGTTGAATACATCACGTAGCGTAATTGCTCATTTATCTTTTCTTAATAAACTGGCTTCTAATAAAATAAAAATAAATGTCTTTTCCGCCGGATTTAATGCATTATCAGAAGAGGTAGATTTGAATAAAGTCTTACCTGAACGAATTGAACATATTGATATTTCCCCTGATTTTAAGATAAATGTTTATAAATGGAGACCAACAAGACTTACTTTAGATTTAGTTAACTCTTGCGATATTATCTTTGTTTCCGCAGAAGCGAATTTATTGAGAGAAATCATTGATAAGTTTCCCAGTGCTCAAGGTAAAACTTATATGCTAAGTTTTCTTGCACGTAATTGGCGTATATATGGCAGGAACATTCCTGACCCATTAGGAAGACCCCAGGCTCAGAGCAAAGAAATTATTAATCGTATTGAACACCTTGTAGACAACCTAATTTGTATTTTAAATAAAGCAGAGGATAGATTTAAAGGTAAGAATTTAGCTCTATTTCCACCTTTATTTTTTATAATAATTTCAAATTTATTTATAATACCAATGGCTAATCTTTTTATGGCACTTATGTCCGTAGTAATCTTCATATTCTGTGTTTTTGTGGCAATAAAAAGATTAAAAATTTATAACAAAACAAAAATAACCTCAAAAACAGAACATAATAAAAATAAAAAAGATAATGCTTTAGTTGATTTTATAGTAATTGGGATTGTATCCATTTTTATTTTGGCGATATGGTTTTTACTTTTGTATTTGTATATCTCGTTTATACCTCCTAATTTAAACTTAAGTTATTGTTTAGGTATTCCTTTTGTTTTCTCTCTATCATTACAGAAAGAGAATAGAACCCCCAAAAAGAACAGGTCTTTAAAGACCGTTTCTTTAACGAGAGCGGAATTTGAAAGTAACTTAAGAAATGATTCAGAATCCAAGGAAGTAATAAAAGAGATAAACAAGATAATTCCTATTTCTTCAGTAAAAACTATTTTTTATCCTTGTTGTGGTAAAGATGCTGATCTTATTGGTAAAATTTTGGATTTATTCTCACATATAGAAAATATTTATCTTGTAGATAATTTCTCTCACTATGGGTCTTACATAATAAACGAAAAATTTTACGAAATGTTTAAAAATAAAGGATACGTTATCAGATGGGGAACTAATTATAAATCAAAATATTATAATATTGAATATTATAATGTGGAAAATAAAAAATCAATTAACCTTTATTTATATAGAAAAAATTTAAAAAATAAATCAAAAATACCCATAAAAGCAGATTTAACAATTGTTAAATATCCTGGTCGTTTCGGAGACCTTTCTTTAAAAAAGGTATTCTATTCAAATATTTTCAAAAATACAAAAAATAATGGTTATATCTTATTGAAAGGGGCACATTTACCATCTTCAAAGTGGGAACTTGTTAAAAGGCTAAATCTAATCTATAAAAAAATAAAGGAACCCCTACCATTATTTATGAAAAAAAATAATTGGGTACCGGAAGACGGTGTAGTTATTTATAAAAAACGGACTAAAAACAATGAAAAAGTAAATATTCATAGTAAAGAAATAATTAGCTATTTAAAGACAATAAGCTTAGAAAAAGAAACATTAGATAAAGTACAAGATTTTATTAGCATGCTTGAGTTAGTAGAGAAAGAAATCCAAGAGAAATTAGTAGTGATGCGCTTTACCAGAGGAGGAAAATTAATAATTTGTTGGAGTAAATTACTAGGGAAGAAAGATAAAAATATAAGAAGAAATATCTATAAAATTCTAAAACCAAGGGGTTACTCCTCTAAGGAAGTTGAGAGATTTATAGAATTAGTAAAGGGATATAAGGAAAAACAACTTGAAGTATTAAAAGAATTGGGAGTTGAAGAAAGATTCAATATTACCGAGAAAGAAGCAGAATATGCAACAGATATAGCAAACGCTTGGTTAATAGATAGTCTAAGTTCTAAAAAAATAAGCCGACGGCGGTTCTTTGTCCTATTAGCCGGTACAACTGTAGGGGCAGTAGGAATCGGTGGTTGGATAACTCAAATCCTCCGCAATTATCTGAAAGAAGAGATACCCGAAGAACCAAAACAAGATCAAGATAAAAAAATAGATAAATTTCCCCAACCTTTTCCTAAAGATGAAAAAATCTATCTTTATTTTGGTGATAATACAAAAGATGGCTCTTCAATAGATAAAATAATTATAGAAAAGAATGCCACGATAATAAAAAAAGTTATTAATCACATTCCAGTTAATTATCCTTCCTCTGCATTAAAGAAGAAAGCGGTTACATCAAAAAAATTAAGGAACATCATTAATAAAAACATTAAACATACAAAGGATGGACTACGTAGATGTATTAATCAGAGAACAGGCTTTTATTATAAAAATACTCTCTTTCGTATATTAGTAATTGGTATTTTGGCAGGAGTAGAGCCATATTTTGCTCTAGCCCATTATATACAAGAGGGAAGAACAGACTTTGGCAATAATTATCATGGAAAGATTTGGCAGGAATATCTTAAAAATGGCGATAAGTACAAAATCCTTCCTCAAGATGGCAGAATATTTCCAGATAGTTGGAGTTATATTTTAAGAGAGGCGTATTGCTATAGAAGAAAACTTGAAGAGGCATTCTTTGATCTTCCCCATAATCATTGTAAAAGAGGGGATAAATATCTTAAAAATTACGATACAAAATTATCAGAGGCAAGTAATATCAAAGAGGCAGCTTATACACTTCAGCTCTGGCAGGGTGTAGGAAGATTTTATTTAGGCAGTAAGGTTTGGAGTGTAAGTAGGGATGGACCTGTCTATGGTTTATCTCTAATTGCCATTATGGAAATATTGCGTTCAAAGGATGATAAGGAGTTAAAGGATATAATCAGGTCTGCTAAAGAAACAGTGGCCAATTTTCAAAATTCAGATGTTTATCTCAGAGGGAAATTCCCTTGGTTAGGTAATCCTTCTAAAGCGATTGATATTCCTGTTATGGCAAGACCGCTTAATATTTATAGTGAAGATATAGATAGTTACATTAAAAGAAGGAATCTTTCCGACGCAGAATTAGAACAAATCAATAATTTTATTAATATTTTAAAAGATATAGAATATCTTCTTCCCAAAGAGGAGAGGTTAGCCGAGATAATTTTTGAAAATGGAGAATCCAAAATTTTATGGAACAAGAATTTAGGGGAAACTACTAATACGGCTAAAGAAAAAATTTTTGAGTTGCTTAAGGATAAATATAGAGAAGAACAAACCCAGATATTTATAACTATAGTAGAAGAGTATAAAAAAAGACAAAAGGAAATGTTAGAGAATACCTGGAAAGACAAGCTATCTATAACTCAAGAGACTCTCAAACAAGCAACTGAGGCCGCAAATAGATGGTTGATTAATAATTTGATTATCAAAAATATTCTTATACGGGAAAATTTAATTAGTGCACGAGATAAAATTATTGTTCAAGATGAATATAGTAACTTTCAATTGGTTGGCTATTCTATATTTGATAATAATGACCATATTATTGCTTATATGGATAAGAATTTTAATTTAATCCATAAATATACGAGTAATTTATATAACGATCACTTAGAAGAGAGAGTGGAATTGTTAAATTTAAAAGATAATAAAATGAAAATTATTCTAAAAACGCGCTCCTTAGAAAATACTTCTATTAGAGGAAATAACCTTCCTAAAACAATAAATCTGGAAGTTTATAGAGTTATAGAAAGTATAGAGAAAAAAATAGGCAATGTATCGCTTTCGTTAATTTATGATGACGAAGGTAGAGAAGTCTGGCAGATTGCCAATTTTTATCCTATTGGAGATTTGGGAGAGACAAGTTTTATGGAGAATAAAGATAAAGGTATAAGTTTAACGGTGATGAATTGGATTACCCACTTTGCTTATAGGAATAAGAAACTTATTAACATTACCACAGATACTTTAGCATTATTTACTATTCTAAAAAGATTATTAAGAAAACCGGTAATTAATATTATAGGAGGTAAAAATAATATATATTGGGATGATATCTATCAAGAGGTGGAGAGAGTTATTTTATACGATAGCGAGTTTAATATGATTGGTTTCTTCGGATTAGAGAAAATAAAAGATAAACCTGACTTTTATCGCGTAATTGCACCCACTATAAGACTGAAAGAATTAGATAATAGCGAAGTAAAGATTGAAAAAGGTAGTTGTCTTCTATTAGGGAAAGAAGATATAGGTATTATCGCTCGATCACAAAAGGAATTGGATATTACTGCCCAACCTAATCCCATTTATCCGGTGTGGGAAAGTGAGGAGAGTTGTGTTTGGTATCAGTCTTTACCTATATTTGTTGTTGCTGATGATTACACAGGATTAGTAGAAGCAATGCTTTATTTTCGTAATTTGGGATTAGAGGTGGTTGCAATTAATTCAATAGATGATATCCATAAATATACAGACTATGATGTGGTAGGAATAAATACGCATACAAGAACAATTCTCGCCAAAGATGCCGTTTTAGCCTTAGAAAAATTAATTAGCGAAACGAAAAAGATGCAAAGAGGATTAAATATTTTTAAGATTGATTCTACCCTGCGTGGACATCTACCCATTTTGATTGAGGTGCTAAATAAATATTATCCCCAGAGTCTTATTTTTATTGTTCCCAGTGTTCCCAGCCATACTCAGCCAAGGAAAATAGAAGATGGCATACTTTATGTAGAAAATAAGCCTGTTTCTGAGACAGAATTTGGTAAAGATGAGATTACCCCTATATCAAATCCAAATATTAAAGAGCTTCTTAAGACACAGTTAAAAACAAATATGAATATTATAAATGTAAAATTAGATAATATTCAGAAAGGCAAAGAATATCTGTTAAATCTTCTATTATCTAAAAGAGGCAATATCTTTATATTTGATTCCACCCAAGAAAAGGATTTGGGGGTTATTGCTGAGACGCTTAGAGATTTAAAACGAGAACATTTTATCTTAAGTTCTTCTGCTTTAATAAGACATCTTTTTAGCGGAGAGATTGTCTCAAAAGTATCTTCTATAATTTCTGAAAAAGATAAATCTTTAGAAGACTATTTAAGCAAAGAAAAGGATAAGAGACTTTTAGTAATTTCTGGTTCAAGAACAACTGTTACAAATAATCAGATAAATTTAGCTAAAGAAATATATCCTACGAGCATCCATCATCTGGTTTTAGATGTCAATGAGATTATCGCCGGTAATTCAGATAAAGAAATTGAAAAAATTAGGGAAGGCATAAAAGAGGTTTTTGATATCAACAAAGAAGTTATTGTGAGTGTTCCCTGGCAAGATAAACAATTAGAAAAAGATTTACCTATTGAAGAGAAGTTAGATATACGGAGGAAGATTGCTAATGCCTTAGGAAGCATAGCGGATGATAAAGATATTGCTAAGAGAGTAGATTTACTTGTTCTAATAGGTGGAGATACTGCCTCTGCTACCCTTAAAGCCATAGGAGCAGAAGGAACGCAAATTCTTGGAGAATTTGAGCCGTGGATTTCTTATGGGAGGATAATTGGCGGTAGATATAACGAAAAATTGGTGTTATTCAAAAGTGGTGGATGGGGCTCGGAAAATCTGATTGTTGATCTGATAAAGGCAGTAAAGAGCGATATCAATCTAAATCACTCTTTGGGAGTTAACCCTTGGTCTTGGTATGGGAGGATTTATTATCGTTGGGCACAAAGTAAACAATTAAGCCAAAAGTTTTTTATGCGAATAATTGCTGAATTAATTGCACCTTTCTGGGAGACAGTAAAGTATTTTCGTAGTTACCAAGGTATCAAAGAGTTTGTAGATTTACATAAGGTAGTTGCGAAGGATTTAAAGAAGTTTGAGGATATGGTTACTGAATGGGAGCAGATACTTCAACCTGCTTTTGCAAAGAAAAATAAACTTTTACGCTGGCTTATGTGGCTATGTTTAGCGCCAAAGATTATGATAAGGCACTCTCATCACAATAAGAATTCGATTTTCATGGATAGAGTTAATAAAGTTAGTGTAGAGAATATTCCTGAAGGTGTTCCCTTTAAACTATCTTACCAAGAAGGTGAATGGAAGGTAGAAATTTTGAATTTGTTTTCTTGGAGAAAAGATAAAACATATTTGAGTAATAAAGAGTGGGCTAAAAAAGGTGGATGGTGGTTAGACCAAGATTTTTCAGATTATGGGGAACGCGCTGAAGAAATGCAGGAAAGAAAAAAATCGTGGCAAAAATCAGACCTCCAAAAGCTGGCAAATAGATTTAAAAATACATTAGGAGAGTTTGAAAACAAAACGATTAAGAGAGCCCTAATTATTGGACCGGGAAGAAATTTAGTTGAACCTTTAACATTATTAGAGGAATTTAAATTTATAGAAGAATTAATTTTGGTGGAATATCATTATGAAAACATAATCTCTCTTCTAAAAGAAATTAAAGAATATCCTGAAGATATAAAAAATAAAATTGAATTCTACTGCATAGATTTCCGTAAACCTAATAATTTCCCTGATGGATATTTTGATTTAGTATACTCTCATGATACTTTACGCGAAGGAACATTTAATTTAGATTATGCATGGTGTCAGATTAATCGGATTTTAAAAATTGGCGGATACTTTTTAGGGACAGCATGTTTACCTACAAGAAATAAAGGATATGTTTCACCGAGAATCTTGGGACTTTATCCTTTATATAACAATGAAAGTTATCCTGCAGGGTTAATATTGAGTAAGATAGATAATTTACATAATTTTGGTTTTAGAAAATTGATATTAAATCTATTGGTAGTTTTATTTATGTTATGGTTACCATATGTTTGTCAAGGTTTAAATATAGATGTTAATTATCTTAAAATAAGTGGAGAGGAAGGTAAGATTATCTTTGCTTTGATTTTTGATGCCTTAATAGGTAGTTTTATTATTCTTAGAGGTTTAAGTGAATACAAAAGAAATATTTCTCTTGATCCCATTGATAAAGAAAGACCAATTATAATTATTTCGCTCTGGGAGATTATGAAAGCAATATTAATATTATTAGCTTTTAAGACATATTTTATATTAGGAATTATCGGCATAACTATAGAGGTTATCCGTTGGCTAATTTTTTATAAGATAGGTTATTTAACTCATAGGATCAATTCTACGAGAGAGAATGGCAAGAGAAATAACCACGGAAAACATCCTTATGATGGCGGAGAAGATAAAGTTAATATTTACAGTGGAGAAATGTTAGCTTATGTGAAAGAGATGGCAAATACATTATCTCAAGATGACTATCTCCGTGCAGGATTGGATGAACTAAGTGCTTTTGCCGAAAAGTTAAAGGAAGCAGAAAATAAACTCAAAGGTAACGACCCTATATGTGGTGATAGAGTTGCGGTTTTGCATAAAGGTCAGATGCTTTGGCATCAGAGTATAAGAGGTAGTAAAGCAAGATCAATGTTCTTTGAGAATATCTTAAGGAATCGTAAAGCAAGTCAAGATTTTATAGCTTTAATTAAGAACTATAAAGAAAAACAGTTAGAGGTATTGCGAAACTCTTCAAATATACAAAGAGCCACACAATTGGCAAATTCGATGTTGTTAGAGTTATTTAGTCAAAAGGCAGAGAATTTTGTCTCCCAGCAGTTTACTCTCAAGATAAGTTATATCCTACCTAATTTCCGTGGCTTGAGGAAGTATCTTGCTAACTTCAAGGCAAGAGCTTCCTCTATTGTCTTACCTATTTATTCGTGGCTTGAGGCAGTTTGTTCTATCCTCTTTGAACGAGCTGCCTCTATTTTCTTTATTTTAAGAGGTAGAGTTAAGAATTTAAATAGCTTATTGAGTAAATCTCAAAGCACAATAAAAGGAGGTGTGTTATGGATAAGTGGTCAAATATCAAGAATCAAGACATTGATTTATTCTTCAGGCACTTTGTGGTTATTACCTCTAAAGAGATTATCTTTGCTTCTGCAGAAGATAGGAGTAGTGGTAAGCTATACAATTTTATCATTGGTAAGAACAACGGAGAGGTTAGGGAACAGGTTAATAAGCATTTTGAGAAGATTTATGGTGAACGTGCACAGTTTATTAGGAAGATGGTTAAAGATAATCTGGGAGTTATACCAACATTTAAGACGAGGGATTTTGATTTTAACTAAACAAGTATCTTCTTATAAGTGGGTAGCAATAGCTCAATTTGTATTAACTGGTTTAATTGTTTTCTTAGTATCCCGTGGCTTTATTACCCCTGGCAAGTTCATCCTCGGAGGGATGACCTCTCCGTGGCTGGTGGCATCCCTCCTTGCCGGGGTAGGTGTATTATTACACAATATGGTTACCAGAGGCTCTTTTGTCGCCTCCCAAGCACATAAGAGAGCCTCTGGTTTAACCGAATTTGTGATTAAGCATAAATTTATTACCATTATAGGATTAGTTATTGTTTTATCATTGGTTCCTGCTTTAGGGGTGGAGGCTTTAACTGTGGAGAGCAGTTATATAGAGATTAGTAATTCTTTAGGGGTAGCTTTAGAGAAATTCTTATTGATAGTATTAGAGTTATTTAGCATCTCCTTAACGGTTAAACTAATTGCTACTCGTCTGTTAAATAGATTGGTAGGGAATAGGGAGAGTGTAGATTTAAATAGCAGAGATAATAAAGGTTATTTATGGGTTAATATTTTAAGACAAATTTCACCTTTAATAGGGGGAATAATTACTTTATTTACTTTACCTATATCTAATGTATTTGGGTCAGCATTATTTGTAATTTTCTCTATTACAACAGCATTTATGTATTTTGAGGAGTTAGTGAGGAAGAAAGATAAAGAGTTGTTATGGCCGATTGTTTTAAGTAACTTAGTAGCGATTATCTTTCTGATTAATGAAGAGGTGTTGAAGATATACACTAATAATGCATTTGTGCAAGGGCATTTAAATGATTTTCTTACACCGATAATTTTATTATTATCTTTACCAATTGTTATAAAAGTAATAGGAGATTTTATCTGGGTGATTAAGAGAGGCGATTTAGTTTCTTTAAAGGAAGTATACTCCAATCTAATTACTAACCGTTTATGGAGTATAGTTTCTGTTATATTTGTTATTGTTTTCTGTAGTGTTGTTTTTGAGTTAGCCAATTTTCTTTCGGTAATAAGGGATTGGCAGGATGTTAAGATGTATAGCTATTCAGGGGTGTTAGGGTTCTATCTTTGGATAGTGGGTAGTTATTTAGGGAGGATAAATAAGAGAGATAGTATTCTTAGTAAATTGTTAGACCTAATAGAGAGGATTAAGATTAGTGTAGAGGGTAGGGATAGTAGTTATTATTATGAGGGGAGAGATGGAGTTAATGATAGAAAATCACAGGGTTTCTTTGGGAATTTGGGTAAGGAGCATATCAGGGTAATTGAGAAAGTAATTGGAGAAAGAAAATACCAAGAGATTCCTCAATTCAATAAACAGGTCTCTGAGATAGCGGGTATGCCGGTTAAATTCTTTGTTATAACCAGTCAACCTACCAATGCACCGCCGGTATTTATCTATGAGAGGATTAAAGATGGTATTTTAGAGGTTTACTTCTCAGAAGAAGCGTTTATTAGAAGATTTAATGAGTTATTTAGTAAGAGCGAAAAGCCAATTGTCCTTAAAGCCATTGCCATCCATGGAAAGGCGGAAATAAAAACTGACTCTCATGAGGAAGCAGTAAGAGCACACAAAGCCTTTCTTAAAAAATATCCAGAGATAACCAATAAATTAGAGAATCTTAATTTGTTGGTTGAGGGAATTAACAGAGCTGGTGAGAAGCCGTTGTCCACTTCCGAAGTGGACAAGGGAGGTAGTGAATTAAGCAAGCCTTCGTTATTGGGTAGAGTAAAGAGATTAATAGTTATACCTTACGATAAAGATTTTAGTCTTGCTCCCAAGTCTTTAAGACCAATCTTAGAATCCCTCAAAGGTGATAATCCTACCATATTAGGTCGTTTAATAGGTTTTATCTTCAATGATTTAGCGCATAATGAATATGGAACACTTAATTTATGGGGACGTTTATTAAGTGGAAAGAGCTCTCTTTTACCTTTTAAAATTTTATTTATTAAGCCCTTATCTTCTAATTTTGAGGGAAACTTTGAAGGAGTAAGACAATTAGGAAAACATAAAAATTTCAGCGAATTTCTTTCTAAATTAGCTTCTGCTAAAACAGGAGAGGAAATTAGAGAAGCAATAAGACTTATTGAGAGTAAAAACAGGTATATTAACTATGTTGGTGAGAATTTTGCGGTTAAGGTTTCATTGGGTAGTGGGGGAAGACTTTTTATAGGAATAAAAGTAAGTAAAATTAATGATAATCAAGTTTTTGTAACACATTTATTAATTGGGATATATGAATCAAATAGTGCTTCTCATAAAGAAAAATTTTATAACGAAGGTTTCGATAAAAGAGGGTTTGATCTTGCTCAGTTGAAGTTTTATGAAGGTAAGGAGGTTGAAGAGCGTTACAAAGCACTTTTAGGGTACGATCCTTTATATGAAAATGCTTTCTTCTCAATAGAGCAGATGATTAGATGGCTTTTATCTTATGGTAGTTATTTTCAAGAGTTGTTTAGCCGTCTTATAAAAGCAGAAAGCATAGATGGTGTAAAACTTATTTTAAGTGAGTTTATAATATTTGACAATTTTGATCCTCGATTAGTTATTCCTTTTAGATTTATTGTAGAAGCAGTTGAAAAAGCAAAAGAAAGAAGGGTAGATTCTCAAGAAGTATTAAATGAAGCAGTTTCTATTTTGTTATTTAATAGAGAGTTTCTTTATAATGAGAAGGATCGGCAAATTATTCGTAGCATTTTAAGGAGTTGGATTTCAGTAGAAGGGCATATTAGAGGTTTAATTGAGGAAGACTTTACCAGGGATACGCCCTCAGACGGAGCATTAAAATCACTTTATAAAATGTTCAATTTCATTGAAAATAAAACTATTCCTAAACTCATCGAAGAAAAATTTAAAGAATGGGGAGAAAGGACTTTAGATAAAGAGTGGGTGCAGGTAGTTGGAAAAGAAATTTTTGGCGAATGTTCGGCTGTTTTTCTTCCCCAAGATGCCTCTGCAAGGGGATTGTCAAGAGAAGCAATTGATACTGAAGTTAGAAGATGTGGTGGAATTGAGAGATTTTTAGTGATTAGAGATGTTTTTGAATTAGATTTAATTAATGATGCCCTGGCTTTATTAGGTGAACCTATAGATATAAGAAAACAATTAGAGCAAAAAAGAATTAGATTTGTTCGTGCACCACCTTCTTGGAACTTAGGTGTTGCTAACTATGTGGAAAACGGCATAACCTACATTATCCTACCTTCTAATGCTACTTCCCAAGAAATTGCCCATGAGATCTGGGCAGTGTTAAATCCAGAAGAAGGGCACTCCGAGAATCCATTTAATAACCGTCCTGCCGTTTTCGAAGTGGTCAAACCGTTGTCCACCCCTGAAGTGGTCAAGGGTGATAGTAACTATCAATATAAAAGAGAAGGCGAGTATAACAACCGTTCTGCGGAGATAGAAGTTGAGAATTGCTTGGTAGAGGCCTTGAGGAAACTTGGTCAAGAAGATATTGCCAAACAATTAAATAACTTATTTAGTGAAAATAAAGAGTATATAGTTAATCTCACCTATAATCCTAACACAGGGAAGCTTACCATAGACAAAATTATTCCTGCCTTTAATTTACAAGATGCTTTAGAGATTTTAAGGGGATTTTACCAAGAGGAAGGTAAAGATATAGAGATTTACCATAGAGATGGCATTTACTATGTAAGATTACCTAATATAGAAGAAGGAGGGATAAAAATAGATAGGATTGTTAAGTTATCTGAGGGCAGGATTATATGGCATGCCGAGGTTATATGTGAAGAGGAGTTTAGCAAATTAGATTTAATAAAGTTAGATAACATTTCTAAAGTAGGTAATGATAAAGATTTGTTAGGTGTAAAAATAGGTAATTATCAAGACCATGAGAAATTGATTGATAGACATATAGAAGAAGCATTTAAGGAGGGTAGAGTAAAGCGGTTAGATTCTACCAATTTTAATACAATTGTGAATATACTTTTATGGGCATTAAGTCAGCAAAGTAATAAGATTGCTAAGCGAGGTATAGAGTTAATCAATGATCTTGTGAATGATAGGATCCCTTACAGAGGAGGTAGTCAGGCGGGAATATTTATTGTTGATGATAGGGAGGGAGTTTTATCATTCGATGCTCATGCAGGTTGTGGTGGTATACATATTATAATTAGGCGTAAGGAAACTATTCTTGATACTGTGGAGCGTTTAACTCATGAAGTTTATGTGGTGTTAAATAAGCGCAAGGTTAGTGGTATTTTAAAACATGAAGAAGCAAAGATGTTTGCTTCCAGAGTGAGGAAGTGGTTAGTAGAGAATAGTCCTGAAGAATTAAAAGGATTGTTATATGGTAGTCCTTTTGATAAATATCCATCTCAGGAACAGGAGACGGTCTTGGCTAATTTAAATAATAGACTCTGGAAGGAAGGATTAAAGGATAAGTCGCTGATAAGTACTAAAGTTGCGAAAGAGATAGATAGATATATAGATATAGGAATAAGAAGGGATGAAGATGCAAGGGGAGTATTTAATAGAGTGGATTTTGACAGTCTAGATATATTATTTAGGGGATTACCTTATGATAAGGAAGGGAAGTTGACATTGATAAGTGGGTATTACAATCCTTTAGCTAAATTACACCGCCAAGAGGATTTTTATAGAGATTGGACTGATTCGGGATTGGGCGATAATCGGAGATACTTTGAAAAAGAAGGGGATCTAACTACCGAGAAAATAGGAGGTTTCTTTGGGAATTTGAGTAAGGAGCATATCAGGGGAATTGAGAAAGTAATTGGAGAAAGAAAATACCAAGAGATTCCTCAATTCAATAAACAGGTCTCTGAGATAGCGGGTATGCCGGTTAAATTCTTTGTTATAACCAGTCAACCTGTCAATGCGCCACCAGTATTTATCTATGAGAGGATTAAAGATGGTATTTTAGAGGTTTACTTCTCAGAAGAAGCGTTTATTAGAAGATTTAATGAGTTATTTAGTAAGAGCGAAAAGCCAATTGCCCTTAAAGCCATTGCCATCCATGGAAAGGCGGAAATAAAAACTTGCTCTCATGAGGAAGCAGTAAGAGCACACAAAGCCTTTCTTAAAAAATATCCAGAGATAACCAATAAATTAGAAGATCTTCCCAATGTTTCTAGTCTTACCCATAAAGTCTCTGCGGATATAGGAGATAAATTAAGTTGGGATAAAGATGAGTCTTTAGAATTGGATGCTAATAAAGTAACGAAGGATGGTAGTTATTATTTTGTTTTAGATAATGGGGAGATAATTAGAATTACACCTAATTTGGGCGGAGAAATAGGACTTTATTTGGATAGTTTAAGGCTTATAAGGGCTAAACCATTAGTAGGTTTTGAGCAATATATAGATAATGTTCCTGAAGATTTCACTGGTGAGGCGTATTCAAAAGATGGTAATTTAATGTATGAGTTTAATGAGGGCGTATTGGTGAGAATAGAGAATTTACTCACCAATCAAGTATATGTGAATATGCATATATTTGAGGATAGAATTATTAAATTAGAGACAGCCGAGGATAATAGCAAGCAAAAGGGTATGGATATTTATGAAGGCATAAGTGAAGGGATAAAATATGTGGTTTATTTTAACACTAAAGAGGAGAGGATAGAGAAGATAAAGATTATTCCTCAAGAAAAATTAATAATTAGTGAATTGTTTGGGGACTTGATTAATAGCAATGATGAACCTTATGTTTACGAGACTAATTGGGTATACGATGAAAAAGACAAAAGAATAGCCTTAGAGATTGTTCTTTATAAAACCGATGAGAATTTAGAGATAGCAAGTATTGTAGGTGTAAGATATATTTCTATTACAGATGAGAGACTGATAAGTTTAGGGATAGTTTCTGAGGAAGAGGTGACGACAGTAGAACAAGAAGATGTAGAAAATAGAGTTAGAATTTTAGAAGAAAATTTTGAAAAGAGTAAGGAAGATCGGCTTAGGAATATTTTAGCTGAGCAGAAGGAATTTAATACCCTTCAAGAAGCAGAAGAAGCGGACTTAGAAGAAAGAGCTCAAAAGTCCAAGATCCGTTGGAAGAAGGCATTAATAGGTGTTCCTATAGGATTGGTTTTAGGATTAGGAGCAGTATTAGTAGGTTCTATGTTTGCAGGGAGTGCAAGAGCTAATAATCAAGACGATTATAATTATTATAGGAATAACTTTGCTCCTACTATAGATTCTCCGGAAATGTTATTACAGATATTAAGGGAGCAGGGGTTATTAGGAGATAGTAACAGCCGTATGTTAGGGGGAGCAGAGAAAGAACTCAATAATGGATTAAATATAATTCCTGAAAAATCAGTTAAGGAAGTTTCTTATTCTTCTTTAAAACCGCCGTTTTCAACCTTAGCCGAAAATATGTCTACCTTGATGTATACTGTTTCGCCTCAACAAGATGAAGATAGGTTAGATTTAGGTATGCCTTTAGGTTTTGCCCCACAGTGGAGTGTTAAATGGTTAGATATCTTTGAGAAAGAAAACCAAGATTTTAGCAACTACAAATATTTAGTTTTTGAAGCAAAGGCAGTTGTGGGTAAGGGTAATATGTATGTAAGATTACAGGATACGAAGACTCGTGATGACCAAAAAGGAGCTCTTTTAAAGACACCTGTTAGTTTAACGGAAGAATTTAGCACAGTAAAGCTACCATTGAGCGATTTCGCGCAATTAGGAGCGGATTTAAAGAATATAAAGAGGATTTCTTTCCACTATGGTAAGTCTATCTGGAATGTAGCCAACAATAGTCCACTTGAAGGTATAGATGTAAAGGATATTTATCTATTAAAAGAAAAAGAATTACCTCAACAACCCGCAAGAGATAACGCCAATCTATCTGATGGGAGATTTAAAGAAGAACCTTTTAGAGGCACAACGCATTCTTATATACCTAAAGGTAGTAACCGACAAAACAGAGAAGATTTTAGTAATTATTTAGAGATATTTAATTGGTTAGAGGCAGGTGGACATAATGCCATAAGAAGGTATCAGGTGCCACCACTATATTTCTTAAGAGAGGCAGGTAAAAGAGGTATGGCAGTGATTGTGGGTATACCTTACTATTGTGATGTAGATACAGGTTATTTAGATATTAATTTAGGGACAAAGAGGCCGGATATAGCCAGTGGTGGATATATAGATTACATTAAATCAGTTTTACAAGACAAAGAGGCTTGGAAAGGTGTTTTATATTGGGAATTGGGGAATGAATACAATAGTTTATTCCGCGAGCATCCCGAATGGATAGGGGGAAGAATTGATAATTGGTGGCAGATATTTAATGAGTCAGCAAGGAATATTAAAGGCATTGATACTGTGCATCCGGTAACTACCAGTTTTGCTGATATATCTACGCTTGAGGATGATATAAGGAATTGTCCTCAAGCAGATAGGATTGGCTTGAACATTTTTAGAGGAGGTAATGTTAAAGAGATAGAGGGAGTAATTAGAGAATTGCATCAAGTCTTTCCTACTAAGATATTCTATTTAAGTGAGACAGGTATAGATGCTTATCCTGATAGAAACAGGCAAGCAGAGGTAGCTCAAGAAATCTGGCAGATGGTTTTGGCTAACAAGGATATTATTAGAGGAATTACCTATATGAGTTTTCGTGATGAGTGGTGGAAGGCAGGTAATCCTTGGCAACAGGATTTAAGAGGGTCTTTTGATTTTGATGAGGAGTATTGGGGTTGGTTTGATATTGAACTTAATCCCAGGGATGTTTACTATCGTATGCGTGATCTCTGGCAACGACCTTGGGATGTGAATAAAGATAATATGGTTAATATTTTAGATTTAGTTTTAGTAGCCCAAAGGTTTGGGGAGAAAGTAGAGTTAGGAGCAAAAGAGGATGTGAAATTAGATAGAGTTATAGATATTTATGATTTATTTACAGTAGCAAGGCATTTTGGAGGGAGTTATGATGTTCAAAGAGTTCCTCTTGTGAGTGAAGAAAATATTCAGATACAGCATAAGTTATTGAATATGCTCAACGAATTATTGAAGAGGAAAGATGTTGATAAGGATGAAATTTTACATAGATTACAGGAGATAGATAATGTTATAGAGATTAAACCCTTACAGAATGAATTATACCAGAATTATCCTAATCCCTTTACAGATGGCACCTGGCTTCCTTATCAGTTATCTGAAGGTAGAGAGGTAAAGATTCAGATTTATAATCAGAGTGGTCAATTAGTGCGCACCTTGGACTTAGGATATAAATCCCAAGGAGTTTATGTAGATAAAGACAAAGCTTTTTACTGGGATGGCAAGAATGAGGCAGGAGAGGAGGTTAGCACAGGAGTTTATTTCTATAGTATCCAGGCAGGGGAATTCCATAAGGTAGGTAAGGCAGTGAAAATAAAAGATAGGGTTTCGGCTTTATCCGAGGAGGTTAAGAAAGATTTAGGAGATAATCTTCTACCCAAAATAAAAAGAAAAGAATTGGATATTAAAGATCCTGCACGCCGATTAGATAGAATTTGCGAAGAGCAAGCTAAGCAAGAACAGGCAAAGATTAGTAAGAACTGGGAGAAGTTAAGAAAGATTGAAATTACTTCTTTAGCCAAGGACCACCAGGTAAAGAAGACTTTAAATAGTTTAAGGTTATTATTTGGTGAGAGAGTAGATGTATTTATAGAGTATATAAGTAAGGTAGGTAGAACACGCGCTGGGCCATCAGAAATTATTGCTGGGACATTTATTCGACAAAAAGGCCTCTTTATAAAAGAAGAGCATCTCGCTAATCCCCAAGAATTATCCCGCACAATCGCTCATGAATTTGGCGTGTATTTAGACTATCCTGATTCTTTAAATAGCTTATTAGAAGATATAGTTAGCTTACCTAAAGAAGAATTAAGAGAAAT
>JAMWBQ010000133.1 GCA_023819315.1 Candidatus Omnitrophota bacterium
TCTTCAAATTTTTCCCAATTTTTAGTTTCTTGAAGTTCTTTAAAAAATGGAGGCAGTAAATTTTCATGCTCTTTTTCCCATCCCTGTATCTTATCCAATCTTTCTATGCCATACAAGAACCATCCTGGATTAGTAGGTAACCTAATAGGTAAGATATCTAAATCTTTTATTTCATTATCTAATTTCACTTTAAATTTCAAATTCTCCCCTTCCTTTTTGACATCTAAAACTTTACCTTTGTATACATGTTCAATTTCATTACTTATATTTTGTTTCATTTTCACAAAATAAGTTACGACTTCATTGGCTTTGGTAGGGTCATTAAATATCTGTTCAGGGACAAAGTTCTTCGTATAATAAGTTATGCCATTTTTTAATCCAACCCAATGATTTTCCCAATGTGTAACCATTACAAAAAAGTATGTGCGGAAATATCTATCTAAGATAATTTCATAAATATACCATCCGGACTTTTTGGGTAATTCTATAGGCAAAATATCAAAATTTTCAATTTTCTTTTCTAATTCAATTTTGAATTTAACTTTTTCATCTTCTTCCTCAATATTCCAAATTTTTCCTTTATAGATATGTTCAACTTTAGAACTATCTTTTTCCTTAATTTTCACAAAATAAGTGTTAACGCCATTGGCTGAACTGAGATTATTGAGTAATTGTTCAGGTATAAGTTTCTTTGTGTAAAAAGTTATATTATTTTTTAACTCATCCCAATGGTTTTCCCAATGTGTAACCAACATAAAGAAACAAGTTTTCATATAGGTATCCATAGTTTTAAACTTAATATTTTTCTATCAATTTCTCTTTTTATAAAAAACTCTCTTTTCATTGTTTTTATTCTAAATATTCAAGCTCAGTAATTGCAAAGAGAAATCTTTTATTTCATTCTTATTTAGATACAACATAAATGTTCTCTGCATAGTCTATTATTTCATTTGCGAGTTGTTCTATTTGTCTATATCCAATTTGTTGTCCCATATTTTTCATTAATACATCTTTTAAAGTGGTTCTAATTTTGGCTTTTAAGAATTCTTTTTTATTCCAATCAGCAACCTTCACATAATCACCTAAATTTTTAACAATTGCCTTTGCTATTTTTTCAATTTTATCAGGGTTTTCAAAGAATTCTTTCTTTGACAGGAGCAAATCATAAAAAGCCGTTTCTTCTTCAGTCAAATTTAGTTTCCTGACTTCATCTCTTTTTCTCTTTGTATCTTTGGCAATCTCTATCAATTTTTCTATCGCTTCTACAATATCCAAAATCTTTTTTTTATATTTTTCTATTACATCCTGAAGCATCTCATACAAAGAGCGGTATCTTAAAGGATTGCTTCTCATTCTTACTATAAGTTCATCTTTTATTATCTTCGCAAGGAATTCTACCCCATAATTTTTGTATTCAATATTCTTAAATTCTGCAAGAAACTTATCGTCAAATATTGAAATGTCAGGTCTTTCTTTACCCTTCAAACTCATGACATCAATGGGTTCTTCCGCAGATATACTCTTGGAGATTAGATGACTTATTTCGTATTCTAAATCACGGGTTATGTCTTTGATTTTTGCAATAGAATATTTGACAATCATTTTCTTTATCATTTCAAAAAATCTCAGGTCATTTTTTATTTTGAAAACTTCAGGATGAGGACTTGCAAGTGCATAAAGTTTTTTCAGGATGAGGAAATTTCTCAAAAATTTCTTTTTAGTCTCCTCCTCTTTACAAATTCTGTCGTATGATTGCATAGTTAAATTTGAAAGGTCTTTTAAAGAAAGTTCTTCCCATTTTTGGTAATTTATACCATAAAAAAGTGAACTAACTATATCATGTTTTTCCCTTAACTGATTTAGAACTTCATTAATGTCCACAAAAATATTTTTTATAGTTTCAGGGGTATATATGGCAAGGGATTTTCTCAAATTGTCAGCAATGCCAATATAATCAACTATCAAACCACCAGGTTTGTCTTTAAATACTCTGTTCACCCTGGCAATTGCTTGGACTAAAGAATGGTTTTTCATTGGCTTGTCAAAATACATCGTATGCAAGCAGGGAACATCAAAACCCGTAAGCCACATATCCACTACAATAACCACTTGGGGGTCAGTATCAGGATTCTTAAAATCATCAGCGATTCTTTCCATCTCGTGCCTATTTCTAATGTGAGGATGAAATTCTTCAGGGTCTTTGGTTTTATTTCCAGAGATAACGACAGCAACATATGGAGCATCTGGCAATTTTTTGATTTCCTCATAAAGTTTGACAGCTACTTTTCTGCTTATCACAACCACCATTGCCTTACCTTTAAACTCCCGAACTCTTTTGTTAAAGTGCTCTACAAAATCTTTTGCAATCTTTTTAAGCCGTTCCTCTGCAAGAATTATCTTTTCCAGGCGGGCAAATTTCTTTTTCAGGGATTCTTTTATTTCAGGCTCTACACCCTCAGAAATTTCTTCAAATTCCTCATCTATAAATTCATTTGTAAGATGTGCTTCTGCGAGCCTTGCCTCATAGAAAATTGGTACAACTACCTTGTGCCTTCTTGCCTTTTCCATTGAATAAACACTTATATATTCTCCAAATACCAAAGTTGTGGAGCGGTCTTGTAGTTCAATCGGAGTTGCAGTAAATCCCATAAAAGAAGCATTGGGAATTGCGCGCCTTAAATTCTGGGCAAGTTCCCTGTACTGACTTCTGTGCGCCTCATCTGCTATGACGATTATATTTCTCCTATCAGTTAAAAATGGGTATTCTTCTGCTTTTCTTTTTCCAAATTTCTGTATTGTAGCAAATACAATGCCACCTGCAGAAAGTTTTATTGTCTCCTGCAAATCTTTTATACTTTCTGCCTGTTTGACAACTGCCATAATATTTGAAAAAACGCCAGATAGTTGTTCATCTAAATCATGCCTGTCAGTTATAAAGAGAAGCAATGGGTTTTCAAGCTCTTTAACCTTGAGGGTCTTTCTTGCATAAAAAAGCATTGTGAGTGATTTGCCAGTGCCTTGAGTATGCCATACAATACCAATTCTTCTTTCTTCAGGCGTTTTGCCTTTTAGAATACATTCTTTGGAACGCCTTACCGCCTCTTTTACTGTATAAAATTGATGATACATTGCTATCTTCTTTACAAAACTCTCACCTGATTTTTCATATAATATGAAATCTTGTAAGTATTCTATAAAATGTTCTTTGTAAAAAAGCCCTCTTAATAAAATTTCAAGACTTGTTATCTCTTTGCCTATTTCTTTTAAAACATAATATCTATGTCTGTATTCGCTATCTAAAAACTCACCTTCAATCTCTTTTATTTCTATATCATCCTCTCCTGATATTCCTTCCCAGACAAAAAATCTGTCCCAGTCGCCACTTGTTGAGCCATATTTTGTTTCAAGCCCGTCACTTGCTACAAGAACCTGAGCATAGACATAAAGCTGGGGTATGTCTTTCATCTTTCCCTTATGGTCATAAAAGGCATCCTTTGCTGTTTCATCAGCATTAAAACTTTTGAATTCAAAGACAGCAAGAGGCATCCCATTTACAAAGATTACAAGGTCAGGCCTTCTGTATTGGTCTTTCTGATATTGATATTCAATGCTAAACTGATTAGAGACAAGAAAATCATTTTTATTAACATCGTCAAAATCAATTAGCTTTACTATGATTGTTTTATCCTTGCCTTCTATTCGGGTTGCTATCTTTACACCCTGCACAAGCATTTCGTAAAACATTTTGCTTTTCATTGTAAAGTCAGGATGGTCAAGTTCTGTGATTCTATTATAAACCTGCTCTGCAATGGTATCGGTTAAAGATGGATTAATTTTCTTTATTGCCTCAATAAATCTTTTCTTTAAAATTACCTGTCTGTAAGAATCCCTTTCTCCTTTTTCAGGTGATAGTTCAGAGCCATGAATATAGGAATAACCCAAGTTTTTAAGCCATTCTATCGCTGGCTGTTCAACCAAGTAATCTTCAGTAAGTTCTGCCATTTAAATCTCTCCGATTATTAATTTTCCAAAAACACATCCGGTAGCCGCAAGCTTTAGCTTGCGTATATGTTCGTTATCCCCAAATTTGGTAGCCGCAACCTTTAGGTTGCGTTTTTGTTCTGTATCCAAATATTCGATATCCGCTCGTCCGGTAGTTGCAACCTTTAGGTTGCGCCTGTTCCCATTTACCTCATTTATCGCAGGCTGAAGCCTGCGCCTACCGTATAATTTCATATAAATCATAACTCAACGAACCTTTAAATTCGTAATC
>JAMWBQ010000134.1:0-723 GCA_023819315.1 Candidatus Omnitrophota bacterium
GTGGTCCTGTTTTTGTTATGGCTTCTAGTAGTTGGTTTATTAGTTGTTTTAGGATTAAAGCATTTCCTTCTGATAAACCTTTTATTTTAATAGCTGTTTCTATATCTTTTAAGGTAAAGCCTTTAGATGTCCAATTTTTACTATGTATATTTTCAGATTGGGTTTGAGATGCTGGCTGAACAGTCAAATCGTAATTTTGTATAGGTGAACTAGAAAATACTTCTAATAATTTAGCTAATATCCTCTCTGTGCCTTCAGGACCAATTATAGGAAATGCTTTAACTGTTTCTGGTAACTTTAAACCTTCTGCTGCCGGTATACCTACCAGATAAGAAATAATTTTTGTTAAAGGTGCGTTCAAGAAACCGTAATCAGTAGCAGAATCACCAATGGCAATTACAAATGGGTTTTTGATACTGCACTCGTCTATAAATTTTATAAGTGTTTCTTTCTTATCGATAAGTTTATACTCTATAAACGTCTCGCCATACATATTTACCAAATGTAGATTAGAAAGTTTTCCTTCAAGATATCTAGCAACTCTTTTATTTACTCTTCTTATAAAATCCACTCTTTGTAATGCTTTATTTGCCTCTTTACCGGAAGCAGTTTTTAGTTCAAGGATAATGGTTCTCTGACGATTATTAATCACAACGTATCCTAAAGTTGCAGAATGTGTTGCAATAGCTTGATTGAAAATATTTTGTATATCATCGATAGTTT
>JAMWBQ010000134.1:733-4221 GCA_023819315.1 Candidatus Omnitrophota bacterium
CACATATACTTCTAACATCTAATTTAAATAAATCACCTGCTTCTTCTAAGAAAGAAATCGCCATTTCTCTTATTATTTCTTTCTGGTCCGCTTCGGTTATTTCTTCGTTAGAAACTCCCATTTGTCGATTACCTTGTTTGTCATAATGAATCCAACCACTTCCGCTCATATAATAATAGTGAAAATTGACTAATTTATCAGACATTCCACGATTTTTTAAAGCATCCTCAATAGGTTCAATTAAAGTAGATAAGGAGTGTTCTAAAATTCCACCAGTAATTATGACTACCTCCACACCCATATTTAATAAAGTTATAATTTTTTCCAACATCTCTAAAGAAATTCTCTCATTGGGTTCTGTTACAGTTTTATCTTTATCCATAACTAAAATAATTTGTGAAGCGCTTACGCCCTGCAGATTATCTTCTAACTGTTTCAAAAGATAATTAGCAATCACAATTTGTATCTGTTGCAATATATTCTCATTTTTCAATATATCAATACCCAAAGCAGCATAATCTACTCCTTTTTCCTTGGCTTCTTTTTGATTTTCAACCCACTCTTGCCATTTTTTAATCTCTTCTTGCAGGCTTATCCATTCTAAACCTTTTACTTCGCTTTCTTGTTTTTTAATTTTTGATTTCTCTTCATCATTTACGAAATAAACAAATAAAGATGAACGCTCTCTATCATTAAGTTGCTTTTCCGGATAATTATGGATTACTGTAAGTTCAGAATCTTTGCTAATCTGTACTATTCGTGAACGATCCAATTTAATCTGTGAATCAAAAACTTCCTCCTCAGTTTCCCTAATTGCTCCTTCTAAATATTCTTCTGTCAAACCTAAATGTCCACTGGCAGAAGTATCACGACAACCAGGAAAGAATTTCTTATTATCTGAACGGATCTGGACTAAAATCCTACCTTCTTTATCTACCAACAACACAAAAACACTTCTATGCCAGGTTCCGTCTTTATGACATAAATCTCGCGGTCGTATTGAATTGCCATTTTCATCTTTTGAATAATTGCCATTTTCGTCAGTAACCAAAAAGTATTCTGTGCCATTAGGATGTTGATCATCTTTGAAAGTAGTCAGTTCTAATAATGAAACCTCTTTATTTAATTTTTCTTTAAATTCTTTCTGCCAGCTTTTTAATTGTTCAATAAGCTTCTCAATATCTCCTCCAAAATACCTACTTAAAATATTAAAATCTTTACCATAAATTTCTATTTCTTGATCTTCATCTAAAAGGACAACCTTGCTTATATTTTCCTCTATATCTTCAATTCCGTCAGCACTTACTATTGTTACAATTGCTATCTCAAAATCTTCTTCGCTTGTATTTGTAATTTCATAACTTCCTACTTTGTCATCACTTAACTTGTCAGAGTTATTTAAGAAAATATTTTCTCCTCCTGATAAGTTGATGGTAGAAATCTTCTGATTATTATCATCATAAACTGTTACTTCAGCTTTTATCTTTCCTCTATAATCCTTAAAATTCCAATTGCTACCTATATTTGTTGGCCAAGGCATAAGACGGATTAGTTGAATATCATCTGTTAATGGCATGCAAGGAAGTTTTATTGAGGAGCCTTTTGGTATTGAAATAAATAAGGTGTGTAATTCTTCAGGCTCATTTTCTTTAGGTATTCTTATATTTAAAGTTTGGTTGTTAATATCTATTTGCTTAGATGTAAAATACATTTCTACATTATTATATAATGGTCTATTGATGGTGTGGTTTTGTTTGTGAATGTATATTGTGACATTGCCTATCTTTAATGTATAATCTGGAGATTTCGAGCCAATTTGTCCTTCTCCTTTGCTTGTTGGGGTAGGAAATTTATACATAATAAGATTACAACCTTTAAATGTAAAATCCCAACTGGAAGTATCAGTAGAGCCGTTGCGGATAGTATGTATATAGCCATAAGGTACATAAGTAGTTGAACCTACAGATATTTCTATTTCAACTCCTCTTTGTTTTAAGTAATCAAAAGTATCATCGCTTAGCTGTAATTGTCCTTTCCTCCTACCTTTTAATAAATCTTCATATTCTTTTAATTCTTTTAGCACAATTTGTTTTTCTTGACTCAATGGATTGTGTTGTTGTTCTCTTAATTCTTCTAAAACTTCTTCTAATTTCTCTCCATTAATTAATATTGTCCTTCCTCCTCCTGCAGTGGTCATCTCTAATTCAAAGTGATTATGTAAGGTTTGTGTACTTGCTGGTGGATTTTCTGCTTCTCCTAATTGTAGACTATCTGCTCCTATACCTAAGTGATTTGTACTGTAATGTCTTTGGCTAGCACCAACTGATCTACCTAAAACTTCACTATACTCTATATGTTCTACTCTATTATTCCTAAATACACTGTAAGGATTGGTAAAATTAAGATGTAGGGCTCTTGCTCCTAATTCTTGTAAGTAATAGTAGATAAAGCAGTTTTGACTTAAAGGATATTGAGTATGAAGAATACATAAGGCTCTATTTTGTATTTTAGGATCATCACTATAGAAAGGTGGAAGTTCTTTTGTTAAATTAAAACCTTCTTCTGGGAGGGATCTTAAAACAAAATAGAATCCTTTCTTATAGGCTATCTTTCTAATTCTTTCTAATTCTTTTACCTTTTCTTTTAAAGTGTCTATTTCACTAATTAATTGATCAATTAATTTACCTGCTCCAGCTAAACTATTTATTGCTTCATAATATGCACTTTGCAATTCATCTTTTTCTATTTTCCCTATTATCTGTTTTTGTGATAATGCACTGATATATTTATGTAAAAGTATATCTTTCTTTGTAAGTTCATATTCTTCTTCTGATTGTTCATAAGGTGAGTCTACGTTATTTTTATGACCTAATTCATGGAATAGTCTTTTAGCTAATACTATCGCTAATGCTTCTATGTAGGTTTGATTTGATTCATTTTGATTGTAAAGTCCAGTAATTTTTTCAATAAAAGACTTACTAAAGATAATATATACTACATTTTCTTTATCATCATAATATCTTGCTGCCTCTAAAGATAAATTGTCGCTAAATACTATATACACAGGGGGCGCACGGTTATCAGGAGAGTTTAGAATAGTAGTTAGCCAATTGTAAAGATCAGGTGATATTGTAGTACCTTGAAACACCAGATTGTTTAAAAATGTAATAGCTTGTGTAAACAAATATAACTGAGCAGGTGTTAAATAAACAGGATTAGTAACAGAGATGTTATTATTTGTAAATGTAAGTTGTAATTTTCTATCTTGGCCAAAGGTAATATTTTCTTCTTGCAATACTTCTCTTTCAGTAAGAATACTTTCTCCGTAACCTCTTAGGGGTGAACTTGCTTTGGCAATATAATCTAATTCAATTGTGGCTGGCTTAAATTCATCTTCGTGACTAATCTCAATATGTATGCTTGCAAATCTTATATTGACAATGCCTTTTTCTATATCTTGAGCGGTAATTTGGTAAGTTTGGTTATTT
>JAMWBQ010000135.1 GCA_023819315.1 Candidatus Omnitrophota bacterium
CAGTTATTAATTCTTTTAATTTTGCTTTATCTTCGATATCTATGCCTTTTCGATATTTAATTAATTCTCGCAATGCAATCTTTCCTTTATATTCTTCAAAATAAAAAAGCTGTGTAGCTGAATTTATTGAAAGAATTAAATTTGGATTATTCCAAATTTGTTTTAGGCGTTCTCTAAGTTCAATATCCAAGGGATTACCTGTAACAATAACAACCTTTATACCTTTATTCATCAAAGAGTTCAATATTTCTGCCATCTCTTTGCTTAAAGGTCTTTTCCGTTCTGCAATTGTTCCATCGATATCAAATAATAAAATAGAACTTGAGGCTACATTGTTCACTTCTCCAAAAGCATTTTGTTTTATTTGTTCTTGGAATTGTTTCATAACTACTCTAACAAAATCTTCTAACTTCTCGTCTTCTATTTTCTTTATTGCTAATAGCTCATTAGAAGTTAAGGCTTCAAATTCTCTTTTATCTACAACGCTCTGTCCATAAAATCTTATTTTGGCTTCAGTTCCTGAAGGTCGTATAATTAGCCAGCTTCCATCTTCGAAAATAAATTTAAATCCTGGTTCTTTAAATCCAGCTAAATCTTCTCCCCGATGTGCTTCTTTTACTTCTTTTCCTCCAAGATTTACTTTCTTACCTTCTTTTACTAATCTATAATAATCCTCTGCAATGTGCAGTATTCTATCTTTATCTTTCATCGCAGTAGGACCACTTAATGACAGAGGAATATTCACTGTAGCATAATATCCAAATTCTCTCCACATCTTTATAAAAGCCTCGTATAAAGTTAAACCTTGTAATTTTGCATACTCAAAAACCTCTAACATTACAACTGCTGCCAATGTACCATCTTTCTCTAAAATATGTCCACCTAAAGATACGCCATTTGACTCCTCAAAGCCTCCAAATAGGGTTTGTTGCCCAAAAGAAGATACTTTAAAAAGTACAAGATTAATAGAAAGATTAAGTTCCCTTGCTAACGCTCTTAAATTTCCTTTATATTTAGCCTTATAAGTATCTGTCAAGCATAAACCCTGCTCAGCAAGAATCTTAGGCAGAATTATTTCATCTAAAGCTACTTCGGCAATCTTGTTAAATCCAACAGCAGGCCTACGTATATGTAAACCAAAATCTCTACTAATTACTTCTAATAAATCTGAAGTGACCCAGCTAATAACACTGTAACCTTCATTTAATAAATTTTGATATTCCTTATTTAACATATTTTTTTCTCTTAAATCTTTCAATAATTGCATTCTAAAGTAAATCAAAAGTGCCCAAACATCATTTGCAGATAAAACCTGCCAGTTACCTTCTAAATCTCTAATTGCAATACCACATCTATCACTATCAGGGTCTGTGGCGACAATTACATCAAAATCACCTTTTGCATATTCAATAGCATATCTTAATACTCTTTTATCTGCTGGGTCAGGATTTAAAGGTTTACCTTCTTTATCTATTAAATCCGGGAAATTCCCATTAAATTCACAATGAGGTGTATATAAACTATATTGATAACCTAACTCTTCTAATAATTTTGGCAAAACACTTAATCCTGAGCCATATAAAGGATCATATAAAACTCTTAAAGTCTTTTGAATATTTGGTAATAAAAGGTGCTTTTTTATTTTTTCTATAAAAACTTTATCAAACTCTTCCGTTACTACCCTTAATTTATCTTTTTTCGTTTTTAAATTTTTTGTTCCCTCTACCATTGAAATATCTACAGAAGTAATTTCTTTTAAGATCTCTTTTCTTTGACTACCGAATAACTGTGCACCTAATTCGTTTCCAAGTTTAACGCCAGTATCTGTTTTAGGATTATGTGAAGCTGTAAAGTATAGGTAACCACAAGCTCTATAATGTAAAACTGCCAAAGCCATCTCTGATATTGGCCGAGGCTGATCAAAATAATAAACTTTTATGCCATATTTTAAAAGTATCTCTAATGCCTCACAAGCTAATTCTTTTGAGCCTTTTCTTACATCAAAACCCAAAACCACACCATCTCTTTGCCATCTCTTATTTTTTATATAACCAACCACTCCTAAAGTATAACGCCTAATTACATCTATATTTATTACATTTGTTCCTGGTATAAATAGAACCTCATCGCCATCAACATCTTTCTCTAATCCACGTCTACCACGAATACCGGCTGTTCCAAATTCTATTTCTTTTCTATAACTTTCCAAAAGTAATGGCCAATATTTTTCATCTCTTAATTCTATGTTTAACTTTTTCTTTAAATCTTCATCGTAACCTTTTAAAGTTAAATTCTCTGTGATACTTAAAATAATTAAACCGACTTCATTAAGAGTAATATTTCCCTTCCCCGCTTCTTCTATAAGATAATAATAAAAACTTTTTAATCCATCTGGGATAATTTCTTCACCTCTTAAAGCTAAAAATACCTCGCCAGCAAATTCACCTTTACCTTTTGCTGTAAAATAACTTTGTTCAAATCTTCTTCCAATATACCTTGGCTCATAATAATACTCAAATGCATTGGTATTTATCTCCTTATCAAATTCATCAGCTAATTTAAATATCTTTTCTGCAAAAATATAAATATTACTATTTTGACCAAACTTATCTTTTATAAAGGATAATATTTCTTTTCTTAAAGCATTTCCCATTAAAATATAAATTTCAAATTCTTTTAATCCTGCTAACATCTCTTCGCCAAAAAGTGGCATCTTACCACGTACAGGACGAGATTTATGGTATGACTCATGAACTAAAATTGCAAAAAATAAAGCTAATTTAAGTTTTAGCTCCTTTGTTAGTCTTAAAGTTAAAATATTTCTTTTTAAAACAATTCTAAAAATCTCTTCGAACATTTTATCTAAATAGACTATTGTTTTACCATCTTTGTGTGTCAACATATTGGCAAATCTACCAAAAGTTTTTGTGGAAATCTTAAAAATAATTTTGTTGCGCCTAATCCTCTCAAGTGCCTCTTTTATCAAACGCTTTACCACTGCGTTATTGCAAGCATCCTTGCCAAAACTTATTTTATCTATTAAAGGTAGTAGTTCTGTTATTGCATTCGCACTGAATCCCCTCTTTTTGCTATTTTTACACTTTCTATCAGCGTTTCTTTGGGATATAACTGTATCAAATCCAATAAACGCTGCTCTAACTAAAGGACTTGAACTTATTGGACGAAAACTATCCATATTAGGAAATTCCATAAGTTGACCAGGTTTAATAGTAATTTTTATTGGATTTTCTAATAATTCATAATTAATTTCTAAAATTTTTCCAACTAATTGCCAAAATTCCTGATTATCTAAAGTTCTTGCAATATAACCAATAGTAATGTGTGGTGTAAAAGAAAATTTAGACGGTAGATATTCTTCTATAAAATAGTTACTTTCCTTAGATAAATTAGATTGAGCTTTAATTTTGTTTAATATTTCTCTAACAAAATTCTTCTTTACCTCTTCCGTTCTATTACTTGTAACAACTACAAACCTAATACCTTTTGAAAGTAGTTCTGATATAATATTTGCCATATTATCATCTATTGGCTCTCTTGTTTTGGCTAAAGTTCCATCTTTATCTGCATAGATTACAGAGACTTTAAAGGAATCATTTGGATTAAGATTTTCTGGCATACTTACATTTATTCCAATATTTTTCAATCTATCAAAAAACTGTTGGTTAGTTTCTTTATTGTGTGAATCTGATAATAATTTAAGAATTTCTCCAGTTTTAGTTACACCTCCCTTAGCAGGGATAATAGATGGGTATTTAGCTACATCTAAATTCTCACCCACATAGAAGGCTAAATATGGACTTTCGATTTTTAAACTTAAAAAGGGTAAATCTCCGCCAGAATCTCCTATACCTACAACTACACCCTTTATTTGTTCTCTTTTTTCTTCTCCAACAAAAGTATCTAACATCGCTGTATCTTCATTAGTTATTTTTTTGACAAGATGACTTATTAATTCATGATATAGAATTTCAAGTTGTTTGGTAGGTAGTTGCCCAAAGAAATCAATTACATGTAGGTAAACTTCTTTATTTTGAATATCGCAACTTGCAACATAAGGTAGGTTGGTTTTTGAATCGGTACCTAATTTTTCTGGGTCAT
>JAMWBQ010000025.1 GCA_023819315.1 Candidatus Omnitrophota bacterium
ACTCCCCAAAATCCTCCTTCACCAAAAGCAATCTGTGATTGAACGAGCTGAAATCCTTTACCTTGAGGATCAAGCCAGGGGTCAAAATAAGATACAATTCTGGCTAACCTATAAGGATAAATACTAATAAGGATAATTAAGCTAATTAATCCACAAATAATAAGAGAAAATATATGCTTTTTTTTTACTCCCACGATAAGAAACATTAAAATTAGCCAACCTGACCAAAAAATAACCGTTCCCATATCTGGCTCTAAAAGAAGTAATAAGAAATTAAATCCTGTTACAATAATTATAGGTAATATTCCCTCTCTAAAATATTTTATTAACTGTTTTTTACGAACAAAATAATCAGCACAGTAGACAAGAAAAAAAATCTTTAAAAGTTCCGATGGTTGGAAATTAATACTTCCTAAATATATCCATCTTTTTGCTCCTCCTATTTCTTTCCCTACAAGGATAACCACGATTAGAAGGAAAATATTAAAAATTAATAATTCCTTAATATACTTCCTCAGAATATCTATATTTATTAAAAGGGTTAAAAGAAATAAAATTAAGGAAATCAATAAGAAAACAAATTGTCTCTTTAGAAAATACATTGAATCTTGATAAATCCTCCATGCATATATACAAGAAGAGCTATAAACCATTAACAATCCGTATAGACTAAGGAAGAAGACTGTCAAAAATATTATCTGTCTATGTGTTTTGAATACCATTATAACTTAAAGATTTTTCACTATTTCAATAAATCTTCTACCTCTCTCCCTATAATTGGCAAACATATCAAAACTAGAACACATAGGAGAAAAAAGAACAGTATCGTTACTATTTGCTTCAGAAAAAGCATTAACTACAGCATCTTTAAGAGAAGCAAATATATCTACCTTTACCGTATCCTTAATAATATCTTTAATTTTCAATGCTGTTTCTCCTATAAGATTAACTTTTTTAACCTTGAATAAATAAGGCTTTACCAAACTATAATCTAATCCTTTATCTTTACCCCCCGCGATAAGAATTATTGGTGTATCTATATTCTTTAATGCCCATATAGTAGAGTTTGGGTTTGTTCCTTTAGAATCGTTTATGAACGTTACCCCTCTTATTTTTCTTACTATCTGCAAACGATGTGGTAAACCTTTAAATCTACTAAACAATTTTTCACAACATTCTTTATCTAATCCAAATATCCCACCTATTCTGTAAACAGCAGAATAATTTTCATTACTAAACTCATTAAAAAAATACGACAACTTAGCTTTTATACCTTTCTCTATACTATCCCTAAAAGGTAAGTTCCTGTTCAATACCGCCCAATCTTCTTCACTCTGGTTCTTAAAAATATTTTTCTTCGCTTCAACATACTGAGAAAAATCTCTATAGCGGTCTAAATGGTCAGGATCTAAATTAAGTAAACAAGCTACAAATGGTTTAAATTCTATTATCGTCTCTAACTGGAACGAACTAACTTCAAGGACTATGATGTCTGAACTGCTTCTTCCTAAAACACAAGAAGAGAAAGGTATGCCTATATTCCCAGCTAAATAAACTTTATTTTTCATGGACTTAATTAATCTATAGGTAAGAAAAGTGGTGGTAGATTTACCATTAGTGCCTGTTATAGCAACTATCTTAGCTTGGGTAAGCCAGCTCGCTAATTCTATTTCTCCCACAGTTAAAATCTGTAATTCTTTAACTATACTATAAATTTTTGACGTTAGTAAATCTACTCCCGGACTAACTACGCATAGATCGCTATCTTTAACAAAATCTTTACTGTGTCCACCAAATTCGAATTCTACTCCCCAATCTCTAAATCTATTTACGATAAGAGAAGAAAAATTTTTACTATCTTTACTTTCTGTAACTTTTACCCTCTTATTTAAAGAAAGTAACAACTCTACCAGGGAAACACCACTTCTACCAAAACCCACAATACATACATTTTTAAATTTATTTATGTCCATCTATCTTAACTTTAAAGTGATAAGTGATAATACAGCGAGTATAATAGATACTATCCATAACCTTATTACAACTTTTGACTCTGACCAACCTAAAAGTTGAAGATGTAGATGTAGAGGTGCTGCTCTAAACATTTTTTTGCCTCTCAACCTAACGGAAAATATCTGTAAAACTACGGTCAATGCTTCTATAACGAATATACCTCCTGTAAATATAAGCAAAAACTCTTTCTTAGTTAATAAAGCTAACATTCCAATTACTCCCCCTAAAGATAAAGCTCCTACATCACCCATAAATATCTGAGCAGGGTAGGAATTAAACCATAAAAAACCTAAACCCGCTCCTACTAAAGAAGCACAGATAATACTTAACTCTCCAGCTTCTTTCACATAGGGGACAAATAGATATTGAGCAAATTTTATATTACCAACGATATAACTAATCACAGCAAATACCAGACAGTTGCTTATCACAGTTCCTATGGCTAAACCATCTAACCCATCGGTAAAATTTACAGCATTGGAAGTAGAAACTAATACCAACATAGACCAGAAAATATATAAATAACCTAAATCGATAAAGAAGTCTTTTAAAAAAGGGAAATATAAAATAGTTGACATATCTCTATCGCTAAAAATTACTAAACTTAAAATCAATGCTACCAAAGTTTGTAGGAATAACTTTTCTCCTCGACCTAATCCTTCACCTCTCTTTACTTTTATAAAATCGTCTCTTAATCCTACTAAACCTAAACATAACATCGTTAAAAGAGTATATAGGACAAAACTATTATCCCATCTTGTCCACAGAAGAGAAGATAAAAATACAGAAAAAATAATGAGCAAACCTCCCATGGTAGGAGTCCCTTTCTTATCCTTATGTAATTTTTCTAAAGCTTCGTGACCGTACATATTAACGTTTTCACCTATACTTAGGCTTATCAATTTTTTAACAAAACCTCGATAAAAAAACATCACCAGTAAAAAGGAAGTGATAAAAGAACATGCTCCTCTAAAAGTGATATACTTTAAAATATTAAAAATAAAGAAATATTTACTTAAAGGATAAAAGAAATGATATATCATTACTCAAAAAATAATCTTTAACAAACTTTTATTCATTTAGTATCTTATTTATGACAAATTTATCTTTAAATGGTATCTTTTTATCTTTGAATATCTGATAATCTTCATGACCTTTACCAGCAACAAGAACAGCACAATTACGGTAAGAATCTTTTAATTTTATAGCCTGTCTTATTGCCTCCTCTCTATCTAATACTATACTATAATTATCGTAGATAAAACCTCTTCTAATTTCCTCACATATATCTAAAGGACTTTCATCACGGGGATTATCGGAAGTAATAATAGTAAAATCCGCAAGCTCACTTGCTATTTTCCCCATTATTTTGCGTTTACCTTTATCGCGGTTACCTCCACAACCAAAAACAAGAACAATACTATTATACCCACATTCTCTCAAAGTAAGAAGAACATTCTTTAATGCATCAGGAGTATGTGCGTAATCTATAAAAATATTTTCTTTTACCCTCTCTAAACGACCATCTACTCCCCTAAAAGAATAAATAAACCTTATGGATTCTTCCCAAGATAAATCCAAACAATCTATACAGGAAAATACTGCTAATATATTGAATACATTATGTTTCCCTAAAAGATGACTGTATATCTTAGTTTGCTTACCTGTTGCTACCTTCTCTAAGGTAAATTCCAATCCTTGAGAAGAAAGTTTAAGATTAACTCCTCTGTAATCACTCTTTTTGTTAGTAATACCGTAACTATACTTTTCTCCCTTAAACGCTGAAAAAATAATTCTTCCAAATCGGTCATCTATATTTATTAAAGAAGTAGCTAAAGGATTGCTTAAAAAGAAACTCTCTTTAACTGAAAAGTAATCCTTCATCGTTTTATGATAATCCAAATGGTCTCTTGATAAATTAGTAAATATACAGTAAGAAAAAGGTATATTTTCTATCCTTTTCTGTTCTATACTGTGTGACGATACTTCCATAATTACATAGGAGATACCTCTCTTATACATATTATAAAACAATTTTCTTAATGTTATATAATCGGGCGTAGTTAAAGATGCTTCGATGCGATCCTCTCCTAAAATATACCCTACCGTTCCAATCAAGCCACATTTTATTCCCCAGCCGGTCAAAATATGATGAAGGAGATGGGTAGTGGTAGTTTTACCGTTAGTCCCTGTGACGCCAATAAATTTTAAATTTTTGGTATCTACGTAATAAAATATATCCACTGCTCTTTTAAATTCTTTCTCTATATCTTCCACAAAGATAATCGGTTTCTTCTTAACTATGTTTTCTACTAAAGATTTTCTTTTTTTCTCAGCAACGAAAGCAACAACTTTATCCTCTACTGAACCAATAAAAGAAAAAATATCGAAATGTTTACCTTCGATAATAAAAAAAAGCTCATTATTTCCTACTGTCCGTGTATCTTTATTTATACCTTCTACAAATAATTCTTCTGTATGGTAAGGGATTGCTAAGAGAGGGAATATTTCTTTTAATTTCATAAACAAAAGACAATTTAATTATTGAAGGGGTAAACTAACTACCTCTTTTACTACTGCGTTTTGATAATCTATAAGATTTTGGGCAATCTTCTTAAAAAGAGGAGCAGCTACAACTCCTCCTAAATGAACATTTTGTGGTTCATCGATTGTTACACATATAACAAAACAAAGACTATCTTTCTCCACAAATCCTACAAAAGAAGCACGATGAGCATCCTCAGAATATCTCCCCAGTTGAAAATCAAATTTCTGCGCAGTCCCCGTTTTCCCTCCCACAGTCAACCCATCAATTTTAGCTAACTTACCAGTCCCCTCCTCTACCACTTCAACTAATATCTCCTTTGCTCTATTCGTTATTTTAGAAGATACAATTTCTTCTGATTCTAACTGTATTTCTTTAGTAAAACCTTTATCGCCTACAATTCTTTTTACAACGTGTGGTTTAACTATATAACCACCGTTAACAACGCTTGCTATTAGACGAGCAAGTTGTAAAACAGTAACCCCTATCTCTTGTCCCATAGGAATAATGTAAGGAGATGTTTTTGACCAATTCTTCAAATCTTTTACCATACCACTGCTCTCTCCCGGTAAATCCACACCTGTCTTTTCTCCAAAACATAATTTCCTTATATAATTGTAAAAGTATTCCTTGCCTAAAGCATTAGCTATCTTTGCTACCCCAATATTACTGGATTTCTTAAAAACATCTTTAAAACTCAAATGACCGTAAGGTTTCCAATCGTGAAGTATAGAACCAGGAATCTTATACTTACCATTTTCACAAAAAATTTTATCGTTCAAGGAGAAAAATCCTTTATCCAAAGATGCCATTAAAGTAACTACTTTAAAAACAGATCCCGGCTCAAAAAAATCAGTAATTGCTAAGTTTCTGCGCAATTCTAAGGGAGTAGAGCTTATATAATTAGGATCATAGGTCGGATAATTCCCTAAAGCTAAAATTTCACCGGTAAATGGTTGCATAACTATCACACTTCCCCCCTTAGCAGAATATTCTTTAACCGTTTGCGCAAGATAACTTTCTACCCAATACTGAATCTGGGCATCTATGGTTAAAAATATATCTTTACCCCTCTGTGATTGTAAATCCTGAGGAGAAAGGATAATTTCGTTAGAAACACTATCCCTTCTTACCAACAAACTGAAGTCTTTACCTTTAAGTTCTGTATCGTAAAATAATTCTAATCCCTCTATACCATCGTTATCTATATTAACTCCGCCTAAAACATGAGATAAAAGCTCACCTTGAGGATAAAAACGCATCTTATCCTCAATAAACCCTATCCCTTTAATATGTAAACTTTCAATTCTCTTTTTAATATCAAGCGTTATTTTCCTCTTAACCCATACAAAATCTCTCTCTTTATTAAACTTATCTAACAATTCTTTTTCATTCAAGCCTAAGATATCCGCTAAGAGTTTAACAGCACGAACTTTATTCTCTATCGAGCGAGGATCAGCATAAACAGAAAAAACACTTATATCTGTGGCAAGCAATCTGCCACGGGTATCAAAAATTCTACCTCTCTCGCCTTTTATAGGAATTAACTTGTAATGTTGTTTAAGAGCAAACTTCTGGAGGAATTCCCTTTTAAAAATTTGAAGGTGGACTATACGAAATATCAACCCCAAAAATAGCAAAGAAAATATAAAAATTAAAAAATATTCATTTAACTTTATACTCTTACTCTTCACTCTAAAAACTATTTTTTATGGAACTCCTGCTAAAGTTTTTGGAACTATAGAAAAATTAAAGAAACGAAAAAAATAGGAAGCTAAGAAAGGAGTCTCTATGTTATTCTTTTTACTATAATCATCATAACCTCTAGGGGATGATCCTTTATTTAAAACTAAAACAATCTTTTCTTTAGCAAAATCAAAATTTTGCTTTTCTAACCACAAGTTTATTTTACTTAACGATACTCTTTTATAGAAATGGTAACGTATATCATCTAAAGTGTGGACTAAATCATTATATATTTTGCGATTATCATCTAACTTGTAAGCTTCTACATATATATTTATTTTCTGATGAAGATAAAAAAAAGAAATCAAAAACAAAAATACTATACAGATTAATTTCTTAACCATAAATTTCACAACTTTTCTGCAATCCTTAATTTAGCTGAACGAGAAGAATTATTTACGGTTAGTTCTTCTTCAGAAGGAGTTAAAGGTTTATTGTTAAGGATTTTTACTTCGCCTCTCAAGGAAAATTCCCTTAAAGTATGTTTTACTATCCTATCCTCTAAGGAATGAAAAGAAATAACTCCTAATCTACCCCCTTTAGATAAACGTGTAATTGCTTTTTTTAAACCTATTTCTAAGGAATCCAACTCTCTGTTAACTACTATACGTAGGGCTTGAAAAACTTTTGTAGCCGGATGTATACGATTACTACCTAAATAAGAAACCGACTCGGAAACAATACTAGTAAGTTGATAAGTAGTAGTTATGGGAGCATATTTTCTTTTTTCTACCACTCTCTGAGCTATACGTTTAGCAAATCTCTCCTCTCCAAATTTTTTAAAAATCTTATTCAATTCGTACTCACTTAAATAGTTAAGAAGATCAGAAGCACATAAAAAAGCTGTTCTATCCATACGCATATCTAAAGGCCCATCTTTAGAGAAACTAAAACCTCTCTGAGAATCAGACAACTGATAACTAGATATACCCAAATCAAAAAAGAAAATATCTGCTTTTTCTATTCCTAATTGGTCTAAAACTAAATCTAAATTTTTAAAATCTTCCTTAAAAAGTTTATAACGAGGAAAATAACAGCTAAGTCTATCCTCTGCTATTCTAAGAGATTCACCATCCTTATCTATACCGATAAGAAAGGCATCTTTATCTAACACCTCAAAGAATTTAGAAGAGTGAGAAGCAACTCCTACGGTGCAATCTACTATTATCTTCATGTTTCTTAAAGATAACCATTCTATTACTTCTTTATACATTACCGGGTAATGTTCTCTTATCATCATTCGATTAACCCCTCAGCAATATCTTCAAAATTTTTTCTATTATCATTATAAAAATTTTCCCAACGCTGTTTATCCCAAATCTCTATCCTATCTGATACTCCTATTATTACTATCTCCTTTTTAATTCCTGCAAACTCCTTCAAATATAAAGGTAAAGTTATTCTACCCTGAGAGTCAGGTGATACTTCTGATGCTCCACTAAAATATATACGATTAAATATTCTCGTCTGCTGTTTAGTAATAGAAAAAGACTTTAGTTTCTCTTCCAACCCCCTCCATACATCTTCTGAGAAAATAAATAAGCAACCATCTAATCCACGAGTTATATAAAAATTAATGATTTTTCTCTCCCTAATTTTTTCACGAAATTTAGCAGGAAGGATAAATCTATCTTTTTCATCTAAAGAGTGTGTATATTCTCCATACCACATACCACTTTATTCCACTTTACTCCATAATCATAATATAATACTCCCTAATATTTTTGTCAAGATTTTTTTGTTGTAAGTTATAGAAATACAGCAGATTGTATGTTACTTATAAACTTAGCTCTATATATTGTGGCGGGGAATAAAAATTTTTACTATTAAATTTTAGGCAATCCATATTTATTCTTACGTATTATTTCTAAATCTCTCCTTATAGATACTGCTAATTTACCTAATGAAGAGAATTTTTTTTCTCTACGTATTTTCTCTAGAAATATTATCTTTATCTTTTTACCTACTATATTCTCATTAAAATCAATAATATGAACCTCCAAAGAAATTTTCCTTTGATTATTAACCGTTGGTTTAAATCCTATATTCACTGCTCCTAAGTATAATTTACCATCAAAAAGAACATACGCAGAATAAACCCCTCTTTTAGGGATAACGAAACCTTGCCAATCACAATTAGCCGTGGGATACCCTATTTTTCTCCCTAAACCTGAACCTTTTATTACTTCTGTCTCTATAAAATAATCTTTCCCTAACATTATCTTTGCTCTCTTAAATTCTCCATCTAATATAAATTCTCTTATACGTGAGCTACTCACAATTTCTCTGTCTATACTTAATTTCTTTACCACAGTTAGTTTAAACTTAAATAAATTAGCAAGATGTCTCAACTCTTCTATCTCCCACTTAGCACCTTCTCCAAATCTAAAATCTTCTCCTACAACTAGCTCTAAAATAGAGAAACGTTCTATGATATTTCTTATAAAAATATCTCCTGAAGTATTGAGTATGTTTCTATTTGTATCTAAAATAAAAATATAATCTATACCTAAAGAAGATACTACCTTTATCTTACTTTCTATACTCATTAAATAACCCAAAAACTTCTTCCCTAAAATAATATGAGGGTCGGGCCAGAAAGTAATTAATAGTGAGGATATATTCTTCGATTGGGCTTTCTCTATTACTTTTTTTAAAATAAACTGGTGTCCCTTATGCACACCATCAAAAACTCCAATAGTAGATACAAATCTATTTCTCAGCTGACTAAATTTTTCTGAGAGTACTTTCATCGATGTCTTCTAAATTTACTGCTTCCGATAAACTAAAAGGACCTATAGCTAATCTTTTTATCTTTACTATATGAGCTCCACAACCCAATTTTTCTCCCACATCCTCAGCTAATTTCCTAATATATGTTCCCTTAGAACATTTCACATAAAATTCAACAAACGGTAAATCTATCTTATTAACATTTAATTGGTATATTTTAATCTTACGAGGTTTTCTTTCTACCATCAATCCTTTTCTAGCTAATTTATATAACCTCTTCCCTTTAACTCTTATTGCGCTTAACATAGGGGGAACTTGTTCAATCTCTCCTAAAAAAGAATTAAAACCCTCTATTATCTTATCCTTATTTATTCCTGAATATGGCCGAGATTCTACAACTTCTCCTTGAGAATCTCCACTTCGAGTAATTTCTCCTAATTTCAATACACCCTCGTACTCTTTATCAAAATCTACAAATCTTGAGAATAATTTAGTATACGCACCTACAAGAATAATCAATAGGCCTTCGGCTAAAGGGTCTAAAGTCCCTGCATGTCCTACTGATTTAATCCCAAAACGTTTGCGAACAAAATCAACTATATCGTGAGAAGTAACACCTGGTGGTTTATTTACCAGAATTATTCCTTCCTTTGTTAATTCTAACTTTTCCATTGGTATATCTTCTTACAAAGGAAATAACTTTTTTCTCTACAGCTTCCAAAGAATCTTCTATAGTAGTTCCACTCGCTCTCTTATGTCCTCCCCCTCCAAAAAACTTAGCTACTTTATCTACATCTACTTTAGCTCTTGAACGAAAATTAACTCTTATTTTTCTATTTTCTATTTTTTTAAAGAGTATAAAAACTTCTATATCTTTGAGAAACTTCATTATGGAGAAAATTACCTCGGTAATATCAAAGTCCATCTTTGGCCAATTTTTAATTATTGCCCAACATACCTTATTGTTTTGGTCAACCTTTAGGGAATGAATTATGCTACCAATAAATTTCAAATCATCTATTCTACAGCTACTATGAATATTCTCGTATACTATATGCGGGGAAATAGAGTATTTAGTAAGTTCGGAAACGATTCTATGAACGTAAGGGGTAGTATTAGCGTAAGTAAAGTTCCCCGTATCAGTAAATATGCCTGTATACAGACAAAGAGCTATATCTTTATTCATTATCTTGAATTCTTTACACAATCTATAAATCATCTCAGCGGCTGAACTAGCTTTTGGGTCTACCCAATTAATATCTCCAAAAAAAGTATTACTTATGTGATGGTCTATATTAACTATACAATCCGCTTTAGAGAGTACATCCTTTACTTTTCCCGTGCGAGAAGAATCCGAACAATCCAAAACCAAAGCCACATCAAATTCCTCTTTATGTAAATCATTATTTATAACACTAACGTAAGGTAAAAACTTATAAATAGGAGGGGTAATATCGTCGTTATATACAAATACCCTCTTTTTAATTTTTCTAAGTAAACCGAACATAGCTAATTCTGACCCCAAGGCATCACCTTCAAGATTAATATGTGCGGTCACTAAAAATACTCTACTTCTACTTATTACCTCTATAACTTTCCGAAACACTCTATGTCCCTCCTAATAACTTTTATCAAAAGTTATTATCTTTTCCCATAACCTCATCTATCTTCTTACATATCTCCACAGTATATTTTATGGAATCATCGCTAACAAAAATTAGCTCTGGCAAAATTTTTAACCTTAATTTTTTGCCTAAATGAAATCTTATAAAATTTTTCATTTTATTAAGAATATTTAAAGCAATGGAAAAGTTGTCATCTAAAACACTGAAATATACTTTACTTTCTCTTAAATCTTTCGTTGTTTCAACACGCGTAATACTCAATAAACCAAGGTGAGGGTCATCTATCTCCTCAGTAATTATCTCTATAATCCTTTTCTTTATCTCACTGTTTACCTTCTCTATTCTTACCGACATACTTTCTACCTCCCTCAAAAAATTTCTTTTTCAATCTCTACTATGTGAATATCAGCATTCATTCGAATAAACTCTTCTACTTTATCCAAAATCTCGCTTACGTATCCTTTCGTATAATTAACACACACGATAGAAAGCTCACATACTTGCCATTTATCCGATGGTTTCTCTGCCATAGAAACGTTAAAACCATTCTTTATACGAGATTTTATACGTTCAACGATTTGGCGTTTATCTTTTAACGACCTACTATGAGGTATAAATACGTTTGTTCTTAAACAACCAATGAACATAAACTATCTAAATTGGATAAAACATTATACGTTAAATAGAACAAAAAGCAATGGATTACATTTGTTATCTATTCTCTCAACTGTTACTTTCTGTATCAATTGAAAATAAAATAGCTTTCTCTTCTAAGGTAAGATAAGTAGCATAACTAATTAACTTCTGGGTATTAACTTGCTCAGCGAGAATATCTTTACTTATCAAACTATCGTCTAAACAGTAGTTTTTTTTCACAAGAATAACGTAAAGAGTATCCTGTGAACAGTAAGCTGATTGGTAAGAATGATGGTTCCAATCGCTACCTGTGAATATAAGAATTCTCATCTTAGGAAAATTTCTCTTAAGAAAATTTTCTAACTTCCGATTAAATTTATTATCACAAAAATAAACTATTATCTCAATAAAAATATGGTGAGGTTTTAATTTCTGCTTAATCTCTCTCACTAACTCCCTGATATTAATTTCTCTAATATTACCCACATCATCCTTATGCAGTTGGCGCATTCTTTCTTTATATTTCTCTACGTAGGGCTGATTAACAAAGTTTATTCTCTTAAAGTAACTATAAAAAGCAACAAAATTTTGAAGATAATACATATAAGCCATCAATTTTTCTACTTTAGAAATATTTTCCATATCTAAATATATAGGCATAAAAAAACCTTTCCTAATCCTCCTCTCAGTAACAAATGTCTTTAAAGGGAAAATATATTCTTTAGAACCCATACTTTCTTGAAACAACTGAGTAATCCATACTCTAAAATTATCCTTAAAAACTCTATCCACGCAAACAGAAAAATATACTCTCTGACAATCTATGTAACTTAGTGCGTCTCTGTAGGCTTTATTTACTATCCTATCTATTAAAGAAGTATATTTAAGGTAATAATTCTTAACCTTTGATATATCCATTTTCATAATTAAAAACAGAGGTAATAAAAATATAAGAGTGTGGGGTGAAGAAAATCTACCGCCGATATCATTCCGCCCATCAACTTGAATAGGTAAACGATAGTAACCTTGCCAACCCAAATCATCTAATTTAGAAAACGAATCCTTATCAACCAACCATAAAAAATGTTTTTTCAAATAATCATCTATATTTAAAGTTTTTTTCTTGGAAGCTAATTGACAAAAAGCGTATTTTAAACTTCGTGCAATTATCTGTGTTTCTAAAGTGGTAGCTGATTTAGAAATAGCAACTATAATTGTATCTTGAAAATTTTTTATTTTAGATAAAACATTTATCAAAACAGTAGGATCTAAATTATCTATACAGTGTATATTATTATTTTTCTTATTTAAACTTAAAACTGCTTTTACTCCATTAATAGATCCTCCTATCCCCACAAAAATAAATTCTTTTTTGTTTTCAATATATTTTCTTATATTATTTAAAGAATTTTCTACAAGTTCCCATATAGGAGGTTTAACCCAACCCAATCTTAATTTTCCATCATCGAAGCCTATATCTCTAAAACGATTAGAAAAGGAAACTTCTGTCCTTTGTTTACCTACTGCTTCCCATAACAGTTTTTTAACATCCTCCATAAATACTCCTGTTTTTTAAAACCAACTTACTCTATTTTTACCCGATTGTTTTGCTTTGTACATCGCTTTATCAGCTATCTCCATAAGCATATCGGAAGAAAGAGAATCTTGGGGATACGATGATACCCCTATACTAACCGTTACATTAATTTTCTCATCAAATGCTTTTATCTTTTTCAATGCTATTCTTTCCTGCATTCTCTTAGCTACGATTATGGCACTACCCTTATTAGTCTCGGGCAAAATAATAGCGAATTCCTCCCCTCCTAATCGCCCAATAGAATCTATCTCTCTAATATTCTCTTTTAAACTGTAAGCTATCTCTCTCAAAATAACGTCTCCTACAATATGTCCGTAAGTATCGTTTAATTTCTTAAAATCATCAACATCTACCATAAGGAAAGATATATTAAAAGAGAATTTCTTTGCTCGTTCAAACTCTTCAGAAAATCTTTCCATAATATGGCGTCTATTAAATACACCCGTAAGATAATCGTGAATTGATATCTCTTGGAGTTTATTATACAATTCTATCCTTCCCAAACAGAGATTAAGTTGATGAATAAAAATCGGTATATGCTCCTTTATCCTTTCAGGTATACATTCTAAACTTAAATATATTTGTCTTTCGGTATTAAGTTTATAATTTATAAAATTTTCCTGAGGATGAGAGGTAAAATTTACCTCTTTTAATCCTACAAAATTGATAAGCTTTTCTTTGTATAAAGAGAGTAATTTATCTTCATCTAAAATAGGAGCAATATCCCTGGCTAATTCGTATACAAAAAATACCTCTTCTAATTTCTCTTCCAGCTCTTTAACTTTTTTACTCACCGCTTCATTTATAGACGATAGACTATTATTTTTATCACAGAGAGCTTGATATTGAATTGATAACTCTTTTTTAACTTTTGCTAAGAAAATATAATTTTGCCATAAAATTCCTAAAAGTAAAGCAGTAATAATCAAGTAAAACATACTCTATTCTTACCCTCCTGTTTAGCTCGATAAAGGCATCTATCAGCGGAAATAATTAATTCTTGGCTATCTTTACCATCTTTAGGGTAAACAGCTAATCCTAAAGAAACAGTGAAATGTATCTCTTTCCTACGAAAACCAACTACACAATTATCCACCTCTTTTCTTATCTTCTCAGCAATGTTTTTAATCTCTTTTTTATTAGCCTCTACTATCAAGAAAATAAACTCTTCTCCGCCCCAACGTGCAACTATATTCCCTGAATTACCTACATTTTTCACTAATATATTAGCTATTTTCTTTATAACCAAGTCACCAACAGTATGGCCGTAAGTATCGTTTATCTTCTTGAAATTATCTATATCTAAAATACCAATACCAAACCGAGAATTTTTTAAAAATGACCTTTTAATTTCCTCTTCCATACGTTCAATAAAGTAATTTCTTAAAAATAAGTTTGTTAAAGGGTCTGTTATAGCTAATTCTTTTATTTTACTAAATATATTTGCCTTTTCCAAAACAACTGCTCCTAAATCACAGATAACTCTTAGAACCCTAAAATCTTCTAAAAAAAATAAATTTGCTTGTTTACTTTCCACTCTCACTACACCTAAAACTCTCTCCCCAACGGATAAAGGACTACTCATAATTGAACGCACATTCCTCTCCTTATAAGCAGGTATATTTGAGGGATCGAATCGATAATCGTTCAATAAATCTTCTATAAATAAACATCTGTTATTCTTTAGAACCCACCAATCTAAAATATCACCTTTTTTTTCTTTAATTATTTCTCCCCCTTTTCTAACCGAATTATTAAGTAAAAGTAAATCTTTATCTCTATAAAAAAGAAAAAGTAAAATATTATCCGCTTCTTTAAAAACTTTTGATAGGCCAGTAACAATCTTTTCGCAAACTTCTTCTGGTTCAATCAAATCTATCAAGCGTTGAACAATTTCATTTATAGCAAATATTCTCTTTGCTTTAGGGGGTAAGTCTTTTAAAATACTATTTTTTCTCTTCAATTCCTCTTCTAAAATATTAATCTTTTCTTGAATTTCTTCCATTATAGTTTTATATTTTCTAACTTCTTTGTTTGATAATTGTACTGTCAAATAGAAAAAAAATGAACCTATAAAAACTACAGAGATAAAAAATTCAAATTCTATTTTTTTTAGGATAAAAAGAAAGAAGGAAATAAAAAGAAAGAGAGAAAAAGAAATTATAGAGGAATAATTCTTATACAATCGTCTCTTCTGTAGAAGGGTCAAAAAAATGAACCTTCTCCATATCAAAAACTACCTCTAAAGTGCTCCCTGGTTGGGGTTTATTGTAACTTTCTACTAAGGCGATAAATGTATGTTCACCTACACAAAGATAAAGATAATTGTGCGATCCCATAGTTTCTACGACATCACAGATAACCCTCACTGTATTACCCGGTGTAGAATTAGAGGCAAATAATTTATCAAAAATATCCTCGGCGCGTATTCCCAAAGTTATATCCTTATAAATATAGGGTGCTAATTTATCATACATTTTTTCTAAAATCTTCAAAGTAAAAGCACCCTCTTCAAAATACATTTTCCCATTCTTCTTAATAATCTTACCCTCGATAAAATTCATTGGTGGCGAACCAATAAAACTAGCGACAAATTTATTTTTTGGCTTATCGTATATATTTAAAGGAGTATCAAACTGTAATATCTTACCATCTTTCATAACTGCTATTCTATCGCCAAGTGTCATCGCCTCCACTTGATCATGGGTAACATAAACCATAGTAGTGTTTATTTTTAAATGGAGTTTATGTATCTCTGTGCGCATTTGTACGCGCATCTTCGCATCAAGATTACTCAATGGCTCATCAAACAAGAAAACCAATGGTTTACGTACTATCGCTCTACCCACAGCTACTCTTTGTCGTTCTCCACCAGAAAGTTCACGCGGTTTTCTGTTAAGAAGATGGTCTATCCCAAGTATACGCGCAGCCTCCCTTACTCTCATATCTATCTCTTTACGAGAATATCCTCTAAGTTTTAAAGCAAATGCCATATTAGAATAAACATCCATATGAGGATAAAGTGCATAATTTTGAAACACCATCGCAATATTTCTATCTTTGGCAGGAACATTATTCACCAATCTATCACCGATGTAAATTTCTCCCTTTGTAGGTTGCTCTAATCCGGCAATCATCCTTAAAGTAGTAGATTTGCCACATCCCGATGGTCCAACTAACACAACAAACTCTTTATTTTCTATACCTAAATTAATACTATCTACAGCTACGGAATCTCCATTGTAAATCTTTGTAACCTCTCTTATACTAACTTGTGCCATAATACTTTATTTTAAGAAAGATAATCTAAACATTTATAAATTGTATCTTTCAGTTCCTTCCTATTTACTACCATATCAATAAGGCCATGCTCTAAATTAAATTCTGATGTTTGGAAGCCTTTAGGTAAATCCTGTTTAATTGTTTGTTTTATAACTCTAGGACCAGTAAAACCAATTAAAGCTTTAGGTTCAGCAATAATAATATCTCCTAAACCAGCAAAAGATGCCATAACACCAGCCATCGTGGGATGGGTTAAAACAGAAATGTAGGGAAAATTAGCTTCCTTTAATCTTAAAATTGCTGAGCTCGTTTTTGCCATCTGCATTAAAGAAAGAATCCCTTCATACATTCTTGCTCCCCCACCTGAACCAGAAACTATAACTAAAGGCAATCTTTCCTTTAGGGCATACTCTGTTATAAGAGTTATCTTTTCTCCTACTACTGAACCCATAGAACCCATTATGAATCGAGAATCCGTAACTCCTAAAGCAATCTTTTTCTTATTTATCTTTGCAAAACCCACGATTACCGCTTCTTTCAACCCTGTAGCTAACTGTTCCTCTTTTAGCTTTTCTTTATAAGATTTAGGCCCTTTAAAATCAATAGGGTCTTCAGATTCCAAATTTTGGTATAGTTCGCAGAAAGAATCAGTATCGGTAATTAGATTAACCCTTTCCCACGAGGTAAGAGGAAAATGATAATTACATTTATTACATACTTTCAAATTCTCTTCAAGAATTTTATTAAAAATAAGCTGATTACACTCCGGACACTTATTCCATAAACCGTTAGGAATATCCTTCTTCTTGCTCTTTTTATCTTTTGAGTTTAACTTTTTACCAAATATTCTCAATTCTCAAATCTCCTTATCAATAGCCCGGAAATAATCTTGGGATAAAAATAAGTTGACTTTTCAGGAAGAAGGTAACCTTTTTTTGCTATATTAAATAATAAATTCAATAACGGCCTCTTCAAGATAAAACTTAAATTACCCTTATTACCTAATTCTTTAGCTTCTTTTAGAGAAGAAGTATATAAAATATCTTTTTTATCCAAAAGAGGTAATACTAACCTGTGAAGAATATACACATCTAAATTTTTATAGATCTTATCTTCTTTATTTAATATTTTATCTAAAATATTTCTTTTTTTCAACTTAATTATAAATTGCTTATTATCTTTATAAATTCCAAAAGCTATATCTTTGGTGTAAGATAAGATATTCTCTATTTTCCCCCTTTTAATTTCTTCTATCTTAAAATAATGAGAAAGTTTTGTAAATATATTTTCAAAGTTAAAAACATTTTTTAACACTCTATGTGTGGGAAGAACCAATAATCCATTATGCCAATCGGTAAAATATGCTAAAATATAATTCAAATCTTTAAATCTATGTCTTTCCTCCAAAAAATACCTATAAGCTACCTCAAAGCGATGATGACCATCAGCAATAAATAATTGTTTACTTAAAATTTCTTTAGATATCTTATGTATAATGTCTTTCTCATCTATACGCCATAAGGTATTATCAATATTTAAAAAATCTTTAAATTTTATAAAATGTGGTTTTCTTCCATAAAGTGTATGTATGGTATGAAGAATACGTAGTCTATGAGGAACAACTACGAATATAGGAGTGAGGTTAGATTTTAAATTTTTAATAATATAGTATCTATCTTTTTTAGGTAAAGGAAGAGTATTTTCATGAGGGAAAATAACACTCTTATTATCAATTCTTAATAAACCTACTATGCCAACACGAGAATAATTTTTATTCTCAAACCTAAATCTCTGCTGGTATAAATAGAGAGAGGGAGTATTTTCCTCCACTAAAATACCATCATCTATCCATTGACTATACTTCTTACTTAAATCTTTATAATTGTGATATTCATCTATACAGAGGACATTACAGAAATTATAAGGGTGCTTCTTTTTAAACCTGTTTATATCTTCTCTACTCATTAAATCGTAAGGTGGACAAACCAAAGAAGATATTTCTTTTAAAAGTTGAGGGTTATAATGGAAAGCCTTGAATGGCTTAATTAATTCCATCGTTTTATTTATCTTTCTTCTCTTCAGAAGGCTTACTTTTATCTTCTCCCTTAGAACTTTGAGTAGAAGAAGTTGTAGACTTTCTTTTATAATCAGTGATATAAAAACCACTACCTTTAAAAATTAATCCACAACCACCACTTACCAATCTTCTTAATAACCCTTTACAATCAGGACACTCTTTAATGGGATTATCGTTAATACTCTGAAAAATTTCAAAAATCATTCCACAATTTCTACATTCGTATTCGTAAGTAGGCATAATCCCTCCTAAATTTATAGTTCTCCTCTAAGTTTACCAAATTCTATAAGAAGATTTTTTTCTTTAGGAGTTAATTTTTTGGGTATTTCTATATCTACCTCTACGAGTTCATCTCCTACTCGTTTCGTCCGAAAATCAACTATACCTTTACCTCTGAGTCGAAAAATCGTAGAAGGCTGTGTGCCTGGAGGAATGCTCATTTTTACTTTACCATTAAGAGTAGGAACATCTATCTCTCCTCCTAAAGTAGCTTTAACTACACTCAATTTTATCTTATATTTTATATCGTTACCTATTCGCTCAAACAAAGGATGTTTCCTCACATTGATATGTAAATAGAGATCACCATAATCATCTACTCCAAAATTACCTTCCCCTCTAAGTCTTAACACCGAACCATTATCTACACCAGCAGGAATATTTACTTTGATAACTTTATTAACCAATTCTCTCCCTTGACCTCTACATTTTGTACATTTGGCGCCAATTACCCCCTCACCTCCACAGTTAGGACAGGTTTGAGATAAAGTTATAAATCCCAGTCCACTGCTCACCACCCCTCTTCCTCTACAAGTAGAACAAGTAGTCTTTGTTGTTCCCGGCTGAAGGCCTGTTCCTTTACACTGAAAACAAGCTTCTAAACGTTGGAATTCTACAGTTTTCTCTATACCTTTTGCTGAATCCTCTAAAGATATCTCTATTTCATAATTAATATCTTCTCCTCTTCTTTTTCTACCTCTTTTCGTTCGCTGTGTGCCAAAAAGATCAAAACCCAAATCGGAGAATATCTCTTCAAATATACTCTCTCCCGAACCAAATCCACCTAAATCTTTAAAAATTGTGC
>JAMWBQ010000026.1 GCA_023819315.1 Candidatus Omnitrophota bacterium
GGAAGTTAAACTATAAAAAGATATCTGAATACAATAAACGAAGAGAGATTACTTTAGAAGAATTTCTTTCAAAAAGATGACATTTCTATTTTGCAAAAAAGATGACATTTTTATGTTGCATTAACAAAAATGAAAATTAGGATTGAAAAAAAATAAAAAAGGTATTATTATGTTACTGTTATGCTTAAAAAATTTCGTAGTCGTCAAGTAAAGATTGTTTTTTGGATTCTTATAATTTTAATTGTTCCCCCTTTCTTTTTTTGGGGAGTTACTTCTTTTACCAGAGCAAGAAGAGAAAACGCCAACATATTTATCGATGGTAAACACATTAGCTCGGAAGAATTTAGAGAGTATCAGAATACTTCTAAAATATATTACCGTTTAATTATGGGAAGGGATTTTTCTAAACAGATAAATCAGGAGATGTTAGATAGCAAAGCTTTAGAATTTCTTCTTCTTCTTTGGAAAGCAAAGAAAGATAAAATCACCGTTAGCGATAAGGAGGTTATAGAAACTATAGAGAAAATATTTTCTGTAGATGGTAGGTTCGATAAAGATTTATATCTTAGATATACGAAGGAAGGTTTAGGTATATTACCACGCACTTTTGAAGAGTATATAAGGATGATTCTTCTCAGTGAGAAGATTATAGATTTATATGTAAGAAATGTAGAAGTTAGTGATGATGAGGTGAAAGAAGCCTATAAAAAAGCCAATGAGAAAGTAAAAATATCCTATATTTTTGTTCCCTATAAGAATTTTGAAAAAGAAGATGAACAAACAAAAGCTTTAGCAGAAAATTTTGCTAAAGGGTTAATTAAAGAAATTACAGAAAACAATACATTTGAGTTAGAGCCTATAGCTAAAAAATATAATCTGGAAGTAAAAACTACCGATTATTTTACCTATAATGAACCTATCCCAAACTTTGGGTTTGAAGAGGAAATTTACCAAGATATATTTAGCCTAAAAAAAAATCAGATTAGTGAGAAATTATTCTTGTTACCAGAAGGTATAGCTATTGTTAGATTAGATGATTTCCTCACTATAGATGATGAAAAATTTAACGAGGAAAAAGAAAATTACCGTAATTGGGTTAAAAGCCAAAAGATGTTTACGCGCCATATGAATTTTATCTATCAGTTACGTAAAGAATCTAATTTGAAATTCCCCGCCCAATCTTTAGATGAATTGTCCTTAAAAGATGATAACGAATAAATATTTTTGTAAAACTTCGCAATTATGTTACCGTAAGATATGAAAAATAAGGTATCTATTATACTGTATTGATTATAGCTAAGAATGAAGAGGAAAATAGAAGGGATTGCATTGCTTAGTTATTGATTGGGCAGAGGAATAAATAAGAAGGGTTTTATCTAATAACCCCGTTATTTAGCTTTTTACTACACCTTTAAAAAATATAATTTTTGTTATCTATCAAGATATTTTTTAAAGATTTTTAGTAGCTTTTTTGATAGCTTTTATGCGATTATAAGTTTCCCAATGATAGAGAATAACAATTTGACAAAACTATATAGATTTGGTATAGTTTTTCTGTGCGAAAGATACTATTAATTATTATTACTGGTTTGTTTTTCTCCTTACCGGTTTACTCTTTTTGGATATGGTCACCAAAAACAGGTAAATGGAAAAATCCTAATTATTCTCCTTACGGAGGACCTTCTCTACAGTTAGAGAGAGGGATGCGATATTTTACTGATAAAATGTATAAACGCGCCTTAGTAGAGTTTAGAAAAATTATTAATTATTATCCCGATGCTAAGGAAGCTCCCGAAGCACAATTTTACATAGGTAAATGTTTTGAAGAGTTAAATCACCCTTATCAAGCTTTTATAGAGTATCAAAAACTCATAACTACTTATCCCAATAGTTCAAGAGTTCAAGAAGCAATAAAATCCCAGTATGATATAGGAGAGTTTTTTATTGATACTAAAGATAAAAAAGTGTTTGGATTGCCTATGGATTGGTTAAAAGGTTACCCATCCATAGAGATATTCAAAAAGATTGCCGAAACATCACCTGCCTCTGAGTTTGCCGCAAAATCTTTATATAGATTGGGAACATTTTTAATGAGTTTATCCCGGTACGATGAGGCAAAGGATTATTTTCAAAAGCTTTTGGATAATCATCCTCAAAGTGAATTGACTGATTCTGCCAGATACCAGTTAGCTATATGTATATCTAAGATGTCATTAAGTTCCGATTACGATATAAGTGATGCCAAAGAGGCCATAAGCAATCTGGAAAAAATCATACATAAAAATTCTGAGGCTGAGATATCAACTGAGGCTACAAAAGAATTGGCTATGTTGAGGGAGAAGGAGGCGCGTAAAAAATTTGATACGGCTGAATTTTATGAGAAACAACGTAAGTTCTCAAGCGCATACATATATTATAATCTCGTTATAGAAAATTACCCTGATACTTCCTGGGCTAAAGTTGCTAAAGAGAGAATAGAATATTTAAAGAGTAGATTGCAATGATTAAAAAACTAATTTGGTTGTTTTTATTACTATTTATTAGTTGTGGTTACACTACACAGATGTATTTATATAGAGGAAAGAGCATATATATAAAACCTGTGGTTAATAATGTAAATATTACCAGAGAAGATAGAACTTACTCTTCTTATTCTCCTTACCCTTTACTTTTAGATAAAGATTTAACCAACGCCATAATTACCAGATTCAATATAGATGGGCATCTGAAAGTAGTTAGTAGCGAGGAGGCAGATTTAAGGTTAGAGACTTATATAAATAATTATGAGAAAGAGGCTTTAAGATATACTGATACAGACGAGGTAAGTGAGCAAAGATTACGTTTACACGTTAAGATTGTTCTGTTTGATTTCCAAAATAATATTATAAAAGAAAACAATATTGTAGGTGAAACATCTTATTTCCTCTCGGGAAGTTTAGCTAAGAGCGAAGCTAATGCTTGTTTGGACCTTGTGGATGATACAGCGAGAAGAATAATTGAGATGGTAATCGAAGAATGGTAGATGTTAAAAGAAGAGTTTTCTTAGTTACAGGGTCAGATTTCCTTTCTCGTAAACGGGTATTAGATAATATTAAATTAAGAGTACTGGGAGATAAATATTCTCCCCTTAATACAAGTATTATTTATAGTAAAGATGTTGAAGAAAATAAACTAAAAGAAACACTCCTTAATTTCCCTCTTATAGATAACAGAGTTTTTATTTTTAAAGAGGCAGATAAATTAAACAAACAATTAAAAGATTTCCTTTTTAATAATTTAGATAAGTTAGTAAGTAACAATTACCTGATTTTTGAAATAGAATCTGATTATTTTTACCTTAAAGATTATCTCCCTAAAGATAATTTTTTTGGCTACCTTTTAAGAAGAGCCCAGGTTATCAAAACAGGTTCGTTTGAAGAGAATTTTTCTATAAGTAGATTTATGAGAATGTTAAGAATAAATAATCTTGATGGGGCTTTTTATACTATAGAGAAAATATTTGAAGATAATAAGAATTCAGAAGTTTTAGGTATGCAGATACTTGGCGCGATATGTAAAGAGTTTTCTTATATAGATGATCATTTGGGAAAGGAGAAGGTTTTTAATGTTATTTGGGAAACAGAGAGAGCATTAAAAGAAGGTAGAATAGAACCTCTCTTAGCTTTAGAAAGATTGATAATAAAGATATTGAAAAATTAAGGATTGGTAGAAGATGGAGGCGTTTGTTCTTTGTTTTCTATAGGCTTTTGTATAGGTTTGTTGAGAATTTTTGCCAATCTACTTTTCTGTCGATTAGCTTTGTTTTTGTGAATTATTTTTTTAGAAGAAGCCTTATCCAAAACTTTATAGCCAGTATTTAATAATTTTTTTGCCGATTCCCAATCATTACTTTCTACGGCTTTTTTGAAAGATTTGATTGCTTTCTTAATCTCTTTCTTTACAAGTAGATTTCTCTTCCTTCTTTTTTGGCTTTTTCTTAACTCTTCTTTAGCGGATTTCCTTTGGGGCATATTTTTGCTCCTTTTTATAATAAATATAGTAGTTTACATTAAGACAATTTTATATCAGAATAATACGATTATGTCAAGTTTTTTGTTAAAAAATATGTTTTAGTTAAAGATGGGATTTGGTAGATTTTTTATAGTTCGGCAATAAGAATAAGCATCAGGATAAGAATTTACTTTAATTAAAGATACTGTAAAGTTTAAGCAATTGATGCTATGATAGTATATAGGGGCACTTATAAATTGATTAGGGAAGTGGGATATGAAAGAAAGAATATTAGTTGTTGAAGATGATAACAATATTTCTAAACTGATTAAGTACAATTTAGAGAAACATAATTTTGATTGTATGGTTTCTTCTAATGCCGAAGATGCTTTGGATCTTTTGGATAGATATTCAGCAGATTTAATTATTTTAGATATAATGCTTCCCGCTATGGATGGATTTGAGTTTTGTAGAATTATAAAACAGGAGCCAAAGTTAAAAGATATACCTCTAATAATGCTTACAGCAAGAGGAGAAGAAGTGGATAGAATTGTAGGTTTAGAGTTAGGTGCCGATGATTATATCGTTAAACCTTTTAGTCCAAGAGAATTAGTTTTAAGAGTAAAAGCAATTTTAAAGAGAAGTAAACCTAAAGATAGGGAGAAAGATAATATTACGCGGGGGACAGTTACAGTGGATATAAACAAACATAAAGTTTTTGTTAATCAGAAGGAAATAGTTCTTACTCCCATAGAATTTAAGTTATTAGTTACTTTGATGCAGAGGCCCGGTTACGTTTATAGCAGAGAAACACTTTTAGAAAAAGTATGGGATATTAATACGGATATTTATACTCGCACGGTAGATACTCATATTAAACGTTTAAGAGAAAAATTAGGAAAAGCTGGTAGAATGATTGAAACTGTAGTAGGGGTAGGATATAGATTTAGGGAGGAAGAGGATGAGGATTAAACTACATTGGAGGTTAACTTTTATTTTTTACTTTGTGTTTATCTTGGTTTTGTTGATAGGTTATTTTTATCTTGTACCTCAACTTAGGGTATACTTTGAGCATAGTTTAAAGAACAATATTAAAAATCAACTCCTCTTAGACAAACATCTTCTGGAAAAATACTACCTTGACGAAGATAAGTTTATTGAAGAAGCCGATGCAATTTCTGATAGGATAGGAGAAAAATTAGGGGTAAGAGTTACTATTATTGGAAGAGAGGGAGTAGTTTTGGGTGATAGTGATTTAAGCAAGGATGAACTAAAAGATGTTGAAAATCATTTAGATAGATTGGAGATTAAACAGGCAGAAGAAAAAGGTTTTGGTATAAGTAAGCGGTTCAGTAGCACGGTAAAAAAAGAGTTACTTTATATGGCAGTTCCTCTTGGCAAAGATAATTCTTTAGGTTTTTTAAGATTTGCTATCCCTCTAAGAGATATAGAACTATTTGAGACAAAATTAAAGAGGATAGTTTTTTTAGCGTTATTATTAATGCTCATATTTGGTTTATTATTGTTTTTTTCCTTATCATCTTATATTTCTAAACCACTCCTTGAGATGATTGAGATTGCAAAATCTTATGCTAAAGGAAATTTTTTAATTAAACCATCCCTACGTTTAAAAGACGAAATGGGAGAATTAGCTAAAGCGTTGAGTATTATGTCGGAAGAGATAAATAATAAGATTGAGAAGATAGAACAAGATAAAACGAGTTTAGATGCTGTGTTATCGAGTATGTTTGAGGGAATTATCGTTACTGATAAAAATGGTGAAATTACTTTAATGAATCCTTCTTTAAAGAACCTTTTTTCCGTTACTTCGTTTATCCAAGGTAGAAAGCCTATAGAGATTATTCGCGATATTGATGTGCAAAGTATAGTTGATGAGATTATTGAAGGTAGACAGAAATTTGTTAGCGAAGAGGTTAAGATTAATTTACCTGAGGAAAAAATATTAAAGATAAATGGCACAGCTATTATTAGAGATGGTAAATTAGAAGGAGCAGTGCTCGTTTTTCATGATATCACAGAGTTAAGAAGATTGGAAAAGATAAGGCAGGATTTTGTAGCTAATGTTTCTCATGAATTGCGCACACCCATATCCGGTATCAAAGGGTATGCAGAGACGCTTTTAGAAGGAGCGATGGAGGATAGAAAAAATCTTAGAGAATTTATAAGTATTATCTATAATGAGAGTAATAGATTAGCAAATCTCATAGATGATTTATTGGACTTATCTAAGATAGAATCAGGGAAGATGGAGATGATACTTAGACCTTTAGAGATAATACCCATAGTAAAAAAATGTGTAAATATTTTAGAGAATAAAGCAAGAGAAAAAGCTATTACGGTTAATTTAAATCTAACAGATGATTTACCTAAAGTATTAGGGGATGATAAAAGATTATCACAGGTTTTTTTAAATCTTTTGGATAATGCTATAAAGTACAATCAACAAGGAGGGTCTATAAATATATCTTTTTTTGTTAGAGACGAATTTCTTCAAGTAGATATTTCCGATACAGGGATTGGTATTTCAGAAAAAGATATTCCGCGAATTTTTGAAAGATTCTACCGTGTGGATAAAGGACGTTCTCGCCAACTCGGTGGAACAGGTTTAGGCCTTTCTATTGTTAAGCATATCATTCAAGCCCATCGAGGCCAAGTTTGGGTTAATTCAGAGCTTGGCAAAGGTTCTACGTTTAGTTTTACTATTCCCCTCGTATAACTCACCTTATTACCCACTTTAAAATTTACAAAAAGTTCACAGTGTCTTCATAATTTTGTAACTCTCTTATAGTAATATTTATTCACAAAGATAAGACAATTAGAAAGGAGGTGGTAAACTGTGGTAGAAGCAATGACAGGTTTAAATAAAGAATTTATTGTGTCTCATTTGCGTGCGCGAATAGAAGAGTTAAATACTATTTTGAAGAATATTGAGAGTGATGACTCATTTGACAATGTTTACCTGCAAGAAGGGCTTAAGAAGGTGGAGGTCAATTTAAGGAAGATGCGAAAGAATTATTCCTAAGGAAAAAAGGAGGAGAAAAAATGAAGTTTATTAGAATAATTTTAATAGGTTTTGTATGGTTTATGTTTGTTAATTTTATTTCTTATGCCGGTGAGGTGGATATTTTGCTTCAGAAATTAGTAGAGAAAGGGATTCTTACTCCTGGTGAAGCACAAGAGATAAAGACGGAAACTCAGGAACAGATAAAGAAAGAAATCGCTCAAGGTAAATATTCTAATCTTCCTCAATGGTTGCAGAATATTAGTTTAAAGGGAGATTTAAGAACAAGGTATCAGTTTAGACATGAGAAAGCAGATAATAATTACTCTAAGGATACACATATTGGTAGAGTACGGATGAGATTGGGGTTAGATACGAAAGTAAATGAGCAAATTAAAGCCGGTATAGGTATTGCTACTAATTCTGGAGGTGACCCGCGTTCTACTAACATTTCCTTTGGAGATAAGAATAGTGGACATTCCTCAAAAATGGAGATAAGACTTGATTATGCTTATGCAAAATATAGTGCCTTGTCATGGTTAGATATAGTGGGAGGTAAGATGCTTTTAAGTGATGTTGTTTGGGAGCCGGTAGATTTAATTTGGGATACGGATATTACCCCTGAAGGAGCTGTATTTGCATTAAATAAGAAGTTAGGTTCGCATTTAGATGGATTTATGAACAATGCTGTATTATTTGGAACAGCAGACACATCCACAAACGCTGACCCAATAATGCTATATATGGTTCAGCCAGGGTTAAAATACAAATTTAATGATGCGATATCGTTAAAAAGTGGGTTTAGTTTCTATTCTTGGCAAAATGTGAAAAATAAAGCCTATCCTACAGACAGTTGGTATAAGAGTTCTAATACAAAATCGGGGACAAGCTGGGTATACGATTATACCTTAATTACTCCTGCCTTAGAATTAAGCATAAACGAGCCATTTAAAGCAATTGGATTAAATGTAGAAAAGCTAAAATTATTCGGTGAGTACGTAAATAACGTCCATATATCAGATAATAACACCGGTTTTGGTTTAGGATTTCAGTTGGGTAGTGATAAGATTAATAAATTTGGCGATTGGCAGTGTAAATATATCTATGCAATGTTGGGTAAAGACGCTATTTTAGATGTTACCCCTGATTCCGATCGCTATCATGGTAAGACGGGTATGCGTAGTCATGAAGGGATTTTTAGTTTTGGTTTAGGTAAAAATACTTCTTTAGGAGTAGATGTTTATCGTTCGTGGAGTATAATTGATACACGTAAAGCTCCCGAAACAGTTATTCAGGTGGATTGGAATTTAAAGTTCTAAATTAACAGGAGGTATAATTATGAAGTATGTTAAATTATTAATTTTAACGATAACGTTAATGAGTTTTGGGTTAAATGCTTACGGAGAGAAAATTATATTGGAAGGTTCAACAACGGTTTTACCAATTGCTCAGAAAGCAGCAGAGGTATTTATGAAAAGTAAACCTAAGGCAAATATTTCTGTTCGGGGAGGAGGTTCAGGAGTAGGAATTGCTTCTTTGATTGATGGTAATTGTGACATTGCCAATTCTTCCAGACCAATAAGACCATCGGAATTAGATAAAGCTATAGCGAGAGGGAAAGATATAAAAGCCCATGTAATTGCTATGGATGGGATAGCAGTTATTGTTCATCCTAGCAATAAAATTAAGGGTTTAACTAAAAAGCAGATAAAGGATATATACACTGGTAAAATTTCCAATTGGTCTCAATTAGGTGGCGATAATCAAAAAATAGTAGTTGTTTCCCGAGACAGTGCGAGTGGAACTTTTGAAGCATTTGGAGAATTAGCTCTTGATAAGGAAAAGGTGAGACCAGATGCAATTATGCAGGCTTCTAATCAAGCAGTTGTTTCCGTAGTTGCTAAAACTAGCGGCGCTATTGGTTATGTTGGTTTAGGATATATTGAACCAAGTGTTAAAGCATTAGAGATAAATGGAGTTATGCCTTCAAAGGAAACGGTTTTAACAGAAAAGTATCCTATAGCCCGACCATTATTTATGTATACGAATGGCGCTCCTCAAGGGTTAGTTAAGGAATTTATTGATTTTATTAAGAGTGTGCAAGGACAAAGACTTGTTGATGAGGATGGATTTGTTCCTTTGAAATGAAGTTTAGTATGAGAGGGTTCAAAGAAAAATTATACAGAAACGTACTCTCTATTTTAGCTTTCTCTTCCTTGTTTTTTCTGGGGAGTATAGTTCTTGTTTTGTTTAAAGAGGGGTTGCCAATTTTTAAAAAGGTAAACTTTTTTGAATTCGTTTGGGGTAGATTTTGGTATCCTACCTATGAACCACCTGAATTTGGTATTTTACCTCTATTATTAGCTTCCTTCCAGGTTACCTTAGGAGCAATGTTTGTTTGTGTTCCCTTAGGTATAGGCAGTGCTCTATATTTAAATGAGATTGCAAGTTTTAAACAAAGAAAGATAATGAAATCTTTGGTAGAGATTTTAGCAATGATACCTTCAATTATTTATGGATTTTTTGGCATAGCAATTCTTGTCCCCTTTTTACAGAATTTACTTAATCTACCCACAGGGTTATGTGCTTTCTCTGCCAGTTTAGTTTTGGGTATTATGGCAACCCCTACTGTTTGTAGTATTTCTGAAGATGCTCTAAGTTATGTTCCCAGGTCTTTTAAAGAAGCATCCTTTGCTTTGGGAGCAAACCGATGGCAGACATTAGTTAAAGTAGTTATTCCTGCTGCTGGTTCGGGAATATCAAGTGCGGTAATTTTAGGTATGAGTAGAGTTGTGGGAGAAACCATGGTAGTGCTGATGCTTGCCGGGGGAGCTGCGGTTATCCCTAAAACTTTTTTTGAACCGGTTAGACCGATGACCGCAGCTATTGCTGCAGAAATGGGAGAAGTAGCTATGGGAAGTGACCACTATCATGCTCTGTTTGCTATAGCTATTATTCTATTCTTTATTACCTTTGTGTTTAATGTTATCGCTGAATCTATAAGTAGAAAATATAGGTTAAAGTTAGGATTAGGACAGTGAAAAAAGAATTTTCCCAAAAAATAGGGTTTAGCTTTATAAGTTTATGTATGTTTTTAACAGTTTTGTTTTTGTTTAGTATAATATTTTTTATTGTTGTAAATGGTATAAGAGTTATCTCTTGGGAATTTTTAACTCAGATGCCTAAAGAAGCAATGACCGCTGGTGGAATAGCTCCTGCGATTGTGGGAACATTTTATTTAACATTAGGGTCAATAATTTTTTCCTTACCATTAGGTATTGCTTGCGCAATATATCTTTGTGAATATTCTCCCAAGAGTTATGTTGTTAATATAATCAGGTTTAGTATAAATAATTTAGCAGGAGTCCCTTCTGTTGTTTTTGGTTTATTTGGTTTAACTATTTTTGTAAAGTATTTAGGTTTTGGTGTATCAATTTTATCGGGTAGTTTAACTCTTGCTATTTTAGTCTTACCTTTAATAATTTCCGCTTCCAACGAGGCAATTTTAGCTGTTCCTCAGTCATTACGGGAAGCATCTTTATCTTTGGGAGCAACTAAGTGGCAAACGATAAAGAAAGTGGTTTTACCTACAGCGTTACCAGGGATACTTACGGGCATTATACTTAGTATTGGAAGAACTGCTGGAGAGACTGCGCCGATTTTATTTACCGCTGCAGTTTTTTATTTAAAAGGTTACCCTAAGTCTATATTTTCAGAAGTTATGGCATTACCTTATCATATTTATGCTTTAATGACCGAGGGTCTTTATCCCGATAAACAAGTAAAGATTGCTTTTGGATGCGCTCTTATTCTTTTATTTTTGGTTTTATTATTCTCTTCGGTAGCTATATATTTACGCAATAAACATAAGAATATATATGGATATGGGAACTAAAGAAATTTGTAAGGTAAGTTACTTTGATTCTATTAAGATTAGAGCGGAAGATATAAATTTCTTTTATGGTAAAAAACACGCCCTCAAAGATATTAATTTAAACATTTTGAAAAATCAAGTTACAGCCATTATCGGTCCATCTGGTTGTGGTAAAACGACATTTATTCGTATATTAAATAGGATGCATGAACTTATTCCCGATGCGCTTTTAACAGGTAGAATTTTTTTAGATGGTCAGGATATTTTGAGTTCGTGCATAGACCCTACGGAAGTTAGACGGCGTGTAGGTATGGTTTTTCAGAAACCAAATCCTTTCCCTAAGAGTATATTTGAGAATGTAAGTTATGGTTTGAAAGTTAATGGTATTAGAGATAAAAATTTTATTGAAGACAAAGTGGTGGAAGCCTTGAAGAAATCTGCACTTTGGGATGAGGTGAAAGATCGTCTCGATGATAACGCATTGAAGTTATCCGGTGGACAGCAACAGAGACTTTGTATTGCAAGATGTTTAGCCGTAAAGCCTGAGGTAATTTTATTTGATGAGCCCTGTGCAAGTTTGGATCCAATATCAACTGCTAAGATAGAAGAATTAATCGTGGAACTTAAGAAAAATTATACTATAATAATTGTAACCCATAATATGCAACAGGCAGCAAGAGTTTCTGATTATACTGCATTTTTTTTATTAGGAGAGTTAATTGAGTTTGGTAGAACGGGGGATATTTTTAAATCTCCTCAAGATAAGCGAACGGAAGATTATATAACAGGAAGATTTGGTTAATGAGTAAGAAGAAAGTGCTATTTGTTTGTATTGAAAATGCCTGTCGTAGTCAAATGGCAGAAGGTTGGGCTAAATTTTTTGGCAAAGACTCTATAGATGTTTACAGTGCTGGCTCTAAGCCAGCTTTACAAGTAGATCCTAAAGCAATAGAAGTAATGAAAGAAAAAGGGATAGATATTTCTCTACAAAGTCCAAAAAGTTTTAAAGATTTGCCTGTTAAAGATTTTGATTACGTGATTACCTTAGGATGTAAGGAGATTTGTCCATTCTTACCTGCAAATGAACATATTGAATGGAAAATAGATGATCCAAAAGGGAAGTCTATAGATTTTTTTAGAAAAGTGCGTGACGATATTGAAGAGAGAGTAGAAAAATTAATTAAAGAAATATCTTAAAGAGAGGTGTTTTTTATGGAAAGACACTTTGATAACGAGCTAAAAGAGCTTAATAAAAATATTCTTGAGATGGCAAGTTTAGTAGAGGGCTCTATAATTAAAAGTATAGAAGCATTAAAAAACCAAGATATAAACAAAGCTGAGGAGATAATAAATAACGATAGGAATATTGACGAGTTAGAATTAGCAATTGAGGATAAATGTTTAAGTTTACTTTCCCTTTTTCAACCGCAAGCATCCGATTTGAGATTTATTACCAATGCCATAAAGATAAATGCTGAATTAGAACGTATGGCTGATTTATCCGTAGATATAGCCCAGAGAGTTTTAGAATTAGGTAATCAGCCACTTCTGAAACCTCTCGTTGATATCCCTCGATTAGCTATTGTTGCCCAGAAGATGGTTAAAGAGGCGATTGATTCTTTTGTAAATCGCGACATAGAGTTAGCCAAAAAAGTTATTATATCCGATCAGGAAGCAGATAACTTACGTAATCTTGTGCAAAAAGAATTGATTTACGATTATATGGCTAAAGATGGGACAACCTCTCCTCGTGCTGTCCCACTTTTATTAATTGCCCGACACTTAGAACGCATCTGCGATCATGCCACTAACATTGCCGAGGATGTTATCTATATGGTTTCCGGAGAAATTGTAAGGCACCATCCTGAAAAATTATAGAAGGCATAAGCACAATTTTAATTAATCTAGAAAACAAAATTTAGACTTTTTATTTATTGACTTTAAGATTGTTAGCGTGTAATCTATCTATTGAGATTGTTTGGTTTTAAAATTAAAATATTAAACCGCAAATTTATATGAGAATATTAATAGTATCAAATAGATTGCCTATTACTATAGAAGACCAAGGAAATAAAGGTTTAGTAGTTAAATCAAGCGTAGGTGGACTTGTCTCAGGGATAAGCGACTATTTAAGTATGCTCAAACTTTCCCCGGCTTTATCCTCCCAGTATATTTGGATAGGTTCACCGGGGATATATATTAAAAAACATAACGAAGCTATTTTGAATAAATTACTTAAAGAGTATTCTTGTAAAGGAGTTATCTTGCCAGGAGATATGATAGATAAATTTTATCATGGATTCTGTAATAAAGTTTTATGGCCTCTTTTCCATTCTTTTCCTGCATACGTGGAGTATAACAATGATTATTGGCAGGTTTACAAAGAGGTTAATAGTATTTTTGCTAAATCAATTTTAGAAATTATGGATGATGAAGATATTATTTGGATTCACGATTATCATCTAATGCTTCTGCCCCGGTTTATAAGAGAAAGAAAACCTTTTGCAAAAACAATTTTTTTTCTTCATATACCTTTCCCCAATTTTGAGATATTTCGCCTTCTACCTAAAATGTGGCGGGTGGAAATACTTGAGGGAGTATTAGGTGCTGATGTGATAGGATTTCATACTTACGAATACTCACAACATTTTCTTCAGTGTGTTTTGCGTATTTTAGGTTATACGAATGAAGCAGGAAAAATTTTAACCGAGGATAGATTGGTAAAGTCAGGCGTATTTCCTATGGGTATAAATTTTGATAAATTCAATTCTGCTATAGATAATCCTCAGATTAAGAAGAATGTAAACAACTTAAAGGAGAAATTTAAAGGCTACAAAGTACTGCTTTCTATAGATAGATTAGATTATACCAAAGGTATAAGGAACAGGTTAGAAGGATACGATTCATTCTTGAGGAATAATCCTAAGTATTTAAAAAGGGTTGTTCTTGTTATGATTATTGTGCCTGGTAGAGTTGGTATTGAACATTATCAGAGAACAAAGAAAGAGATAGATGAGTTAATTGGTAGGATAAATGGTGATTTTGGAGATATGGGGTGGTTACCAATTTTATATCAAAATAAATTTTTATCATTTGAGGAAATAGTTAGTCTTTATAATATTTCTGATACTATGCTGGTTACTCCTTTACGTGATGGGATGAATCTTATAGCTAAGGAATACATAGCGAGTAGAAAAGATTTTACCGGTGTCCTTGTATTAAGTGAGATGGCTGGTGCATCTTGGGAACTTACGGAAGCAATATTGGTAAATCCTAACGATATTAATGAGATAGCTTATGCCATAAAAGAAGCTGTAGAGTTGCCTATCGAAGAACAGATTAATCGTAATAAGGTAATGCAGACCAGACTTAAAAGATACGATATTAACCGTTGGGGTGACGAGTTGATGAAAGGATTAGTTTCTATAAAAGAAGAGCAGAGCAGGTTTTTCGTTAAATTATTAGACAATAGCATTAGAGAGAAACTATTTAACGATTATAGAAAAGCAAAGAGAAAACTAATATTTTTAGATTACGATGGTACAGTTGTTCCTTTTGTTTATCAGCCGGCAAAAGCATTTCCCGACGAAGAATTGTTGGAATTATTTAAAAAACTAACGATGAATAACGAAGTGGTAATATTAAGTGGTAGGGATAAGCGTAGTTTAGATAATTGGTTTGGCTATCTAAAAATAAATTTAGTAGCCGAACATGGAGTTTGGATTAGAAGAAAAGAAGATAATTTTTGGAAGATGTTTCGGTCTCTAAATACTGATTGGAAAAAACAAATTATGCCAATTCTTCTGACTTATAGTGATAGATTGGCAGGCAGTTTTATTGAAGAGAAGGATTTTTCTATTGTATGGCATTATCGTCAAGCTAATTTAGAACAAGCTTCTTTTATAGTAAAAGATGCTATAGAGTACCTAATAAATTTTACGGCAAATCTTGATGTGCAGGTTATACAGGGTTCAAAAGTAATTGAGATAAGATGCGGTAGTATAAATAAAGGTGTTATCGCTACAGATTGGTTATCCAAGAATAATTACGATTTTATATTAGCTATAGGAGATGATTTAACCGATGAAGATTTATTTAAAGTTTTACCTTCCCAAGCCTATACAATTAAGGTAGGGATAGCCTCTTCTCATGCAAAATTTAATGTCTATAACTATTTAGACACAAGAAAATTACTTAAGGATTTAGTCAATATAAAGAAATAAGATGCTTAGAAAAGTTATTCGTAACACAACAATAATAAGTTTAGGGACATTACTTTCTCGCATATTAGGATTTATAAGAGATGTATTGATAGCTAATTTTTTTGGCACATCAGCAGATTTAGAATCCTTTATCGTAGCTTTCCGTATACCCAACCTTTTAAGGAGCTTATTTGGAGAAGGGTTTTCTGAGTCCGTAGCTACTCCTACACTTTCAGAGTATAGCGAAAATAAAAAAGAATTTTTTAAAATAGGTAATCACCTTATTTCTATATTTATAGTTTTATTGCTGGTTGCTACATTTATGGGAATAATTTTTAGTAAATTTATCGTTATAGTGATGGCACCGGGCTTTATAGGAAATGCCTATAAGTTTAATTTAGCTGTTCTATTTACGAGAATAATGTTCGTTTATTTATTTTTGATTGGACTGGAGACTAATATAGAATCTATACTTTGTGCTTTAAAAAAATTCTTTGTTACTGCTTTTTCTCCCTCTGTTCTTAACATAGTCTTTATATTAGGGATTTTACTTTTTACAAATGTTCTTAATATCTTTGTTTTGGTTTGGGCAGTTATAACTGCAGGGATATTAGAGATATTATTTTCTTTTATATTTTTAAAATCAGAAGGTTTCAAATTAAAATTTAATTTCGTAGAGGCTTTGCATAATAATATTATACATAAGATGATAAAACTTTTTATTCCCCGTGTATGGTCAGCAGTAATTTATCATCTTAACGTATTAATTGATACAGCGTTATCATCTTTTAGTAGAATTGTAGGAGAAGGAACATTAGCGGCAATTTATTATTCTAATCGTATTATTCAATTCCCTTTAGCTCTTATTGCATTATCTATTTCCCGTGTAGCTATCGTAGATTTTTCTCAGTTCAATAAGCAGGGCAATTTAGAAGATTTTAAAAAACTATTCATTTTTTCTTTTGAAAGCATAGCCTTATTTATTATCCCCATAAGTTTTTTTCTATTTTTTAATAGTAAGGACATATTACGTATACTCTTTTTAAGAGGAAATTTTGACAACTATTCTTTAAATATTACATCTACCGCTTTATTTTTCTATTCTTTGGGATTGTTTTTCTTTTGTGGGATAAAACTATTGGTAAATGCCTTCTATTCCTTAAAGGATACTTTGACCCCGGCAAAAGTTGCTACATTTTCTCTAATTGTAAATGCTTTAACAAGTGCATTATTTATGTTTCCTTTAAAAATAGGTGGTATAGCTTTAGGAAGCAGTATATCAGCGAGCGTAAATTTTTTTATTCTCTACTATATTTTAAAAAAGAGGATTGGTGTAATAAAATGGGAAGGATTTTATAAAGAAATTATAAAGTTAATAATCTTAGGTTTAAGTATAGGGTTGATTCCTAAAATAATATTTAGGCTTTGTATGAATAGATATTTAAGTCTAATTTATGTTTGTATAATTAGTTTAATAATCTTTGTTTTTTTAGGAGCTATATTGGGATTGAAACAATTTAAATACCTAAAGGTATGGAAGAAATTAAAAATAAATTAAAAAATTTGCCAGATTTACCGGGTGTTTACATTATGAAATCTAATGAGGGGAAGGTTATTTATGTAGGTAAAGCTACTTCTTTAAAAAAAAGGGTAAATAGTTATTTTCAAAAATTCCTTCTGAACGAGAAAACCGCCATTTTAGTTTCCAAAATTAACGATATAGATTATATAGTATGTGATAGCGAAGCACAAGCATTGATCCTTGAGGCATCTTTAATTAAACAACATAAACCTCGTTATAACGTAGCTTTAAAAGATGATAAAAGTTACCCTTATATAGAAGTAACCAACGAAGAATATCCTCGTATTTTTGTCTCTCGACCAAAAGGAAGAAAATTTATACCCTCAGGTGAGGAGGGGATAATCCTTATTGAAGATGGAAATAAATCATCACGTCTTTTTGGACCTTATTCCAAAGTTAAATTAATCAAAGAAGCTTTGCATTTGATAAGAAGAATTTTCCCTTATCGTTCTTGTAAGAATTTGCCTAAAAAACCCTGCCTTTTCTATCATCTTAACCTCTGTCCTGCTCCTTGTATTGGTAAGATTACTTTTGAAGAGTATAGAGATATTGTAGAAAACATATGTAGAATTATAAAAGGAGAAAAAGAAGTTTTGGTAGATAGTTTAGAGAAGAAAATGTTAAAAATGGCTGATGAGAAGAGGTTTGAAGAAGCCGCTTTTTTTAGAGATAAATTAACTGCCGTATACAACCTATATGCCGGCAAAACTCAATTGCACCAACTTATTTCTCTAAAAGACCTTCTTAAATTACCCAAGTTACCGATATTGATAGAGGCTATTGATATTTCTAATTTAACCGGTAAAGAGCCTGCTGGGTCGTTGGTGGTTTTTAGAGATGGTTTGCCCGATAAAAGTAACTATCGTAGATTCAAAATAACATATGGAGAATACCCTAACGATTATGAAATGATTGCTGAGGTGGTAAGAAGAAGATACACAAGATTAAAAAATGAAAATAGAACCTTCCCCAATCTTATAATTATAGATGGTGGTAAGGGGCATGTGAGTAGGGCTAAAGAGGAGTTAGACAAGCTAAATTTAGATATCCCTATTATTGGTATTGCTAAAGGTAACGAGGAGATATGGTGTGTCAAGGAAAATAAGCCTTTAATTATACCCAGGGATAATCCTTCTTTACATTTAATTCAAAGAATAAGAGATGAAGCACATCGTTTCGCTCACAAATACCACACATTATTGAGAAAAAAGAAAATAGTATCTGATTAATGATTTCAAGGGAAGCAGTATTTTATCTCTTAGATATAGAAATAATCTTTTTTCGTACCTATAGTATAGCCTATTTAAAAAAATTTCATAATCTTTTGTACATAACTTTCAAAAATATCTTTTAAATCTAAAAAAACCTTAAAACTAATTCTTTTAATCTTCCTTAGATCTAGGGGCGTGGAGATACAATCTCTCTTTCCATTCCCACTGCTTCTCCCCTTTCGTCTTGTTTTATAATAAATTTCTTGTATAATGTATTTTTCTATAAGAAAATATTAAAGATTTTTTCACGAGAAGTTTATGGGAGGAGTGGGGAGTTTATCTATTAATTAGCTCAAGATTTTAACTATTCTTTTAAAAATAGTCAAATTCTTAACAAGAACGAGTAATTGCTATCAGGGTAAGATTTTTTAGGCGGATTAAAAAAATTAAGAGCAATTCCAGGTTATAAAACTACAGCGTGTTTATTGTAGTATGTTGTAAATTCTTGATATTTTAGTGATGATAAATGATATTAGTAAATTATTTGAATTGTTTAAATAATTGTCAGGATGTAGAATAAGATAAGAAGTTACTTAAGTAATAATCTAAGTATATCAAATTGTTCATCTTCACCTAAATTTTATTCCCGCGTAGTAAATTGATGTAGATATAAGATGTTTTTTTTAGAAGGAGGGAGTATAAATTTAGCCGTGTGAATTAGAATTAACCCTAAAATAATGGGAACAAATTTATACGGTTTTAGGTATTTTAAAATTATAAATAAAACCCAAACGAGATTATACGAGAAAATGCTGGGCAAGTTTTTCAAAATAGGAGGAATACAGTGGATTGGAATAAGAAAATAATTCTATTAACCGGCGGGACAGGTTCTTTTGGTCAGAAATTTACTGAGATTATGCTTAAGAAATATAGACCAAAAGTAATAAGAATCTTCAGCCGTGATGAATTAAAACAGTGGGAGATGGAGAAAAAGTTTAATAGTCACCCAGCATTAAGATTTTTTATTGGCGATGTTAGAGATAAAGATAGATTAGAGAGAGCAATTGATGGTGCAAATATTGTGGTTCATGCTGCTGCTTTAAAACAGGTGCCCCTTTGTGAGTATAATCCTTTTGAGGCAGTGAAAACTAATATTTTAGGTGCTCAAAATGTAATTGAGGCTAGTATTGATCATAATATAGAAAGGGTTATAGCAATAAGCACAGATAAAGCAGTTAATCCTGTTAATTTATATGGGGCAACAAAAATGTGTATGGAAAAACTCTTTGTAGCAGCAAATTCTTATGTTGGTGGGCAGAGACAGACAAAAATGTCTTGTGCCAGATACGGTAATGTAGTTGGCTCAAGGGGAAGTGTAATCCCGCTGTTTAAACAACAGAAGAAGACAAGAACCGTTAC
>JAMWBQ010000136.1 GCA_023819315.1 Candidatus Omnitrophota bacterium
GCTTTGATAAACTCTCTATCTACAAAGTCCTTATCGGGAATCCATGTAAAGTAATCAACCACGAAAAAATCCTTTGGTTTATCATTCAGTTTGTCGCTTACATCTATTAGTTCCACATACTTGATCGTAAGCCAATCTTCGCTCCTACCAAGATGTAAAACCGTATTCCTATTCTTTGGATTTTCTACAGCCCTTTGAAGCCCCTCCAAGAAACCTTCATCTTTATGGTATATATAAATAACCAATTTAACATTCTCTAAGGTATCTATTGTTACTGGCATTTGCCCACCGGGATGCTGTGGTGTATAGTCTATTATTCTATTGATTACATGTCTAAATTTCTCAATATGTGATTCCTTTTTCAAGTTTCTAAACCATATGTACTCCTTAACCAAAGATTCATACCTTCCAAAAATAGCTATGGAGCTTTCTTTGATTTTTTCAAAGTTTTTATCTTTACCACTTTTTATACCCAACACATTACACAAAAAGCCTTTGAGAATAGAAAAGGGAGGTATGGGATAAGTAAGCCTTCTTGAATAGCCAAAAGGCACTCTATAATTGGCAGTAGGCTGATAGATTTTAATTTTTAGGACTTTCCTCATAGGACATTCAATCTACACACTCTATTCCCAATTGCTTCAAAAACTCTTGCCAATCGGTAATCAAGTTATAGTTATCCACGTTCATATCAAACAACTTAAAGCTTGGTGCCTTGTAAATATAAACTAATTTCCCCTTTTCGTCTTTTAGAATATAGCCATTTTCCAAGGCAGAGCTATCCAAACCATTTAGATTGACATAATAATGGAAGATAGGTACGGGCAATTTAAGAGCACCTGCTATAATAAATTTTGGTATCATTCCCCAGTTTTCTCCACCCACATGATACATAAGCCCATTTTTTATGACATTAAGGATTTGACAAGTTCTTTTAGCTTTTGCTTGTTGGTCTAATCTAAATTCAATTTTTTGATTTTTTATCTCAACTTTGCCCCCATGTAATTGAAAAGAATTGTTATTTGAAGGTGCGCCATTATTTCCTAAAAAGCCCTCAAGAAACTTTTTATGTTCTTTTTTATTTATATCAATGAGCCACTCATCTACTCCCAATTTTTCCACATCTATGGTAAAAGAAACTTTAAAGTAAGATACATGCTCCTCTTTATTTACAGGATTAGGATTAGCTCCACATCTTTTTGCAAGATCGTGATTAGCATTAAACTGCATATCGCCTTCCCATGTTTCAAGGGAAATTGCCTTGGTTATACCTACGGGTGCTTTGCGGGTTAATGTCACCTCATCGGTAAACATATACCCGAATGCATCAAGTTCTGCACTATCCAAGATAGAATGCTTAGTTAAGTCAAACTGAACTACTTTTTTATCTTCTTTACCCGCTTGAATACATTCAGCTGGCTTCCAATCTTCCTTATAACACCTACGAAGAGTTTCAAATAAATAATGCCTAATAGCAAACTTTGATATATAGCTATGGGTTTGATTACCAAATCGTGTAAGCTTTTTTATGGTGGGAACACTTCCACCAGCTTTTTCATCCCTATTAAGGGCAGAAGCCTCAAATATTACTGTAAGGGTTATACCTTTTACTTTCTCGTTCATTCTTCACCCTCCTCTTTGGTAGTATCTATAAAAGCACTAAGAAAAGCATAAATAAAGGACCTAAATAGATTTATATCATATTTGCTTTCCTTTAGTGCCTCAATAAGTTCTTGCGGAAATTTTTTGTTATTAGCCATAAAAATTCTAAGAAGCATGCCTATAACTGCATCTCTTTTACCAAGTCTTGTTTGTTCAAGTATTCTGAAAGCTTGACTTTCAATAGCACTTTTAAAATTAGAATTTTTCTCCTGGGCTAATCTGTATCCGATACTTCTTAATCTTTCCACTAAATAGTCTGGTTCAGTCCTTTTAAGTTTATTTATAATTCTGTCTATTTTGTATGTATCTCCCTTGCTGTTTTTACCATTCACTTTTCTCTTGACGCATTCTAATGCTGTTATAAAGTCCGAGAGTTTCTCAAACCTCAGAAATAGATCTACAGTCTTTTCCAGATCATCCAGCCAGTCTAAATTATATGGTGTTATTCTCTCATAAAGTTCATTCAGGGCTGTACTTATTTTTTGATAGGTCTGGCTCATCTTATCCCTCCTCTAATAATAGAGTTTATTTTGGCATAAAGTTCTGGTAATTTATAAGCCAGTTTTTGGTAATTAGCATTTTTGCTAAGTTCTTTTAATATTAGATTACTTCTATTATTCTCGCTGTTATCTTTGCTATATAATTTTCTAATCACGTGGTAAGCAATATCTAATAGGTGATCAAAATCGCCTGCAAGTATTTTGTCCAAAACAACTGGCTCGTTTATTTCGTTAATTAACTTGGAAACTTCACTATTTAGAAGTATGGAGACAATATCATATGGTAGAGAGTAGTAATCTATGTTGTTGTCTTCTTTAATAACAACTTCTATGCTGGCCATACTCCAAACGCCTAAGGTTGCGTATATCCTTTGGGAAAACTCAATCAAGCTTAATCCTAAAATTTTCTTTATTGAGTTTTCATTTTTCATATTTTTTAGGACATTTTCAGCAAACTTATTTAGATACCACATTACTTTGAATGAGTTAGCATTGATGAAAATTTGGTATTTACTTCCTTTTACTTTCTTAAAAGGAATATGATGGTGAATAATGAGATAGGCACAAAGGGGGCATACTCTTAAGGAATGCTCTAAATCCCAAAAAGCATTCGGAAACTCTCCTATTGAAGGGCCTAATAAAGTCATATGAGGATGTTGAAAAGTTGTCAATCGTGCTTCCAGTTTACTGCTACTTTTAATAATTGGTAATTTTTCGTTGCAGAGTACACATTTAATATTATTATCTTTATCTCTAACAAATATTTCAAACATTAGCTGGGCAAATTCAAACTCTTGCCATTCTTTTTTACTAATTAAGTTTTGATAAGGACAATTTGATGAAAAAAGCTTGTTGCCCACAAAAATATATCTAATCGCAAAATCTTTTTGCTCTTCCATTAATACTTTGTTATCATACCATTTATTGATTACTTCTTTATACTTACTTTCTATATCCTTCTTTTCATCATTGTACTTATTTCGCCATATAAAGCTTACTATAAAATCTATAAAATATTTCAGACTTACAGGTATTCGGTACTTTCCGATACTATATTCTTTAAGAAATAAATCATTTACTGAAACCTTTACACGTCCATCATCCATTAACATATTTCTTTCAACATAGCTCTCTCCCTTTCCATAAGCTATAACCCTCAAAAACCCAATTACGCTTGCATTATAAAGCCAATTGGATGGATATAGGATTATTGGGTCAGTATTATTTTGGATGCCTTGGGAGATAGAAGATGAATTTACCGTATGAACACTATGCCCTGAATTGTGGGAAGTTATATCTTTTTTCTCTTCCTTATTAGTTTCCTGGGATGGAAATAAGCTTCCTTGTCTTTCTTCATACTTACTTTTCCTGCCCACTACTCATCACCTCCACCATTCCAAAACCCTGCCCTGTTCTAAGGCCTATGCCTATATCATAAAGCATATTCAAATCTTCTGGATCTCCTTCAAGCTTAAAACATCCCTCAAAGCACGTAAAGGTTAAGTAGGGTTTGGGAAATTTACCTTCAACATAGCTTTTCATTATCTCGCTTACAGTATGCTTTACTACCTGCTTTTTGTAAGCCCCATCCACGGGCTCAAATACTAATTCCCTTTTTAATCCTTCTCCTCTAATACTCTTTAAAATTCTGTCTTGTATTTGGTTCAGTTCTTTGTTGAATAAATCTATATCAAAGGTACCATCTTTGTTAAAAACAGGTTTTTTATCTTTTCCCTCAATAAGTATAGGCGAAAGGGTTCTAAAAAATACCTTATCACCAATTGAAGGTCTTTTTTCTACTGGAAGAATACGAGCTATG
>JAMWBQ010000137.1 GCA_023819315.1 Candidatus Omnitrophota bacterium
CAGAGAATTTTGAGCATGATTTAGTGATTAATTCTACAAAATATAGGAAAGCCATAATGAATAAACTTAAGAATGTAGGTGGGATATCTTTTCTTTCTAATTTTGATTTTATAAGGTATTTAAAATTATACACCTTTTCTTTACATGCAATTTGTGCTTATATGGGGTATCTAAAGGGTTATAAACATATAAATGAAGCAGTAAATGATAAGGAGATTTTAGAGTTACTTGTATCAGCGAAGAGGCAATTGTTATGGGTATTTGAAAGAAAGTTTCCTCAATTTATGGATGAGGAGTGTAAAGACTATTTAGATAAGGTTATTGATAGATTTAAAGAATTACCCGATCTAATAATTAGAGTATCTAGACATGTAGAGATGAAACTTGGTTATGACGAGAGGCTGATTGGTCCGGCAAGATGGATTTGGGAAGAAAATGGAGATGTTGGTCCTTTTATTATAGGAATAGCGATGGCATTGAATTATGGGATGTTTAAAGAGAGAGGTAAAGATATAGATAAGGATGTTTTAGATGATAAACAGGCTAAAGAATTACAAAATTATTTAGAAACCCAAGGAATTGATTTTGTATTAAAGAGAATCTGTGGTGTTGGCTTGAAAGAAAACGACCCCCTCGATATAAAACTATTTTATCTTATCAAGGATAAGTTCTTATCTTTAAGGTTACAGACAAATTGTCTGGTTAAGGCAATTAGTGAAGTAAGTAACAGGTCTTTAGAAGAGGTTTCTAAGTATTTTGATAAGTTAGATAAGTTATTTAAAGAGGGTAAATTATACATCGATTTTAAAGAAGCAATAGAGGTTATGGAGGAAAAAGGTATACCCTTTGATGGTATTTTTGTAAAAAGAGAAAGAATAGAGAACGGCGAGGTTTATTGGCATACCATAATAAGTAATAAAGACGCTGAAGACAAAAAAGAAGAAGATTACAACCCATTATCTCAAGTGATAGATAAATTAGATAATATTAAGCATTGGGTAGGAGCAAAAGATGATATTCAACCATTATCAAAGATACAGAAAGTCAAAGATAGCATAGTTGAAGAAAATAAGGCTTTAAATAATCTATTACAGGGAATAAAAGAAAAAATGGGATTTTCTGAAAAGGCAATTAAAGACCTTGGGTCAGAATTGATTATTCCTGAAGATTTTATAGATAAAATGCTTTCTTCTATGCCTACAAGACACATAGAGGCGGAGAGCGTTTCTTTGGAAAGGCTTCGTATTCAAGTAATAGGGGGTTATTTTATGGTAAAATCTTTCTTAAAAGAAGGTTCGCTTAAAAGACCTTATATATCTATTACTAACCCTATAGGTGTACATTATACCGAGGTGGTATTTGTTTTTGAAGGAAGAGATAATATATATACTGATTTGGAAGACATAGAAAAAATTATTAATAAGTTAGGAGGTAATATTATCCAAAAGTGGGGTATTGATTATAAAATTTCTTCTGAGAAGATAGCTGTTCTATTCTTTGAGATACAAAAGATTAACGAAAAAAGAGGCTTTACACAAAAGGAAATTAGGGAGAAACATTTATCCTGTGTTAATATCTATCCTGTAGAGATTCAAAATTTCTATCAAGATTGGACAAAGAAAATAGATATTTGTAAATCAGTTGTTAGTAAAGAAAAAGTAATCTTATCTGATATAGGAGAGTTGCTTATAGCCGTAAATGGAAGGGGGTTAATAAGTACTTATCCTTATTATGAGAGAGAAAAACGATTAGATTTGTATAGAAAAACTTTTGTTCCTAAGAAACCAAAAAGTCTTTTAGAGGGTTTAAAAGATTGTAATGAGAGAATATTAGAGATTCTTAATAAGAAAAAGACAGAGGGCTCGATAATGATAAGTGTATTTGGTCCAGAGGCATCGGGTAAGGACTATTTTTCTCTAATGCTTTATGAAAGATTAAGAGAGAGCTTATATAATTTAGGAGAATCTAAATTACCTAAGATTAATATAGTGATAGCTGATGATACTTGGTTTTTATGTTATAGTCGCAGAAAAGGCACAGAAACACCGGATAAATTTGATATAGAAGGAGAATTGGGAATAAGGAAATCATTATTTAGGTTGAGAAAAGGTGAGGAGACCTATATTCCTTTCTTTGATGATAAGACCCGCCAGAGGATTAGGTTAGTAGAGACAGAAGAGTATTTACTTACTGATAAACGGACTGTAGATGAAAAAATATACCAACCAGTCTTGAAGAAAAAAATAGATGAGTTAATTTCTACAGGAGCAGAGGTAATTAATTTTTACGGAGCTAAACTTATAAGATTGTTTGATGCTAATGGTATGTATCTATTTAATAACCCCGTACTTCAGAGAGAAATTGATAGCAGAATTCGGATATTAAGAGAGATGCCCCATCGTCAGGATTTTTGGATTGGTGATATTTTTATAGATATAACCGAGGATACTCAAACAGGTTGGATAAGTGGTGATTTTGTAGAGAAGAGGTATCCTGGTTTGTATATATTTAATGGGATCTTAATGGGAAGTGAGGCGATATTTAGCGCCAGAGAACAAAGGGATATTTTTGACTTAAGGGTTTATATAGATGCAAACCCTATGGTAAGATTTATACGCGCCTCCTCCAGACATAGATTAGGATTAAGACATACCTTTATGGGTAAAGAAGAATTTGTAAAGGCATTTAGAGATAGACTAATAACAGAAGCAGGTAAATGGGTTGAACCATCGTTAGCTAATGCTAATGTTGTGGTAGAAAATGTATCTCCTATTGAGCATCTACTTTTTTCATTTTCTGGTTTAGATGAAGATTTGCAAACCTTAGTTTATACTGAAATTGTTATGAAGCTGATTCCAGGGACACAACTTAATTGGAAAGAGAGGAAGGAATTTATAGAAATAATAGAAAAGTTAAAGTCGCAGAAAATTAGTCAAGAAGTTTTTAGAGAGATAGCAAATGATTTCGTTTATAATATTAATTTACGACAACATAGTTTAGAAGGGATAGAGGTAGTTAATAAAAAATTACCTTCTCTTGACACTAAAATAGTAGTTTTTGATTGGGATGATACTATATTTACAGGGATACATTTTATAAGAGAAATTGAGGCTGAAATAATAGCAGAAATTCTTTCAGGAAGTAAAGATTATAAAGAAAATATTATTGAGGCTAAAGAGATAGTAGAATTAACTCAAGGTATGACTACTTTGGATAGGATAAATATCGCGATAAGAAAGGCTAAAGAAAAGGGAATTTCCGTACCCTATAATCCCCAACACTATCTTTCAAAGATATATAAAGCAGAGAACAAAAGATTAAAAGAAGAAAGGAAGAATTGGGCAAAATATACTCCTTTGGTTCTTGGTATAAGAGAGCTTTTAGAGGTTTTAAATAATAATGGGGTAAAATGTTATGTGGTAAGTGGGGGTAGGGAGGCAAAAAAGAAAAGGCAAGCTAAAGAGTTTGACCTTGATAAATATTTCGAAGATATTTTTGGCTCCCCCTACTCTAAAAACAAAGAAGAAACACTAAAGAAGATTATTGGAATAAATGAAGTTAAACCAGAACAAGTAGTTATGATTGGAGATGGTGTTGTAGATATGCGGGCAGCTAAAGAAGCGGGTTGTATTGCTATAGGATTATCTATCAATAAGACTACTCAAGAAAAATTAATTCAAGCAGGAGCAGATATCATTATAAAGAAAAATTATCTTAGAATAGATGATATTATGAGGATTCTTCTTGGTAAAAGAAAAGAGGATTTAAATTCTACCGTGGGTAATATTTTTAGAAATGAGAAGTTTAATTGGTTAATGAGGGTTTTATTTATAGGTTCAATACCTATCCATGAGTTAGGACATCTGGTTTTGAGTAAATTACAACGTATAGATGTAGAATTTA
>JAMWBQ010000027.1 GCA_023819315.1 Candidatus Omnitrophota bacterium
TCAATGACATCTTATGTATAAAAGAAAAAAGGAAGGTCTATGCGGATAATACCATCTCTTATAAAAACACAAAGTATCAAATCTTATCAGATCCCTATAGAGCAAGTTATGCCAAGGCAGAAGTGGATGTCTTTGAACATTTGAATGGTAAGGTCTCTATAGTGTATAAAGGAAGGAAGTTAAACTATAAAAAGATATCTGAATACAATAAACGAAGAGAGATTACTTTAGAAGAATTTCTTTCAAAAAGATGACATTTCTATTTTGCAAAAAAGATGACATTTTTATGTTGCATTAACAATTAAATATTATCTGTGGAAAAATAAGGGAAAATATGGTAAAAAATAAATGTAGAGATTTTTTATAATTTCTAACTTTCTATATGGAGGAAGGTAGTTACATAAAGATATTGGTAGTTGATGATGATGAGCAGATATTATCCTATTTAAAGAAAGTTCTTCAACTTGCCAGTTACGAAGTTATTTTAGCTACTAACGGAAAGCAAGCGTTAAGATTAGCTAAAGAGCACATACCTAATCTGATAATTTTAGATATAAACCTTCCTGATGTGCGTGGTGAGGAGATAAAGCGATTACTCTCTCAAGATAACCTTACCTCACAAATACCAATAATTTATCTTACAGGTATTATCTCCAAAGAAGAAGCCCAGGTCATTCAACGTTTTACCAAGCAAGCGTTAGTTTTAGCTAAACCTGTTGTTAGGTCAGAACTAATAACTGCTATTAATCAGCTTTTAATTTAGATATTGCCTACCTTTTCCTGATTTTACCAGTTTAATAAAAATAGTTTTCATAATTTAATAAAATTTGTTATAATTTTATACTCCTATTAGGAGAATTTAACTTTTTGTTTATGGTAATTTACAATTTAATTAGTTTTTTTGGTATATTTGTTTTTATTTTTATCGCCTGGCTTTTTTCTTTTAATAGAAAGAAGATTAACTGGCGAGCAATACTATGGGGTCTTTTTCTACAGTTTCTATTTGCTTTTTTCGTTTTTCAATTTTCTTTAGGCCCAGCCCTATTTAAATTTATAAATGAAGCAGTAATTAAAATGCTTTCTTTTGCCCGCGATGGTATGTATTTTGTATTTGGTAGATTAGCTGTTCCTCCTAATACTATTGGTCCGAGTGGGGAAGAATCTTTAGGTTTTATTCTTGTTTTTCAATCCCTGCCAGCGGTTATATTTTTCTCTACTCTGATGGCAATACTCTATCAAATGGGAATAATGCAAAAAGTGGTTAAGGCATTTGCTTATGTTTTTACCAAACTAATGAATATGAGTGGTGCAGAAGCACTTTGCACTTCTAGTAATATCGTAGTAGGTATTGAATCGGTTTTTACTATTCGTCCTTACATTAACGATATGACTGTCTCTGAGTTGTGTACAATACTTACCGCTGGTATGGCTACAGTTGCCTCCACAGTGATGGCTGTTTATGTTAGTTTTCTATACCAAAAGTTTCCTACTATAGCCGGACACCTTATTTCTGCTTCTATACTGAGTGCTCCTGCTACTATTATAATTTCTAAATTAATTTATCCTGAAGAGGGCATACCTAAAACATTAGGTAAAGTGGTAGAAGTAGGTTACGAGAGGGCATCTAATATTATAGAAGCAATAATTAAAAGTGCAAACGAGGGAGTTAAACTTATTGTTGGGATAGTAGCGTTACTTTTATCTTTCTTAGGACTGTTGAGCATGGTAAATTGGTTTATTACTATTTTAGGAAGAGAATTAGGAAAATTTTTAAATATACCCTTAGATTTATCTTTAGAGAAAATCCTTTCCTTTATATATTATCCATTTAGTTTCTTAATGGGTATCCCTTTAGAAGATATAGGAAAAGTTTCCATTCTATTAGGGGAAAGAACAATTCTCACCGAACTGGTTTCCTATCAACATTTGGCAAAGTTCATTAACGAGGGAATTATAACTAACCAACGTTCTATTGTAATTGTTAGCTATGCTCTATGTGGTTTTGCCCATATTGCCTCTTTAGCTATATTCGTAGGAGGTATTTCTGCAATAGCACCTAATAGACTTAAAGATTTGACAAAAGTAGGTTTTCGCGCATTAATAGGAGCAACTTTAGCTTGTTTGATGACAGCAGCTGTAGCAGGAATTTTTGCTACAGCTGCTTCCACAATTATGAAATTTTAGAGAAGAATTCAATTCTTTTTGAATTTAAATTTTATGAATGCAAAGGTACTCTCTCTAATTGTATTTATAGTGGTTTATATCTTGTTTGTTTTTTCCCCTAAAAGAAGGAGTTTACTCTCGCTTTCTGGAGTAAGTTTTTTAATCTTGTTAAGAGCGATTTCTTTTAAAGAGGCATTTTTCTCTATAAATTGGAATGTTATGGGGATATTTGTGGGGACACTAATTATTGCTGATTTATTTATGGAGAGTGGCATGCCCGCTTACTTAGCAAGTAAGGTTGTAAATTACTGCCAAGATACAACCTTAGCAATAATTTCTCTTTGCGTATTATCGGGTTTTATTTCTGCTTTTGTAGAAAATGTTGCTACTTTACTTATTATGGCTCCTATCGCTTTATCTTTAGCAAAAAAATTGGAGATTAATCCTACTAATATATTGATTGCTATAGCTATTTCTTCTAATCTACAGGGTTGTGCTACCTTAATCGGTGACCCTCCCAGTATGCTTTTAGGAGGGTTTGCTAAGATGAGTTTTTGGGATTTCTTTTTTTATAGAAATAGACCGAGTATATTTTTCGCTGTAGAGTTAGGGGCATTATTTTCTATTATTGTTTTAGGGTATATGTTTAGAAAGTATTCTAAAAAAAATAACTATGTAGAGATAGAAAGAATTAAATCTAAAATCCCCACCGTGATACTAATCCTTTTGATTTTAAGTTTAGCCATACTTTCCTTTTTTGATAGAGGTTTTCGCTATTCTGCCGGGTTAACTTGTATAGTATTTGCTGTTTTGGGATTACTGTGGGATAAGTTATTTAATAGTTCCCAACTAACTAAACGCATTAAATCTTTAGATTGGGATACAACACTATTTTTAATAGGGGTGTTTATACTCGTGGGAAGCCTTGAGATTAATGGTTGGATTAAAATATTTGCTTTTTATCTTTCAAGATTAGTAGGGAACAATTTATTTTTTGCTTATACACTTTTAGTATTTATTTCTATGATTTTGTCAGGGTTTGTTGATAATGTCCCTTTTCTGGCAACTATGTTGCCTGTCGCTATTAGTATGGCTAAAGATATAGGCGTATTACCTTATTTATTTTTATTTGGGCTTTTAATCGGGGCAAGTTTAGGAGGTAATATCACTCCTTTAGGAGCTTCCGCTAATATTGTTGCTTGCGGTATACTTAAGAAAGAAGGTTATTTAGTGAGTTTCAAGGATTTTGTGAGAATAGGCTTACCTTTTACATTATCAGCGATCATCCCTGCTTACTTATTTGTATGGTTTATATGGAAATAGTTAACAATTTGTTACTCCCCAATCTAATTTTTTCTTTTGACTTTATATTGGTTATAGGATAAAATGGAGTTTCTAAAAATTTTATATAAGAAAATGGTAGATATGATAAATTAATAATCTAAAAGAGAGGAGGAAAATAATGTCTTCACCACTTATGCAATTTGAATTTTCTGATACAATTGCTGGGTATGTAACTTGGTTTGAGCGAGAAAAAAGAATGTTTGGGTTAAAGACTGTGGATGGTAGGGAATTTAAAGTTAAATTAACTTCTAATGTTTATGCTCGCGGTCCACGTAATTTAGGTGAACCTTACTGTGATTATACTGCTAAGATTAACGATATGCTCGTTAATGGTCAGTATATATTTACTATAGGTATATTCTATCCGGAAAGAGGAACACATAATTTTGAAGCGAAAGTTATCGTTTTTCCCGAAGCTTCTTTAGGAGTTTATCGCTTTGAGGAACCTGATTGGTGGATAAAACAAGCTAAAAGTATCGCTGATTTTTATATTAAAGCCCAATTTGGTAGTATTGATAAGATTGATTACCGTAATTACCGCACACTTTTGAGTCTTACCGGTGAAAGAAAACCTGATTTCCGCCAGGAAACAGATACAATCTCAAGAATGATTTATGGACTTGCTTCTGCATTTTTACTTACTGGTGAGGATTATCTTTTAGAAGCAGCCGAGAAGGGGACAGATTATTTAAGAGAACATATGCGTTTTTATGATATGGATGAGAATATCGTTTACTGGTACCATGGTATTGATGTAAGGGGAGAAAAAGAACATAAAATTTTTGCTTCAGAATTTGGCGATGATTACGATGCTATACCAATGTACGAGCAAATCTACGCTTTAGCCGGTCCCACGCAAACTTATCGTATTAATGGTGACCCTTTAATTATGAGAGATATTAAGATGACTATAGATTTGTTTGACCGTTTCTTTTTAGATAGAGAGAAAGGTGGTTATTTTTCTCATTTAGACCCTGTAACTTTAAATCCTCGTGCAGAAAGTTTAGGAAGAAACCGTGCTCGTAAGAACTGGAACTCTGTAGGTGACCATGCCCCTGCTTACCTTATAAATTTGTGGTTAGCTACAGGAGATGATAAATATAAGGATTTTCTAACTTATACCGCGGATTGTATTACTAGATATTTTCCTGATTACGAGCATAGTCCTTTCGTTCAGGAACGTTTCTACGAGGATTGGAGCCATGATAAAACTTGGGGATGGCAACAGAACCGTGCAGTGGTAGGACACAATCTTAAAATTGCCTGGAATCTTATGAGGATTAATAATCTTGTCTCTAAAAAGGAATACGTAGATTTTGCTAAGAAAATCGCAGAAATTATGCCTAAGGTAGGAATGGATAAACAGCGAGGAGGCTGGTACGATGTGATGGAAAGAGAGTTGGAAGAAGGTCAGGAGCATTATAGATTTGCCTGGCATGATCGTAAAGCATGGTGGCAGCAGGAACAAGCAATCCTTGCTTATCAAATACTTTATGGTGTGTTAAAAGATTCTCAGTATCTTAAATTTGCCAGAGAATCATCAGCCTTTTATAATTCTTTCTTTTTAGACCACGATGATGGGGCGGTTTACTTTAATGTACTCAATAATGGTATTCCCTTTTTATTGGGTACAGAACGATTAAAAGGAAGTCACTCTATGAGTTGTTACCATTCTATAGAATTATGTTATTTAGCTACCGTATACATTAACCTTTTGCATACAAAACAACCTTTAGAGCTATATTTTAAGCCGTTGGTAAATCATTCATTTAAAGATAATATTTTAAGGGTTGAACCTGATATTTTACCTAAAGGTAGTGTGCGGATAAGCGATGTTTGGATTGATGGTCAGCCTTGGAAGAATTTTGATTCCCATTCTCTTACGGTAGTTTTACCTAACATTAATTATCGTCCTAAAATCAGGGTAAGATTGGTTCCTGTAGGTTAATTTTATATATATTTATAAGGGGGTAATTTATGGAAATAGAAATTGAAAAAAAGGAGAGGTTTACTATAGTTAGATTAATTGGTAATCTTGACAGTAATACTTCCCCCCAAGCTCAAGCGAAAATCTTACCGTTAGCTTCTAATCAATGTTATTTAGCATTGGATATGAGTAGGTGTAATTATGTTTCCAGTGCTGGCTTAAGAGTGCTTCTTATGCTCGCTAAACAATTTAAAGCTCAAGGAGGTCGTTTAGGTTTAGTAGGTGTATGTGAAGAGATTAAAGATGTTATGGAAATGACAGGGTTTATTAATTTTTTCGAGATGTATAATAAATTAGAAGATTTAACAGAGGATAAATAGGCAATAATAGTAAAGTATATGGAGAGAGTTGATCTTCATCCTACACGGATTTGTAAATGTGGTCGGTTCCCCTTACGTCCCGGTAAGCCTCTTCCTTTTGGAGCCACTATTGTTCCCGGAGGAGTAAATTTTTCTATATATTCTCGCTATGCTACTTCTTGCACACTTGTCCTTTTTGAAAAACATTCTCCTCAGCCTTGTTGTGAAATTGCATTCCCTGATGAGTGGCGTATCGGTAATGTATTTACCATGGTAGTGTTTAATCTTGATTACGATAATATAGAGTATGGTTTTCGTATGGATGGTCCATTTGACCCTAAGAATGGACATAGGTTTGATAAAACGAAGATATTAATGGATCCTTATGCTAAAGTTATTGGGGGTAGAGATGTTTGGGGAGTTGTACCTGATTGGAATAATATATATCAACATCGTGCACGGATATGTTTTGATGATTTTGATTGGGAAAATGATCACCCCTTAGAGATACCTATAGAGGATTTAATTATTTATGAGATGCATGTGCGAGGTTTTACCAGACATCCTTCATCCGGAGTAAAACACCCAGGAACATTTGCAGGGATAATAGAAAAGATACCTTATCTGAAAGAATTGGGAATAAACTGTGTAGAGTTAATGCCTATACATGAGTTTGATGAGTTTGAAAATTCACGAATTTCTCCTGTAACAGGTAAACTTTTGATGAATTACTGGGGTTACAGTAATGTTGGTTTCTTTGCTCTCAAAGCCGGTTACGCTGCTACAGGTAAATTTGGAATGCAGGTAGATGAATTTAAGAATTTAGTTAAAATATTACATAAGAATGGTATAGAGGTTATTCTGGATGTAGTTTTTAATCATACCGCTGAAGGGAACGAGAACGGTCCGTATATTTCTTACCGAGGAATAGATAATAAAACTTACTATATGCTTACTCCCGATGGTTACTATTTTAATTTTAGCGGTTGCGGTAATACTTTGAATTGTAATAATCCTATTGTGCGTAATATGATTGTTGATTGTTTACGATACTGGGCAACCGATTATCATATTGATGGATTTAGGTTTGATTTGGCTACTATACTTGGTCGAGATCAAACCGGTGCTCCTATGCATAATCCGCCTCTCCTGGAATCTTTAGCTTTTGATCCAATTTTGGGTAAGTGTAAACTCATTGCTGAAGCTTGGGATGCTGGTGGTTTATATCAGGTAGGTTCCTTTCCTGCTTGGGGCAGATGGGCAGAGTGGAATGGTAAGTATCGGGATGATATAAGGAAATTTTTAAAAGGTGATTTAGGGATGGTAGGAGCTGTTGCACAAAGAATACAGGGTTCACCTGACCTATATGGTTGGCAACAAAGAGGGGCGTGCGCTTCTATTAATTTTATTACTGCTCACGATGGTTTCACGTTGATGGATTTGGTTTCTTACAATTATAAACATAACGAAGCTAACGGTGAGGATAATAGAGATGGTTGCAATGATAACTATAGTTGGAATTGTGGTTATGAGGGAGAAACCGATGATCCTAATATAATGCGGTTACGGTTTAAACAGATAAAAAATGCAATAGCTATGCTTTTGGTTAGTCAAGGGACACCAATGATTCTTGCCGGAGATGAAATAGGAAAAACTCAAAAAGGCAACAACAATGCTTATTGTCAAGATAACGAAATATCTTGGATAGATTGGTCATTATTAGATAAGAATAGAGAGATATTTAATTTCTTTAAGCGGATGATTGCTTTTAGGAAGGTACACCCTGTATTAAGAAATAGAGGTCATTTTCGTAACTGTGATTATGTAGGTAGTGGGTATGCTGATATAACCTGGCATGGGACAAAAGCTTGGTATGCTGATTGGTCAGGAACAAGTAGAGTGCTCGCTTTTATGCTTTGTGGTAAGCACGCTAAAGGAGGAACGGTTGAGGATAATACCATTTATGTAGCTATGAATATGCATTGGGAACCTCATACTTTTGAGTTACCTCAGATGCCTCAAGGTATGGGTTGGTATTTGTTCGCGCATACAGATTATTTACCTCCTCATGATATCTTTGAGCCTGGTCAAGAAAAGCTTTTGGATAACCAGAAAGAGTTTCTATTAGGACCGCGTTCAGTGTTGATAATTGTATGTAAACCATTAGTTAAAAAATTACCTAAAAAGAAAGGAGAAAGATAATTATGGAATCAAAGTTTTCTGTAAATTATGAAAATGGAGTAGCTAAAATTGAGCTATTTGGTAGATTAGATGCTACCAATGCCTCTAACCTACAAGAGGAATTAAAGAAAATTATAGATAAGAAAATTGAAAGATTAGTTTTTTTTGCTAAAGATTTAGAGTATATATCAAGCGCTGGTTTACGGGTAATTATATTTGCCAAACAGAAGATAGGGGTGAACTCTAAGGTATATTTAATTTCACCTCAAGAAGTTGTTCTTAATGTGATTAAGATGAGTGGATTAGATAATTTTATGATTATTGAAGACAGCTATAAGGATTAATATGGCAAAGGTTATATTACCGGCGGTAAAGAATAGTTTATATCCCGCAATAGATTTTATTAAGAATTCTGCCAAAGAGTTAGGATTTGATAATAAAAAAATTTATGAACTTGAACTTGCCTCAGAGGAAGTTATTGTAAATATTATTAATTACGCCTATCCCTCTGGAACAGGTGAAATGGAGATAACCTGTGCTCCTTTACAGGATAATAAAGGTATAAAGGTAGAGGTTGTGGATTGGGGTATGTCATTTAATCCTTTGGATAGACCTTTACCTAATATAAACGCACCTATAGAAGAGAGAGAAATAGGCGGGTTAGGGATATACCTTTTGCGTAAAACTATGGATGATGTATCTTATCGTAGAGAGGATGGTAAAAATATTTTAACTTTTGTAAAGAAGTTATGAGTGAAAATAGAGGTCCTTCAGATTCAGAAAAAGAAGCTTGTCGTTGGCCAATTGCTTATATGAACAAAGAAGTATATAAGAAGGGAGAGGTTATTTTTAAGAGGGGTGATAAGGCAGATAAGATGTTCTATATAAAAAGTGGTTCGATAAGACTACCTGAGTTGGATAAAGTTATTGGTAGTAATCAGATAATTGGCGAGATGGGTGTATTTTCTATACTTAAAGAAAGAACAGCCTCAGCGATATGTGAGGATGACTTAGAAGTTTATACTATGGATAGAGAAGGTATAATTAAATTCTTTAAAGATGACCCTAATTTAGCTATTGAGGTTATGCAAACTAGTATTCAAAGATTTATAGAGAACTTGAAGAGGGAAACAGCAGAGAGAGAGCGTATAGAGAGTGAGTTAAGAATAGCAAGAGATATTCAAACAAGTATGTTACCACAGAACTTTCCTCCTTTCCCTGATAGAAAAGAATTTGAGATTTTTGCTATAATGGATCCAGCTAAAGAGGTAGGGGGAGATTTTTACGATTTCTTTTTTGTGGATAAGGAGAGATTATTTGTGACTATTGGTGATGTTTCTGGTAAAGGAGTTCCTGCCGCTTTATTTATGGCTACTACTAAGGTTTTATTGAAAGCAGAAGCATTACGTGGGTTTAATCTTGATGAAGTAATTAGTCGGGTTAATAACCTTTTATGTTCAGAAAATAGGGCGTGTATGTTTGTAACTGTATTCTGTATGGTATTAAATACTACCACAGGTGAGTTAGAATTTTCTAATGCTGGACATAACCCCCCCCTTATATGCGGTGAGGATAGATGCTTTGATTTTTTTAGTTTACCTAAGAGTTGCGTAGCGGGAATTGTAGAAGATAATAAGTTTATCTGTAAAAAGATCATGCTTAAACCAAACGATATAGTTTTTCTTTATACCGACGGTGTTACCGAGGCTATGGATAACCAGAAGAGATTATTTTCTGAAGTTAGGTTGAAAGAGACTTTGGAGAAGGTAAGGAGTAGATATTCCCGTGTAAAGGACATAGTTATTGCAGTTCGCCAAGAGATAGATAATTTTGCTAACGGTGCACCTCAATCTGATGATATAACTATGGTAGCATTAAAATTTTTTGGAAAAGGAGTTTGATATGAAGAAGATTAAAAAAATAGGTATACTTATGGAGAGTGATTTCTACGAGCCAGAAATATGGTATTACAAGTTTAGATTTAGCGAGGAAGGTATAGATGTTCATTTTTTGACAAGGCTATGGGGTCAGCCTTCACTAACCTTTAAAGGTCATGAGTATCATATTCCTTTTGAGGTTAACGAGAGTTTTGAAAATATGGATAACGAGACATTGAAAAGTTACTCAGCATTTATTATTCCCGCAGGAATGGTAGCAGATAGACTAAGATATACTGAAGACATAAATAAATTGCCTCCGGCAGTGGAATTTTTAAAAAGAGTTTTTAAAGAGAAACATATCATTAAAGGGATAATCTGCCATGGGATGTGGCTTTTAGCTTTTGTCCCTGAATTAGTTAGAGGTAGAAAAGTAGTTGTGCACAATAATCTTTTAGGAGATATAAAGAATATGGGTGCTATCTATGTAGATAAAGATGTTGTTGTAGATAAGGACCTTGTTACTGCACGTAGTGGTGGACATTGCCATTTTTTTGCTAAAAAAATTATTGAGTTGATTTCTTAAGGGGAGGGGGGTGAGATGTTTGTCTTTAGAGATGAGTTAAAAAAAATAGATATGGGGGGGGGAGTTATTAGACAGTATCTTGGGGCAGGTAGAAATATGAATGCTCAGCATTGGGATATGGCTGATGGTAGCGTGGTAAAGATGCATAAACATCCCCAAGAGCAATTTGGTTATGTTATTAAAGGCGGATTTAAAATGATTGTAGGGGAGGAGACAGCAGAACTTAAAGCTGGTGATGCCTATTTTATTCCCCCCAATGTCCTACATGAGTTCATTGCTATTGGCAACACAGAAGCTATTGATGTATTTAGCCCGGTAAAATTAGATTTTCCTTGGAAAGATGAGTGAGGGGTAGTTTAAAAAAGGAGGGAGATTATGGCAAAAGTTTTGATATGTGCTACAAATTTTGGAACTTGGGGTGAAGAATTACAGGCGCCATGGGATATTATTAAAAAAGCTGGGCATGAGGTAACCTTAGCTACATGGTTTGGTAAAAAGCCGTTACCTTTAGCAGTTAGTGTTGACCCCAATTTTTTTGATCCCATTATTAAATTCCATGTTAATCCTCCTGAGGTATGTCAGAGAATTAAGGAGTTAACTGATGGTAGTGAGTGGGCGCATCCTATTAAATTCAAAGATGCTAAGATGAGTGATTACGATGCTTTGGTCCTTACCGGTGGTTTAGGCGCAATGTTAGATATGTGCAATAACTACAATTTACATAAGCTTATACTTGATGCATTAGAGCAGAAAAAATTAGTTGGTGCACTTTGTTATTCTGTAGCTACTTTAGTATTCTGTAGAAACCCAAAAACTAAGAAGAGTGTAATTTATGGTAAAAAGATTGCTGCTCATCCTGCCGCGTGGGATTTCTATGGACCAGATTTTGATTTCACCTATGACTTGTACGGTGCAACTCCTGATAATAGTGGTGCGGTAGGTTTACATACTCCTGGTTTCTTATGGCCATTAGAACATATTGTAAGAGATGCGGTTGGTCCTAAAGGTAAGTGTATTGCCGATGCTAAGGCAACTCGTACAAGACCTAAGGTTGTTTTTGATTGGCCATTTGTTACGGGAACATCGGTAGAATCTTCTATCGCTTATGGAGAGAAAATTGTAGAAGTATTAGCAAAATTAGAGAAACAAAAAAGTAAGCAGAAAGTTAGTAAGTCTACTAAAAAGAGTAAGAAAAAATAAATATTAAATGAATGCACCCTCCCTAAACTCTCTTTAGGGAGGGTGTTAATTTTTTAGAAAGGTTTTTCTTTAGTTTTGATAAAATAGGGGGGAGATATGCCGGCAATAATTATTCATTCTTTAGAACTTACCGACGAGCAAAAAAAGATTCTTGCTGACAAGTATATAACAATTTTTTCTGAGATAACAAAAGTTCCTAAGGATAGAATTTACCTTTTCTTTAATGGTTATACTTTAGATAATGCTGCTTGCGATGGGGTTTTATTTTCTGAACGTCCACCAAAATTGGCTGTAGGTAAGTTTAGTCAGCCAAAAAGGGGAGAGTGATATGGATACCAATGAAGCAATTGTTAAGACATTGGAGTTAATAGGTGTTGACCATGTTTTTGGGGGAACAGGACAAGTCAATGGTAGCATGCTTCTTGCTCTTAAGCGCTCAGATAAGATAAGGACTATAATTATTAGGGACGAGCAAGGAGCTTCTTTTATGGCTTGTGGTTATGCTATGTTTTCTAATAATAAGTTGGGGGTTTGTTTTGCTACTGGCGGACCGGGAGAATTTAATCTCCTTTCGGGATTAGCTGTTGCCTACTCTGATTCTTTACCTGTTTTAGCAATCTCAGGGTATACTTCTAAGCCTGATAGAGGTAAGGGAGCTTTAAACGAAGATACAGGGTTGAATAGAACTCCTGATGGGAGAAAAATATTTTCTTCTACTACGAAAAAATCTTTTATTATAGAGGATGCAGATGCTACCTGTGATATTTTAGAAGAAGCAGTAAATCTTGCTTTTGAAGGTCGGCCGGGACCAGTTCATATTCATGTGCCTAAGAATATTACTATTGCTAAAGTGAGTAATTTTAGAAATATAAAATTGGATATAAAACCAGTTTCACCCCAAGAAGAAGATATAGAGTTGGCTGTAGAGATAATCTCTAAAGCAATAGAGAGTAATTTAGATATTATGCTCCTTATTGGTTATGGAGTATTAAGGAGCGAAGCCCAAAACGAGATTATAGAATTTATAGAGAGGTTCCAGATACCTTTTGCTACTACTATGGATGCTAAAGGGATTATTTCTGAAGAACATCCTTTAGCTTTGGGAGTTTATGGAACAAGTGGTGATCCGGGAGCAAATAAGTATTTTGATTTAGCTAAATTAGTTATTGCTATAGGTAACTCCTTTGCCCAAAATGCTACCTTTTGTTTTAAGCAAGATTTATATAAAGGTAAAACTTTAATTCATATTAATATTGACCATAACGAGATAAATAAAGTTTATAAGGCTGATTGTGGAATTGTAAGCGATGCTAAGTTAGCTATTAAAGCTATAATGGAAAGATTAAAGGGTAGAGTAAATAAAGTTAATCCTAAAGTAATTCAAAAAGAGTTTTGGTATGATTTACCAATTGATTATTGGGGAGATAAGATTCATCCTGCCGAACTCGTAAAAGTTATGTCAAGGAATTTACCTAAGGATGCAATTGTTTTAGGTGATGCTGGTGCACATATGCTTTGGTTAAACTGTTATCTACACCTTACCCAAAACCAGAGGTATCAGAATCCCGGTAGTTTCGGTCCTATGGCGAGTCATGTTGATGCTGCTATTGGGATAAAGTGTGCGCTTCCCGATAAAACGGTTATTTGTGGGTGTGGTGATGGAGCTTATCAGATGGCTGGTTTTGAGTTAATGACTGCTGTGCAGTACAATATACCTGTTACCTGGGTAATTTTTAATAATGGCGAGTTTAACGTTATTAAAAAGTTTCTTCTTAACCTCTTTGGTGAGGAAGCATTTATGAAATTTAAAAATCCCGATTTTTCTATGTATGCACGTGCTTGTGGAGCAGTTGGTTACCGTGTAGAGAAGTTAGAAGATTTTGAACCGGTATTTAAGAAAGCGATAATGTCAAATCAACCTACACTGATAGATGTGGTGGTAGAATCGGAAGTTTATCCTCCTTTTGCTTTAGGTAAAGTATAAGTTTGGTAGATGAATATAAAAATAAACCACATTGCTCTCTCAGTATCTAATTTAGAGGAGGAGATTAGTTTTTATGAGAATACTTTTGGATTTAAATGTACAGAGAAAGTTGTTAACCAGTCTAAAGGATTTATTCGTTGTTTGTTAGAAAAAAATGAGATTAAACTTGAACTTTTTTGTTTTAACGATTTTAGCCCTTTACCACAGTATCGTAAGTCTTTAAATAGAGACATTAGGACTTTGGGGACAAAACATTTTGCTTTTCAGGTTGATGATATAGATTTTGTTTTTGCAGATTTAAAAAAGAAAGCTATAGATTTTGTTACTGATATAGAGAAGTTGGAGAATGGTTTACGTTACTTTTTTATTAGAGATCGAGAAGGAATTATCTTAGAGATTATAGAAAGTAAGAATTATAGTTAGGAGGTAAGAGGATGAGTAGAGAGGGCATATTTAAACTGCCTGATACAGGACAGATTACCTGTTACGATAAGGATGGTAAAATAATAAATCCCACACGAGAAGATGAATTTTATGGTCAAAACGGTTCATTTATAGTAAATCCTATGTCATTTACCAAGTTGGGATTTAACGGTAAAGAGTTAAACGATTCCGCTACTTGGGATGATGGTTACAGGATGGTTTTAGATAAAAATACAGGTTTAATCTGGGAGATAAAATCTCCTCACAAGGGTGATATAAATTATTGTGAGGATACTTATTCTTGGGAGGAAGCAAAAGATTTATATATAAAGAGGTTAAATGAGGAAAGATACGGAGGATTTAGTGATTGGCGGTTACCTAATAAAGATGAGTTAAGGTCAATTATAGATTACAGTAGAACTAATCCCGCTGTGGATACGTGGTATTTTCCTCACTGCAAATCTGCTTTTTATTGGAGTTCTCTTCCCTATCGTATGGAACCTCCTTTTGTTTGGGGAATATTTTTTGGTTTAGGTAGTGGCATATGTTATACTCCTTATAGTAAGCAGTACGTTCGGGCAGTAAGAGGCGGTTATAGTGATAGTTTTGGTAACCCTGATAAGTGTAGGTTTGTGGATAATGGTGATGGCACAATTACTGATCTAACTACATCTTTAATGTGGCAGAAAGAGGAGAACGAACGTATGGATTGGTATTCAGCAATTGCTTACTGTGAGTCTTTAACACTTGCCGGATACTCTGATTGGCGTCTACCCAATATAAAAGAGCTAAATACTATTTTAAACCTTAACTATACCAATGGTTGGTGGTACTATAAGGATTATTTTCCTGCTAAAGGGTTACAGCCACCTCTCCTACATTATTTTTCTTCCACTTCTTACGAAGGGATATACGTGTGGGTAACTAATTTTTGTTTTGGTTACGATGGTTACTATGCTGGTAAAACTGCAAAGTTACTTTTTCGTGCTGTGCGTAATATAGAGCCGATAAGGGAGAGGAAGAGAAATTTTCGCTTACCCCATACTGGGCAAATTAGATGTTACAACGATGAGGGGAAAATTATAGTTGTTCCTAAAAAGGGAGATAGATTCTATGGCCAAGATGGGTCAATTATTATTAACGAATTATCGTTTGCGAAATTAAGAGAAGATGGTAAGGAGATAGAGGATGATGTTTCTTACCAGAAAGGTTGGCGTCTGGTAAGGGATAATAATAGCGGGTTAATTTGGGAGATCAAGTCACCTCATCGTTGGGATATAAATTTTGTTGGTAATAGGTATACTTGGGAGGAAGCTAATCATTATATTGAATTATTGAATAAACACGCTTGGTGTGGATTTACTGATTGGAGAATGCCTAATCGAGAAGAGCTACGCACAATCGCCAATTATAACGGTCAGATACCGGCAGTTGATAGTAAATACTTTAGTGATTGTTTACCGGCATTTTACTGGTCAAAAGATATTTATGCTAAGGATCCCAAATTAGTTTGGGGAATATATTTCGCTTATGGTTGTGCCATTTGTTATCTAAAAGAATCCTTTCATTATGTACGCGCTGTTAGAGGAGGTTATAATCTTAACTTTGGTGACGCTTCCAAATATGCTTTTAGAGATAACCAAGATGGAACAGTTACAGACTTAAATACAGGATTAATGTGGAAGAAAGAAGAGAGTCCAGAACTTAATTGGGAAGAGGCAATGAATTATTGCCAAGAATTAAACTTAGCTGGGTATAGCGATTGGCGTCTACCTACCATTAAAGAAATAGCAACTCTTATAGATTTATCCTATAAGGATAATTGCTGGCATCACAAAGATTTCTTCCCTAATGTTAAGACACTTCCTCAAGGGTTCTATTGGTCATCTACTACTTACGGCGACACTTTAGGTTGGGGAGTTAACTTTCAGTTTGGTTACGATGGTTACTATGCCGGTAAAAGGAAAGGAAAGTATCCTTTTAGGCCGGTAAGAAGTTTGAGTAAATATTAGGGGGAGCTTTATGAATAAATTATTTCTTAAGTTATCTATTCTTTCTATATCTCTGTTAACAGTAATGGCTTCTGCCGCTATATCTCCTGCTTTAGCAAAGATAAAACAGGCTTTCCCTAACGTAGATATTACTACAGTTAAATTGGTATTGACTCTACCTTCTTTGTTTATTATCCCTGCCACTTTATTAACTGGTTGGCTGGTAAAGAAGATAAAGAAAAGGGTAGTTTTAATAATAGGGCTTATAATTTATGCTTTAGCTGGTATAGGAGGAGGCTTTGCTAATACTATAGGACAGCTTCTTTTTATGCGCGCAATTTTTGGTATAGGAGTAGGTTTAATAATTCCTCTCTCTACCAGTCTTATTGCTGATTTTTTTGAGCAAGAAGAGCGCACTAAAATGATGGGTTACTCCGGCTCAGTTTCTCATTTTGGCGGGGTGGTATTTTTGATGCTTTCCGGTTGGTTAGCAGTGATGAGTTGGCGTTATGCTTTTTATGTTTACGGGTTTGCTCTATTAACTTTGTTAATAGTAATTTTTTGGTTACCAGAGCCATCAGAAAGGATAAAGGGTGCTCAGCTTATTAAATCTAAACTTCCTTGGGGAGTTTATACTTGTGCCCTATTGGGAACATTGATGATGATTGCTTTCTATGCTGCTCCTACTAATTTAGCTATGTTCATAGAGAGCGAAAGGAAAATGTATACCAGCACAACTCCTTTATTTAAAGATAGAGAGGAGTTTGCTTATCATTTAGAGAGAGGAACAATATCTAAAACTGCAATTAATTCTTTTAAAGCGCATGGTATTAAACTTTCATCAAAAGCTAAGTTAGAGGTTATTAAGCCTAAAGAAAGTTGGGCAATAGTTGATAAGAATATTAAGTATATCGTAAGAAGGGAGTCTGATAGATTGGTTATATATACAGAAAAGTTAGCTCGCCCGGGTATCGCTGGTTATCTTCTTTCTACAATGACGATGGTGGGAGTGATTTTTGGTTTTGTTTTAGCAAAACTTATGAGAATCTTTCGTTCATTTCTTCCAGCAATAAGTATTGGTAGCATGGGTATAGGGTATGGGATACTTGCCATTGTTACTAGTCTTCATTTAGTTTTTTTAGCAATGCTATTTATTGGGTTTAGCTCAGGAATTCTTATGCCTCTATTATTGTTGAGAGTGGCAAAGATTACTCCTCAAAATTTACGTGCCATGGCTATGGCAATAGTAAGTATTGGGATTTATCTTGGCCAATTTGTATCTCCTGTAGTTTTGAAACTAGTTTCTTCTATTAATTTTTTGGGGAATGACCCTTTTCGTGTCCAGTTCACTTTTTTAGCTATGGGATTAGGTTGTGCTACATTTATCGCTTTAGTAATAGGGATAAGAAATAGACGAGATTATTTAGGAGAGGAAAATATCCCCTTAAGACATTAATATTAATTAAAAGGAGGTTAAGATATGTTGAGAACTAAGGGATTATTTATCTTAACTACCCTATTTTCTCTTCTTACCATAAACATTTCGTTTGCTGCTCGTTTAAAGGTTGAGAATTGTTATATCAGCGAGTTTAATACTCTTAGTAAAATAGCTAAGGTGCAATTTGATGTTAAATGGGATAATTCCTGGCGTAATGAGATTAATTGTGATGGAGTATATATTTTTGCTAAGTTTAAAAATTCACAAGGTTTATGGAAGCATGTATCCCTAACTAACGATAGTGGGGTAGATTTTGATTATCTTGATCATACCCCTTCTAAGTTTTCCAAAGGTGATTGTGTAGATTTAGGGATGTGGGTTCCTAAAGAGAAACGGGGTTTATTTTTATTTAGAACAAAAGGGCAAGGCTCAGTTCTTTCTAAAAATGTTCAATTACTCTGGGATTATGGTAAAGATGGAGTAAGTGATGAGGAGATAATTAATACACAAGTTAGGGTGTTTGGATTAGAGATGGTTTATATTCCCCAAGACAAGCATTATGTAGGAGATCCCCGAGGCCCTGATGGCCCAGATAACTGTTTCTATACTTATCCTAATAATGGTGCCTATCTTATTGGCTCTGAAGAGCCTATACTTGTGGATAAAAAAGAGGGAGCATTATACTGTGATCAGGATAACGAACGCAGTCGCGATGATACACCTTTTGTTATTCCCCAAGAGTTTCCCAAAGGATACAAGGCATTTTGGATTATGAAGTATGAATTAACTTCTCAGCAGTATGTAGATTTTTTGAATACATTAACCCGTAAGCAACAACAGAATAGAGTAGCTTCCGATATCAGTAAAGATGAGATACCTAACTACTATGTTTTGACCAATACAAATACAGAGAAGATGCGTAATACTGTGGTTTGCGCTAAGAAAGGTAATGGAACTATTGAACCGGTAACTTTCTATACTTATGCTCCGGCAAGAGCAGTGAATTTTTTATCTTGGTCGGATATAACTGCTTATGCTGATTGG
>JAMWBQ010000138.1 GCA_023819315.1 Candidatus Omnitrophota bacterium
TTCTTAAACCCACTATTTCTACAATCTCTCGCCTCTGAAGAGAATTTAAAAGAAGACTAAAAACCTCTCTTTTTTTCTCAAATGGATATCTAAAACCTTTCTCCCAATGTGGATTATACTTTAATAACCTAATCATATTTCCAACATTATTATAATTTATTGGAAGTATGTTTCCAATATTTTATAGTATTGCCTTTCCTCTGTCAAATTTATTAAACTATCTTGCTCTTTACCTCTATCTTCTCCCACATCCCAAATCCTAAAGAATTTTTTGCGCCTAAACCACAGTCATAGGAAAGTTCAAGTAATTCTTGGTCTACCTCCAGTTTATATAAACCCATCCAGCCTTTAATCACTGTGGGTTTGGTTTGGCTTGAATTTGATTTTTTGTATAAAATTATCTTTTCATCTGAATTTTTCACCTTATAAGGGCTGATTTTAAAATCTATTTTCTTTAATTCTTTATTAAATACCGCCAAGTATTTTTTCTTTAAATTATCTTTTATAAGTTTGTTAAAATCCTCCTCAAAGGGTGAATAATAATAAGTCTTCTTTGTTCCATCTGCTTTACTTAAAGTGCTATAAACAGTCATCGGTGAAAGCATCTTTATAATAATTTCTTTCTCAAATGTAGGTTGAGGCAAAACACTTATCAGTTCAATAAAAACTTCATTTTTGTCTAAAAATAAATTTTCTTTTTTTAATAAACCTTCTGCCAAACTCTGCATAATTTCTTTTTTGGGAGAAGAAAGATAAAATTTAATTGGTGGTTTAAATAGAAATGTTTTATCTTTTACTTCAAAGTTACCTAATAGACGGGAAAAACAAAAAAGTTTAAACTTCCTCTTTTCATATAAAAATCCTTGTTTGTGAATAAACCCTCTTAATCTATGATCAAAAAGTACATAAATGAAAGATTGCAATACGTGATTATAAGACAGAGGTAAATTAATATCTTTCTCACTCCTTAAAGTTATTTCTAATCGCATTATTAACTACTTATGAAAAATTAACTTCTCCCATCAAACCATCTCACTCAAATTAAGCTTATCTACACTCTTTCTCTATACTCTAATACAGTTGCTAAAGTCAAAGGATTAGGGTCATCTATATCTACAGAGCTCCATGCATCCATCATATAACGATTAATGTATTCGTAAGGTAAAAAACCATAACCTTTATCTCCCCATTTCTCTGACCAGGAATTCTTAAATTTGATAATTTTCTTTGTATCATCGTATCCTACCGAACAAATAGCATGTCCACCTAAAGAATTCTCACCCTTATTAGGCATTGGCACAAAACCAGTTTTAGTTTTCAACATCCCTTCAAATACTTCTATACCAATAACGCAAGGACTTTTAGAGGCAAGAGTTAAACGTAGTTCGTTTAGATTAAGAACACGCCCATAAGTCCTTATACAAAATTTTTTAGCGTTAGATAATGCTCCTTTACGAGGTTTGTCTTTTTGGTGAGGACTATATGGCCAGAATTTCTCTTGACAAACACCTTTCTTATGAAGAACTTGCATAGCCGCACGAATACTTGTCCCCTCTAATCCCGACATACCATCTATCTTCTTAGCTTCTGCATAAACAAATCGCGGAGATAATTCTACTAACTTTTTGTAATCAATTAATTCCTGATATTCTTTCATACCACAAGCTATAGCAAATCCTACACACGTTCCCTCATCTCCTTGGTCCCTTACTGGTGACATTTTCTCTGTCCAATCAACTCTCTTAGGTAATTTTAATATTGGTAGATAAGGCCGTATCAAATAATCTCTGCCATCAAATTTATCTTTAATACAACCAAATATGCCCATCGTTATTATTTTTTAGTATTATTCTTTTCTGTCCATTTTATCGCTTCTGAAACTATACTATTACAGCCAAATCCAAAAGCAAAGGACAAACAGAATAGTTTTATGGAAGCTTCCAACCCTACGCCAGGTTTATCAATATTAAACTGAGGGAAAATAATAAATGTAGTAATAACTCCCAGAATTAACGAAGCAAACGCTTGCTCCCCATATTTTCTCCCGAATTTTTTAACTTTACCGTGTTTAACTTTCCTTATATAAGGGAGGAGAGTTCTTGCTAATACACCTAAAAATACACCCAGTAATTTTATAGTTAATTCCATTAACTTTTAATATATATTCTTAGTTTCGTTTATCTCTAAAATTCTATCTATCCTAAATACACGATTATCTTTACGCGATAAGCAATACGCCTCTAATCCCAAGAAAAGCTTATCTAAATAATTCATTTCGCCTACTCTTATGGGTTTAATTATCCTTTTAGATTTTTCATCGTTAGTCTTAAGGTAAGTTATCTCTAAAAAGCATTTATTTTTTATCGCCTCTTTTATAATCTCTATCTTCTCCTGGAGAGGAATTTTTTTCTCAGATAGTCCATACTGGTAAGAAGTTAAAAATTTAACTATCTTCTTATCCATAAATATATGTTTTTTCTTTATAGGATGAGTAAGAATTAAACCATCCAATGAACGACATCTACTCAATGCCACATAAACTTGACCATAAGCAAAAATACCTCCACTTATATCTAAAACTACCTTATCAAATGTTTTACCCTGACTTTTATGAATAGTCATTGCCCAAGCAAGTTTTATGGGGTATTGAATAAATTTACCAATAACCTCTGTCTCTATCATCTTTGTTTTAGGATTTATTCGATAATGAAATAATTCCCAAGTGTAAGGAATTACTTCTACAATCTCACCCGTAGATAATTCTACTAAAATTATATCTTCTTCAGAATGTTCTTCTATATCTACGATTTTACCAATCGTTCCATTTACCCACCTACCTTCGCTATCATTATTGAGAAGCATTACCTGAGCACCAACTTTTAATTCCAAATTTAAATCGGTAGGAAGATTATCCTCTGTAAAGTCACCCTTAATTATCCCTTCGTATCTATGAATAGCCAATTTTATTTTCTCTAACCTTTCATTATTTATTTTAGTAGCTACTCTGTTTAAAGGAGTAAGATATATATAACCATCTAAATTTTTAATATCTATGTTCTCTATCACTCTTTGATTAAGAATATCTAAATCATCATCTCTTACAGTGTTATTTCTTATAGAATTGAGAATCCTTATGAAAACATCATCTTTTTGACGATATATTTTAGTAAGTTCCACTATTTCCATTTCACAATCACTGAATACTTTTGTATCAAAAAAATATGAGCTTTTGTAATGTGAGTTAAAAATTCCCTTTTCCGAAGTTAACACAATGGGAGGTAATTGATATAGATCGCCAATAAAAACCATCTGAACTCCTCCAAAAGGAAGTTTACTGTTTTTACTATTTAATCGCATAAACTTATCTATACAGTCTAAAAGGTCAGCTCTTACCATAGAGACTTCATCAATAATAATCATCTCTATATTCTTATATAATGATTTAGATTTCTCTGATTTAATCTTTTTAATTTTATTAAGAGTAATATCCGGTTTGAAATGAAAAAAGGAGTGTATCGTCTCACCTTTTACATTTACGGCAGCAACTCCTGTAGGCGCAAGAACAACCACATTCTTTTTTGTGTGGGCACAGAAATATTCTAAAAGTGTGGATTTACCTGTCCCTGCTTTTCCGGTTATGAAGACATTATGGTTGGTATTCTCTAAAATATCTAAGGCATACCTAAATTCTTTATTAAACTCTATATCCATATATAAGGGATTATACAATAATTTTAGGAAAGATTACCATTTTTGTCAACTGATATTTAAAAAGATGTTAATGCAACATAAAAATGTCATCTTTTTTGCAAAATAGAAATGTCATCTTTTTGAAAGAAATTCTTCTAAAGTAATCTCTC
>JAMWBQ010000139.1 GCA_023819315.1 Candidatus Omnitrophota bacterium
GCTCCTCTAAAGATATCTTCGGTGCTAAAACGAGAATCAATACCTGCATGTCCATACTGATCGTAAAGTCTCTTTTTTTCAGGATCGCTTAATACAGCATAAGCTTCAGAAATCTCTTTGAACTTCTCCTCAGCCTCTTTTTTCTTCTCAGGAGGTACACGATCAGGATGAAATTGTAAAGCAAGTTGCCTATAAGCTTTCTTTATCTCATCTATAGAAGCATTTCTACTAACACCTAAAATTTCATAATAATCTTTTTTAGTAGACATCATAATCTCTTAGTTTACCGTAAATTATTTTTTGTCTTCTTCTTTATATTCTGCATCTATAACATCATCTTTTTTATCCTTTGCTTCTTGTTCATAATTTTCTTGCGGTTTTTCTTTCTGAGCTTGTTTACTGGTAGATTGCTTATACATCTCCTCAGCTAACTTATGGGAAGCTTTGGTAACTTCATCCATAGCTGTTTTTATCTTCTGAATATTCTTATCCTTTATTGCTTGTTTAAGGTCGTTAAGTTTTGTTTCCACCTCCAACCGTTCACTTTGACTAATTTTATCGCCAAATTCTCTTAAAGATTTTTCTGTAGTGTAAACGAGCGTATCAGCTTGATTAATTAGTTCCACCTCTTCTTTCCTCTTAGCATCTTCCGAAGCAAACCGTTCTGCTTCTTTAACCATCTTTTCTATCTCCTCTCGAGAAAGTTTCTTAGGAGCAGTTATACGTATAGATTGCTCTTTACCCGTAGCTAAATCCTTAGCAGAAACATGTAGTATGCCATTAGCATCAATATCAAATGTAACCTCTATCTGAGGAACACCCCGGGGAGCGGGGGGAATACCCACTAAATCAAACCTACCTAATTCTACGTTACCCTCAGCATCAACCATAGGACGTTCTCCTTGAATTACCCTTATTGTAACTGCTGTCTGATTATCAGCCGCTGTAGTAAATATCTGCGATTTCTTTGTAGGTATAGTAGTATTACGAGGGATGAGAATGGTATTAATTCCTCCCAGCGTTTCAATCCCTAAAGATAAAGGGGTAACATCTAAAAGAAGAACATCTTTGGTTTCACCTTTTATTATAGAAGCTTGTATCGCCGCTCCTAAAGCTACACATTCCATAGGGTCTATACCTCTTTCAATCTTTTTACCCACATAATCTTCCACAAATTTCTGAACAATAGGCATTCTTGTAGGTCCACCAACCATAATAATCCTATCTATATCTGAAGGCTTTAATTTAGCATCACTCAATGCCTGTTCCATAGGATGACGACATCTTTCTACAATAGGCATAACTAACTCCTCTAATTTTGCTCTGGTAATAGACATAGTAAGGTGTTTTGGACCACTACTGTCTGCGGTAATAAATGGAAGATTAATATCAGTGTTGTAAGTAGAAGATAGTTCTATTTTAGCTTTCTCAGCAGATTCTCTAATTCTCTGCATTGCCATCTTGTCATTACGTAAATCTATACCAGTCTCTCTCTTGAATTGTTCTACAATATAGGAAATGAGAACATTATCCATATCTGTGCCACCCAATTGCGTATCACCACTTGTTGCTTTAACCTCAAAAACTCCCTGTGCCATCTCCATAATCGTAACATCTAAAGTTCCTCCGCCTAAATCAAAAACCATAATTTTTTGTTCTTTATCAGACTTATTAAGTCCATAAGCTAAACAAGCTGCTGTTGGCTCATTGATAATTCTTAAAACTTTTAAACCGGCAATCTCCCCTGCATCCTTAGTTGCTTGCCTTTGGTTATCGTTAAAATAAGCAGGACAGGTAATAACTACCTCTTCTACCTTATCTCCTAAATAGCTTTCTGCATCCTGTTTAATTTTTTGAAGGATAAATGCAGAAATCTGTTGAGGTGTATACTCCTTACCAAAAACGTTGAATTTGAAATCTGTTCCCATCTTCCTTTTGGCAGCATAAATTGTCCCCTCAGGGTTTATCGATGCCTGCCTTCTTGCAGGTTCACCTACTAATCTTTGACCATCCTTGGTAAAAGCCACATAAGAAGGGAAAGCTTTACCAGAAGCAACTCCTGCCCCTTCAGCAGAAGGAATTATTACCGGCCTATCTCCTTCCATTACTGCAGCTGCTGAGTTAGATGTTCCTAAATCAATTCCAATTGCTCTTGCCATAGCACAACCTCCTTTGATTGAAAAAGTTAATACTTTTTATTCTAAATTTTTAGTGTGATTTTCCTTATTTTCATCATTAGCCAATTTATTTTCATCATTAGCTAATTTTCCTTTTGGTTTAACCCCTACTATCACCTTAGCTGTTCTTAAAACTTTATCTTCTAAAAAATATCCTTTTTGAACCTCCTCTAAGATTACATACTCCTCATCGTTATTAATCTCCTTATATCCAACTATCTCATGACAGTGGGGATCAAACCTATTACCTACACAATTCATCACTTTTAAACCCTGCTTATTCAAAATTGCAAGTAAATTGTTATAAACCATCTCTACACCTCTACCAATATCGTTATTCGGAGAACTTTCCCTTATACTTTTCAAAGCATGCTCGCTCTCATCAATTATAGTTAAAAGTTCTTTTATAAGAGAGTAATTTGCAAACTTCACGATATCTTTCTTTTCTTTCTCCCAACGTTTCCGCGTATTATCAAACTCTGCACAAACTCGCAAGTACTTATCCCATAGAAAATCGTATTCATCAGCTTTTTTCTTTAAAGAAGCTATATCTAAGGTATTAAGTTTAGACTCATCTAAACTTATATCTTCTTTTTCTTGTTCCTCTATTTTGTGGTTAATACCTTTACTATTTTCTTGTAAACTCTCTATTTCTTTTTTTGGATCTTTCATAAAAACCTCTTTTCTAAAACATCTTCCAATATGCATTTTATAGAATAAAGAGAAACCAAAGCACGTATATAATTCATTCTCATTGGGCCTAAAACACCTAAAGCTATATTAAAATTATTTTCTTTTATACCTGAAACAAGCAAAGAACAGTGAGAAAGCTCTTCAAACCCAATTTCATCTCCAATAAGTATTTTTAATTCTTCATCTATATTATTTAGAAGTAATTGTTGAATTTCATTTATCTTAACTTCTAAAGCATAAAAAAAAGCTCTCATTCTCTCTATATCTTCAAACTCAGGCTGTTCTAAGATGAACCTTAACCCAGTAAAGAATACCCCTTCTTCTCTTCCTTTTATACCCATAATAGAAGCATAACCACTTATATTAGCTAACTTCTCTATGGCTAAGTTAAAAAGACCTGATAAACTATCTATCTTCTCAAATTCACTAAAATCGTAATTTGCTCCTCTTCTAATAATCTCTTTTTTATTTAAGCTATCTACATAATGCTTAAAACCTTTTTTTGTCGGTACCCTTCCCGAAGAAATATGTATATGAAAAATAAAACCTTTTCTCTCCAAAGATTCCAAAATATTTCTCACCGTAGCTGAAGAATAAGGGAGATGTCTAGTTTGACATAAATAAGAAGAACTTATAGGCTTTGATTCCTTTATATAACTATCAACTAATATATCCAAAATCTCATTCTCTCTTTTTTCATTATCCACGTACCGCATTTTACCCACCTTTACTTAGCACTCTAAGATTAAGAGTGCTAAATATATTAACATACTAAGATACATTAGTCAAGAACCTTATTTTTTCTGTTAATGCAACATAAAAATGTCATCTTTTTGAAAGAAATTCTTCTAAAGTAATCTCTCTTCGTTTATTGTATTCAGGTATCTTTTTATAGTTTAACTTCCTTCCTTTATACA
>JAMWBQ010000140.1 GCA_023819315.1 Candidatus Omnitrophota bacterium
CGCCAAATTATATACCGATGGGCTAATCGGCTATAAAAATGTCCGGGCTTAGGTAAGGAAATTAATAAGAAAACATAAAATCCCAAATCCAAAATCTGAATACTAACAATCAATTCCCTTAAAATTCTATAAAAATTTTTTGCTGCAAATTTCTTAATTAGAATTTTGTTTTTAGTATAGGTAGGGTTAAATAGAAAGGAAAAGAATAGATTAATAAAATTATAAAAACACTTTTTATCTCTCTCTAAAAAAATCATTTCCCTTACCTAAGCCCTAACCTAATTTTTCTAACTTTAAGCACAGATTAGCCCTTATCCGTGCTATATAAAAAAATAACCGCGCTTTATGGCGCGGTTATGAATTAACCTAAAAAAATTTTTAGGTACCTTCGGTAACCTGGCAACCATGGGAGATAATCTCCTTTAGGCCCAATAGCTTTGCGCCCTCGTGTTTCCACGAGTTTGCTCTTATCGGATACCTTCTCTACAACTATAGCCTGATTGTCTACTATAGATATACCATAAAAAAACATATTTTTCAAGGTTATCAAACCTTTTTCTTCCCCTGATTACCCCCCTATCACTCCTACCTTCTATTCTAATACACCCGCCGGGTGTAAAAAGGGGGAGGTTATATCTGGATATTCAAGAAATTCTTCTCCTGGGTTACCAGATGTTCTCTAAACTCCTCAGTTATATCCCCTTTCTCTTTTACTTTTACCCATCCATCCCTTAAATCAGAAATTATCTTATAACACTCATCTACAATCTTAGGTGTTTGACGAATAATTGCTTGAGCAACAGTTAATCTTCTTAAAACATAGTCGTAAATCCTATATAAGTTACCTGCTAAATTGGCATCTATATCAAAATTTAGAATCCTCATTAATCCTTCTATTATCTTCTTTATCCAATCAATCTTTTCAATAAATTCCTCATACTTATTTAATTTAAATAGCTCCTTTGCTTCCTCAAAACAAATAACCATCTCATCGTAAAGCATAATCAATGCTTCCAGGTCAGAACAAGATTTTAATTTCTCTAACTTATATTTTTTACTCTCATCCATAACTCTTAGTATCTCACCACTTCGTATTTAGTGCTCACCGCGTATAATTACTCTTCCTTACACTTAGCAAAATCCCTTCCAGCCTCTCTAAAATAAACTCTGCTGAATCTAAAAAACCTTTGTAAACTTCATAAGCAGATTCTGTTACCTTCTTCTGTGCCTCAACCTCTATACGGCTGAATTTTGAACTTATATCTAACAAAAGATAAAGATAGTAACCACTACCATAAATCAAACAAGAACTAAAAGGGTTATTATCTATCTTGCTACCCAAATCCTCTAAATCTAAAGCAAGTTGACGAATCTCTTCTCTATTATCCGAAGCAGAAGAAATAAGCTCTTTTAACCTCTTTGCCTTCTCATAACCTTCTTGTAAATTGTCTCTCAATAACCTTATCTGGGATAAACTCTCTTCTAAGTTATTCTTAAAAGCTTCTATATCGGGCTTGAAACTATCTATCTTTGACCTTATCACCTCTTTCACCATCTCACTAAATGATGCTTGATTATAATCTTTCAAAACCTCTTCTAAAGAAATAAGCTTTGTCCCCTCAATAAATGCTCCTTTTGATGTAGCGTTTATAAATTCCACATTGGGACGGTTCTTTATATACCTCTTCATATTCTCTAAAAAAATAAAGAAAACCTGATTAGTCAAAACTTTCTCCTCATAATTCCCTTTAACCCACATAAGCCCTTGTTTTTTAAAAGACTCCTCATCGCTAAAACTTAAACTTACTCCATCATACATTGTGCCTTGAGCGTGTGTCCTACCATCAAAAAAGCTTAAATCTTGTCCAACTAAAATAATAGGATTAAACCCCATCTGCACAGCAATATCTATACAAGCATGTGCTACTGAACCACCACTAAACACTCTTCCTTTTCTCTGACCTTCGGGGATAAATAAGGAAAAAGGATTATCACAAGAGTAAAAAAAATACCTTGGTCTAAACATATCTACAATCTCTTTTCGCACAAAATCAACCGCTACAAGATAACTACTCTTAGGAGCACTTATACCCTCAAATTGTTTAAGGACTTTAGGGTGGGCATCAACCACAACTACAAAATCCGGCTCTATCCCGGCATTAAGTAAAACCTTTAATGCTGTGCCTACACAAAATATAGGTATTCTTCCTTTCGCTCTCTTTAAAACATCAATATCGTTATTCAAAGATGGACCAGCAGAGACAATTATTGCCGGTATATTCCTAAATAACCCTTTTAAATCAATAAGCCCTAAGGAATTTACCACATCAAAAAGATTATCTAAACTATTCTCCTGCCAGATATTCTTGAAGGTATTAAGTGTCCCTAAAGACATCTGCTGCCAACTCATACAGTTACGAATACTCTTTAATATCTCTAAATAATATTCCAGATATGTCTGTACACTTGGTGGATGTAAAATAGTATCTACTCCTGCCATATCGTTAACACGAAAAAAATTTGAATTCTCTATAATACGTGTAACTAAAGAGGCATTTTCCTCTAAGATAATATATACACCTTTATCCTTGAGTAACTGGGAAAAATCTATTGTCTCTAATGCTTTCTTAAAGATAGCTGGCTCTTTCTCTACAATAAGCATTCTCCCTTTAAAATTTCTCTCACTCCATATCCTTTTTATATGATAACCTAAACCAAACCCTAAAACAACAAGATTGTAAATATTCTCTATATCTAAATCTTCTATTAAATAATCTACTTCTTTTATAGGATTATAAACACTATGGAAGAATACTCCTTCCACACGCAAAGTAAAAATACCACACTTAGAAGTTAAAACCTCTATAGAGGATTTATCCTCTACCGCTAATATCCTTTTATAAAGTGCAGGTCGGCTCTCTTTTAAAGCCTCCAAATTGTTTTTATAAATGGTATCAATCATCCTTTTAAACTATGCTCTATCAAATTATGGATGCCTTATATTAGAGTTTATTGCTCATTAACTTATCCCTTCCCCTAACTTCTCTATAATAGGCATTACTTCGTACTCTATTAAATCTGCCATTAAAACATAATCCTTACGTTGAAAGCTATCTAAGATTCCTCTGGTAACTCCTGCCAGATACTTCATCCCTTCCTTATCCTGATAAGTAAGTAAACTCTTTAAAATCTCTGTAAACTTTGGTATTAATTGAGTGGCTAAAGCAATCTTACCCTTTCTTAAATAAGAAACTATCTCCTTTAGATTTTTACTATATTCTTGAGTTAGCATACTTATCCTTTAATGATTGCTGATATTATCCTTAGTTAATAAATAGTACCCACCTCTTTTACCCCTTCTTACTCCTACGATACCCTTTAAAAAAGCCATCTGCAAACGCAGATAGGAAGGATCAACCCTTAGCCTTTTAGCTAAATCGCAAGATTTTATAGGATGGGCATAAGTTGGGTTCTCATCCTTTAAAACCCTTATAATTTCACTTTGAATTGCTTTCATTATGCATTACAAATGCTTGCCATTAACGTTTATTCTTATCATTTGTTTTTTTATCCCTGATACTTCTCTCAACCAAACATAACCTAACATTTTAACACAAAAAAATATTTTTTAATAAGAACCTCTATTATAATAGGAAGGTAAAAGTTTCTGTGCCATAAATAAGCTTAAAGAATCGTTGTTGGAGATAAGGG
>JAMWBQ010000141.1 GCA_023819315.1 Candidatus Omnitrophota bacterium
TTTCTAATAACCTATCTAATATGGGGTCAGTAACTAACTTAATATCCGTCCCTGTTGCTGGAACAGTACCTAAAATACTTGGTTCAAATCTATCCCCATTATCGGCAAATACTGCACTTACTGTCATTTCGCCAAGGTGGGTGTCTTGTTGACCACTTACAGGATTTACCTGACCTCTTTGTCTTGCAAGGGACCTCATTGTAGGGTCTTCAAGCCAAATATTCTTTAGTTGAACCTCTGTTATCTGTCCCAATGCATAATGAGGTTTGTCATCCTGTATAAAACTAAAGAACGCAAGTTCTCCCACTAATTTTTTCTTCACGGCAGTTTCGCGAATATCCAAAGAAAGTTCACTGGTAGAAGAAGGAGAACCTATTGTCCCAATTCGTTCAGCAGAACTGATTAATTGTTCAATATTTGTTTGTTCACTTTTCATGAATTACCCCAAATTGCCTTGATTCCTTTAAGCAGATTTTCCGTTCTATCTTCTATTTTTTTCTCATTCCACACTTTATCATCATTATTAAACGGCTCAACTATATCATCTTTCGTAATGTAAAGTGTAGCATAGTCCTTTATACCTTTTTTCCGTCCCTCTCCTTTTATTTTTTTTTCAAAACCTTGATTGCTTAATGACGTATTTAACCTTGATTTAAGGAGAGTCATATTGCCTAGCCATTTAATTTTTTCATTCCTATCTTGTTTTTGTTCTTCGCGTGATAAATTACTATTAGGATGAGGAACTTTATCAAAATTCCAATATTCTTCCCATTTTATAGGCATTATATGTTCAAGTGTGTAATCATATTTCAACTCCTTTTCATCATATTTATTATCTTTATATCGGCGGTATAGTTCTATCCAGAATAATATTAATGTGGCATCTCTATTAGAAATATTACGTAAGCCATCTGAAACTCTATCCCACGAAATTTCTTCTAATTTATCATCCAGATTAGATTGATTCACAATAAATTGTTTACATAATTTGCTATAATTCTTAACATTTTCCACTTTTGCTAACTGATTTCTTATGATAAATTTTTCTAATTTGCCCAGGATATCTTTAAGGTTATTTTCATCATTTTGGTATTTTTTAAATACTGCTAAAATAAATGGGTGAAAAGTAGAAATTTCTAAAACTTCAAGGATATGCAACAATCTCGGGATAGAATCACCGAATGAGAAGGTATCACTTTTATCAAAAGTTACAATCTTTTCTCTATAAATTTTGGCGTACTCTATTATTTCATTAATAAAGTTGGTTAACTCATTAATTGAATTGAACTCTTTAAGTTGGTTTTTATATAACTTTGATAATTCAAGCAGAGCATGCTTATCAGGGTCATAGAACCCTTTTATAACCCCTATACAATGAAGTAATATTTCAATGTTATCTCGCTTAAATCTTCCAGTTGTCCTTTCTGTTTCCCAATATTTTAATGTCTCTTCATCTTTCAAAAAAGTTTCTTCCCACGTTTTTTTATAAAGTTCAATAGCCTTGCTTTTATCACTTAATTCTATAGCTTTTTTAAAAATAGCATTCTTTACTATCTCTGCAACTGTTAATCTTACACCTGCTGTGTTCAGTGTATCAAAAATGGATTGTTCATTATCTTTCTCATCTAAATCAATTACTACCAACATTTTATTTTCAGGATTAAGTATTTTGTTAATAAGTGTTTTTCTTTCATCTATGGTTAATTTTTCTAAATTTTCCATAAAATATTTATAACATCGCAAGATTAAGTGGTCCTCCTCGGTAATTTGAGCTATGTTCAAAGTATTTTCCATAACCTTTCTATAAGCTTCTGAATCCACATAAGAATGTTCAATCCGTAATTCATAAGTGGAAGAAGTATAATCCTTTTTATATCGTAAAATACCCATAATTTCGCCTTCACAATTCCTTTTATCTTCATCAGAGAGAGAATCGTATAAAGCTTTTAGTAAAATACTTAATGTAGTTAACCTCTGTTGACCATCAATAACCTCAAGCTCTTTTGGCTGTCCAGAAGCAGAAGGAAGCTGTTTTGAAATAATTGTTCCTAAAAAGTTATTTACTTTGTTCTCGCTCCTAAGCTCTTGAAGAAGCTCTTCCCAATTATCTTCGGTCCATACATAAGTTCTTTGGAAAAAAGGTATTTTTACCTTACCTTCCATTACTAAAAACTTAAAGCCCTTTGCATCTGCTTTCATAACTTACCTCCCACTTTCAGTTCTATAACCATGCATACTGAAAAAAATTTCTCCTATATCCCCTTGATGTAATTCAGTCATTCGTCTAGTGGCTGTCTGCCTAAAGGCAGGGATAGCACTTCCAAGATGCTTTACCATTCGGTCTGCTATATAGAGAGGATACGGTTCAAGAATACCGGGTGTGCCGGATTGATATTTAAGACCTTGAAGTAATACTGCTATCCGAGAATTATTTGTGGCAATAGAAGATGCCATTTCAATCCTAAAAACTGGTGTCCAATTATGAGGTCTGTAATACATAACATAAAGCCTATTTATGGCTGATATTATAACTTCATCTTTTAATCTTTCAAGTTCTTTATTTTTGAAAGGGAGTCTTAAGTGCCAGGGCTGTAGAGGTTCTTCTAATGGGACCGGTGAGGTAAATTCGCCAGGAGATAAAATAGTTGTCAAAATTGCCCTGTCATCATAATGAGCCGACCAACTTAACTTCTTGCCTAACTCCCTTCTTGTAGTGTATTTTGGCATGCTTACCCATAATTTATCGGTTCTTAAAGATTCCAAGATAGTTTTGTAATCTTCAAGAAATTTTCTAAACCTTTCTTCCAGTTCTTTGCCAACTTCTGTCTGAGTGCCTTCGTTTACCCATTCCAGCATTTTGTTTATTGCTTGGTTCGCATATATTAATGGTGTTGTAAGAGAACCGTCTAAGAAAACTATATCATGAGGGGCCTTTGCTGCAAGCTCAAGTTCCATTTCCATCATTAATCCTCTAATAACTGTACCTGTGTCTAGATTATGCTTTTCTGGATGAATAAATACTCTGTGATGAGGTTTTTCCCAGTATCTCTTTTCATATCTCTTTTCAGAAGGTGGAGTTAATCCTTCAATTGCAACGGCTGCACAAGCAGCAAAATCGGTTGCTAAAAGTTTCTCAACAGCATAAGAACCATCTACCCCACAAGTAGTTGGTATACCTGGATATCCGACTTCTGTATCTTGTTTCAGGATATTCTGCTCTTGCAATTGTTTCCGCATTTTAGTTTTATTATTTTGAATTTCCTTAAAAGTATCATAAAGCTGGTCACCGACCAGTTCGCTTTTGGAAAGCATTTCTTCGACAAGAGCTTCTGGCAATTCAGTAAAAGGAAACCGATCAGATCTTTCCATTCTCATTCTCCTGAATATCTAATGCCTTCTTTTTTTAATTCCTCCAATAAGTATCTTAACCCTTCTTTCTTAATACCTTCGGAATTTTTCTTTACTAACTCCTCAAATTTTTTATTAATTCTTTCGGCTAAATCTTCCAGCTCATCATCTGTATATAATTCTTCAATGTCACCGCAATATAATAATGTCACCTTATTGCAAAGTAGAAATGTCAGGGCAACTTGATGTAAAATACCACCTCTTAGAAGCAAAAAGGAGGTGGTA
>JAMWBQ010000142.1 GCA_023819315.1 Candidatus Omnitrophota bacterium
AAAACCTTGTATTTTTAGCTCTGGGGTTATCTGAGGAGCAAAAGTAATATTTTCATTAAGTTTTCTATTCAGGTCTATAATATACCATAATTGATAGCTTCTTTCATTCTCAAAACTAACATTGCACGGATCATCGGGCTTCTTCCGATCATATACCCACAAAGCAGAAAGAGGAACCTCTAACTTTTCTATGGCTTTTATCAATTCTTCATACTTTATTCTTTCCTCTTCTTTAGAATTGGCATGATGTTTACAAACCCCAAACTCTCCTATAAACAAAATACGATTTTCTCTTTTTGTAAATTCAACCATAGGCCTTATTAAATCTTCAAAGGACTTGATTATTACATCCATAAAATACCTATCATTAAGGGTTGGCGGGTAGATATGTACAGAAATAGCGGCAAAATCTTTAGGATTTTGAAGATTTAACATATAAAGAAATTGGATTAAAGAATCCTTCTGCCATTTCCCATAGAAAGCAAGATGGTACGCACTTGGACGCGGTATACTGTTACCGGTGCTTATTATTCTGTGTTTGTCAATTTCCCTCACAGTATCAGCAAATTGAATAAATGCTGTAAGAATATCCCTATAAGTAAGTCTATCCCTTTCTGTTCTCTGCTTAGGTGTACCATATTGTGGAGCAACCTTTGGAAGGTATCCCTTTGGTAGGTCTGCGATCAGATTATATTCATTACCAAACTCCCAGCCCCATATAGCTGGTGAATCTTTATAACGGGAAACAACCTCTCTTGTATAGTTCTTCATAAAGCTAATAGTTTTACTTTCTGGATCCCCCCATGCACTTACTGGTTCTCCCACAAGGTCTGGAATGGTTGATACATTCCAAAACAAAGTCATTATTATCCCCACATTATACTTCTCCGCAGTTTTTACAACATCATCCAACAAGGTAAAGTATCTTTCTTTATCTTTTAAGTAAATTTCCCAGTCATTGGGCCAAAAACCGCAAGCCATCATCCTTACAAAAGGTATACCGTTTTTGCTTAGTTTTTCAAAGCCTTGAACATAAGACTTATCGGTAGGGTCCTTTAATACTCTATAAAAAACATCAAAATAGTTAACACCCACAGCTCTATAGGGTTTGCAATCCTTTAGAAGCTCCCCATTTTCTGAAACAGTTAGTCCAAGGGGGCATGTATCAGCTTTAAGTTGATAAGTGTCAGTTATAGATGGGACTATAAATAAAAGAGAAAAAATAAGTATCCAAGAAATCACAAATTTTTACCTCCTACTTTAAACTAAAGAATAACCTAAAAAACTGAAGTATTATTGTATTTTTTGTAACCAAAAAGATCCTCCGCCATAAAGATCTCCACATGCATAAATCACATCTTCTTTTAATCTTGTAGATGCATAATAAGAGCCAAATAAAACTCTGAAGTGGCTATTATACATGAGGAAAGCTCTTAATATATATTGTTCATTCCAGCTTCTATTTTCCTCAAAAACCCATTTTTTGGGATATTCATCAGGTAAAAAAATATCATGAAAGTGTATTATCACTCCTTTATGAAGTCTTGGTAATATACGGAATATTATATGGTTAACATCACTACCGACCTTTGCAACATGACTAGAGTCTACAAAAAGAATATCATTATCTTGAAGTTGATCAAATAGCTCTAATTCTACATCTTGTACTGGCATTTTATAAAGTATTGCTTTATCGTAACTATTTAAGTTTAAGTAACTTGTTAGAAAATGTGGTGGATAGGGTTCTATCATTATTATTACAGTGTCACCGCCAAGGAAACGTTTAGCTGTGTCTATAGTTAACAAGGAACTGAATCCGCTGCCTATTTCAATAACAAACCTTGGCCGAAAAGTTCGCAAAAATGTAAACAAGGCTCTTGCATCTAAACCTGAAAACATGCCATTTTTCTGATAGTAGGTTATGATTTCACTTTTTGGCTTTTCAATTGGATAGTCAAAATCTGTGATATATTTCTTAAAATTTGTTCTTAAAAAGTGCCTTTGTCCTTCCTTATTAATGTCAAAACCCACAATCTCGTGTTCCTCTTGAGGCTTCCAAATGATAGACTCGTATCTTTTTACAAAGTCCAAATCTACTACAGGTGAATAAAAATGCCCTGGAGGGAAAATTCTACCAACATTAAATTTCATTTCTTACTAACCTCATACATTTCTAAAACCATATTCCAGAAAATAATATCTTCCTTATTAGCTTCTTCAAACTTTTTATAAAACTCTTCTCCTAAAATTTGTTTAATAGCCTTTAACCGTTCATCTATCGGAGTTTTCGGATCCACTTGAACATTTTTAGCAACATTATATGATTTAAAGTTGGGATAAAACTCCCTGATGATATGTTCAAGCTTCTCAAGTGATTCGTCAAATCTTTCAACTATCCCAACAAAAGGCAATTTTTTAAGTGCCATCACGGCTTTTTCAAAAATAGAACCCTCATAGTTATAAAACATATCACTAAACCTATGAACATGAAAATTTCTTGTTTGGTGATCATTATGAACGTACCAACGGACCTCAATATAACCTTTAAAATCTGTATTTCTTGCCAAAACAGTTGCAAAAGTGTTTATATCTTTTTGTTTTTCTCTTTCAAACTTATAAGCTGAATATATTCTAATCAAAGGATGTCTAACGAAAATAATAGGGATTAGCTTTATTCCTTCTTTTTCCAAAACTGAAAAATCGAATAACCTGGCAGTATGGGAAGAAAAAGCTATTTTATCCTTTTCTTTTTTTATCCAGGAAATAACATGTTTTACATTCCTTTCATATGGATGATATGGAAATTCTTTTGTTACAAATTTTTCATTAAAATTTTTGCGAAGAATGGTATCTATAGATGTTCCAGCATTTTTAAACAAATGAAAATGAAACAAGACAACCCTTTCCATGCTTTACCTCAAAATATAATTTTCATAAGGCACATAAATATTTACCATTTCAAGAGCTTTTATTACTAACCTTCTACCCTTTTCAAAAGAATACTCAGACTTAGCAAATTCATATGCGTTCTTAGAAATCCTTTCCCAAAGTTCTTTGTTTGTATAAAGATTATAAATAGCGTCTACCCACTCCTTAGGATTTTCTGCTATAATTGCATGAAAGTTGTTTAAAATGCCCGTAGCTTCTGCCGCTATGGGGGATAAAACAGAAGGCACGCCGTAGGACAGGGCTTCCAATACTTTACCTTTAATTCCGGCACCGCTTAATAGGGGGGCGACAAAAACTTTTATATTCTTGAACACATCATCCAAGTTTTTAACATAGCCCTTCAATATTGCGCCTTCTGCTTCTAATTTTTTAAATTCATCTGGTGCGTTTGCTCCATAAATCAAAAATCTAATATCTGGAATTCTCCTTTTCAATAAAGGCATAACTTCCTTCACGAAAAACTCCACTGCAATGACATTAGGAGGATGCCGATAGTTGCCAAGGAAAGCTATATCTTGCCTTTCTTCAAAGGTTGGTATGTCCTCTTTTGGATATACAACCCATGGCCATTTAGCAATTTTGGTACTATCTAAATTATGAGACAAAATAACCGCATGTTCTGTCTCATTGTATGAAACCACAAGATCTACCTTTCTCATAACAGCCAACTCTCTATCC
>JAMWBQ010000143.1 GCA_023819315.1 Candidatus Omnitrophota bacterium
TCACCCAGTCAGATATTGATAAGATAGTTAATAGATGTAAGATAATGGGAATTGATATAGATAAAATTGATTTTAATATTCATGGCAATGTTTCTTATGTAATAAGTGAAATGAGAAGAGTTATAAATTCAGCTAATGCATTAAAGAGGAGGAATTTAAAAGAGTTTTTCAGGTTACAGGAGGAAACAGGAGAGAGCCTTAAAAATAATTACGGTATAATAAATCAGGAATCTGAGAATATAGTGAAAATGTTAAGAAAGTTTAATTCTGTATTGGCGTCAAGGATACTTGGTCCTGGTTCAGGTGCTAATGTGATGGTTTGGATAAAGAGTGGAGAATCTGATTCTTTTGTGAAGCAAATAACAGATAAATACCCCGCAATTAAAATAATACCTTTTAGCCCCGGTAAGGGGGCAGATATTGTATTTGGCGGTTGTAGTATTATTAACGACAGTTCTAAAAACTCTTTTGATTCTAAGTTCGGTGTGGAAGAAAATGAAATAATAACGATAACTAAACCAGAGGATTTAAAGAAAATAGGATTAAGTGAAAGAGGAATTATTCAAGTAGTTAGTAAAGAAGATTTAGTATCATCTTTTTCTTTATATTTTAGTGAGAAAATATTACCGCAAAATCTTAGGAAAGCATTCGATGAATTATTTAAAAATGCTATGGAACACGGCAATCGGTTTGATGAGAATAAAAAAGTTACAATAGAATGGCATATAACTAATTCTCGGGCAAGGATTTCTATTAGTGATGAAGGAACATATTATTTTCACCCTGACTATTACATAAATATGGATGAAGAGAGAGTAAGAGAAAGAAAAAGTATTGCAGAGGATTTGTTTGATAGTGGAGATTTATTTCCTGTGACTATGAGTGGAGCAGGTTTAGGGATTTATTACGCAGCCAAAGATAGTGATGAGATTTGTTTTGAGAATATTACAGATGCCAAAGGAAATAAAATTGGGACGAAAGTGACTATTATAAAATATTTGCAAAAAGATTCGGAAGATAATATCCCCTGTAGTTATCATAAGTTAGCTGTACCTGAAGAGGCTCAAAGACACGCTGAACAAAAATTTGGCAAGAACTGGACATCTAAAGGATTTACATTAAAAGATATAGAAACAGCCATTAAAATACAAGGTTTATCAGAAGAGAATGCACAGATTTTACAAGAAAGACTAACCGAGCTCTTAGAAGCCATAACAAAAACAGGACCACCAGAAATAACCAATAGATTTAAAGAAATATTACCACAAATAACTTTTTATCTTACCAATGATCCCCAAAAATTAGGAAAAGACCCAAAAACAGGCCTTCCTTACATTGCCTCTTGCAAAATTAAATCAAAAGAGGTTTATTTCCATGTAATTGACTTCTTTAACCAACCCCTCGAAAAACAAATTGAAATCCTCTACCATGAACTCATCTCACATATCGTAAAAGGAAAAACTAATGAAGAAGAGGCGATGGAAGATACAGAGGAGTTCTTTGCGAAGTTAGAAGAATTGAGTGAAGAAGAAAGGCGACAGCTAGAAGACTTAGCAAGAAGAAGAAATTTAGATGAAAGAAGGATAAATGAACTTTTAGCAAATGTCCAAAAGTCAATCAGTATTATCTCTACAGGTTTAGGAGAAGATTTTAAACTAAGGATAAAACCGGGTGATTGGTGGAGCTATGATTTTGAACACAATACAGTAATCTTTCCTGTAGAACTCTTACTTAGTTATTCTGCTGAACAGGTAGTTGGGTTTTCTTCTCACGAGGCAGGGCATAGGCAGATTTCAAGAGTAGATTTAAGAGAAGATTTATTTAGATTATTTTTCTCCAAAGAAGACTTAAGATTACTTCTTAATACTTTTGAGGATGCAAGGGTAAATAACTGGATACAGGAGCAATTTAGAGGTTTGGCTTATTATTTGGGAATAATCTATGATGATTTATTACCTCAAGATCCTAAAAAATCCCAATACGTTGAATCTTTACAAAGGGAGATTTCCCAAGAGCAAAAAGAAACAATCCATCCTTACCAACTTTATCCACATTTAGAATATCTCTTAGGTGTGCTTTACTATTGGAGATACAATAAATTACCTCCTGAAATTATTAATCCTGAAGTCAGAGAAGCATTAGAAAGGACAGAACAACATTTCCAAAAGATATTCAGCCATTATCCAAAAGGAAGGGTCTCAGAACCCCAAAAGTATAAGCTTGCCCACCAGACCGCAGAGATGGTAAGAGAGTATATCTTACCTGAATACGAGAAATTAGTAAATGAAGCAAAAGAAAGGTTATCTAAAGCAATAAAAGAAGGAGAGATTAAAGTTAGTTTAGGAGAAGGAAAAGACCCATCGGGTTTGAACCCTGGGGATTTAGACCAAGAAGCCCAAAGACTAATTGAACAGAAAGCAAAGGAATTATCTGAGAGATTATCCCCAAAGATAGATAGACCTGACTTAAAGAAGGCAGAAGAATATCAACGCAAACAAAAGGCAGGGGAATCTCAACAAACGAAGGCTCCTCAAACTAAAGAACCCTTATATCAACCCGGCTCTAAATTAAAAGACCTCATCAGAAGAAATATCCAGCTCCAAAAAGAAATTGAAAGCCAGATTGGAGAATATGAGCGTATATCTGGTTTAATCTCAAAATTACTTCAAGAAGTAACCGGTATCTTAGAAAATTACCTTAACAAGACAAGAAAACCCCATTATGAAGGCTACTTTACTTCTGGACAGAAGCCAGACCTAAGAAGGGCTATGGATTTAGATAGAAAACAAAAACTTAGCCAACCTATTAGCCCCAAAGACCAAAAGATTATGTTAAAGCGGCGTGCTCCCAAAAGAATAGACCATAGATTTGTCCTTGTCTTAGATGAATCCGGTTCAATGTCTGAGCCAAAAAGAACCTCGGCTTTATCCGGCCTACTTTTATTTATGGAGGCGCTCTCTAACTTAGATATTGACTATTGCATAATTGGTTTTTCTGATACCCCCATTTTACATAAAGGATTTGATAGATGGCTTACCCCAGAAGAAAGAAAAGAACTCTTTGAAGAGGTATCGGGATATATCCCTTCAGGTTGTACTGCCGATAGCGATGCCTTAAGATTAGCCATAGATATATTAAAAGAAGAGCCCTATGATGTAGGTAGATTCATTATTATGATTACCGATGGAGAAGGAAATATAAATACAACAGGAAAGACCTTAGAAGAACTTCAACAAGAGGCAAGAGAAGAAAGTATTGAGGTAATGGGAGTTGGTTTGGGTGAAGGGATAAATGAGGTAGAAAAACACTACAAAACCTCTATACAAGTAGAAAGACCAGAAGAACTTCCTTCAGTCTTAAGAGGTATCTTAGAGGAAAGAATAGGACCTAAATTTGGTTTTGCTTTAGGAGGACCATCAAATAATCCTTCCAGCTCCTCCCCTATAAATCAAGATACAACCCAAAGCTTAGAAAGGCTTCTTTCTAGAATTTACCTTCATCTAAAACAAAACTATCCTTTAACTATAAATATTAGGCATCTAAAAAGAGCAGGAGAACTATTAGGTTATCTTCTAAGGCAAAATATCTCTTTAAAAGAGGCATTGGTAAGGGCATTAGATT
>JAMWBQ010000144.1 GCA_023819315.1 Candidatus Omnitrophota bacterium
GGGTAATTACTTCTTCCATAATACCACCTCCTTTTTGCTTCTAAGAGGTGGTATTTTACATCAAGTTGCCCTGACATTTCTACTTTGCAATAAGGTGACATTATTATATTGCGGTGACACCTATAAAATTCTATAAAGTAAAATATTTCACTCTAAGTTATAGTATCTGAAAATTTTTGAAAATATTAGTTTATCAAAATTTCTTTTATTATTACCATACTTTCAGAATTAACTAAGAAAATTATAGGTGAGTTTTTGAGATACCGTTGAATAAAAATAATTTGTTGTTACAATAATACAATATTAAATTTATTATTTTAAGTAAATAATTTCTTTTGGGTTCTGGATATTTGATGATTTATTCCACTCTGCCACTGCTTCTTTATATGCTTCAAATGCAGGTTTCTTAGAAAAATCCCCTCTTACTAAACCAAAATAGTCAACACCGTTATTCCAATAATTCTTACAATCTCTAAAGAATGCCTAAAAAATTTTATAATCAGCTAACTGTGATAGCAATTCTTTATATAACCTTCTTACCCAGACTGCTTGTTGCTCTTCTGTAAGACTATCCCCTAACCACCATGTATTTGAGGGAGAAAGTGCTTTTACACCGGAAACACCTATCTCAGTAAACCAAATATTCTTATCATCACCGCTCTCTTGCATAATCTTCTTACAAGCATTGTATAATCCTTTAACTCTATACACATCGCTCCCATACAAAGGATGAACAAAGGGGTGAATTGCTAATATATCAAAGTATCCTTTCCCACCGTTCTGATATATCTTTTTTAAATATAAGGGTATTGTTTTAGCTAAACCGCCATTTAATATTTTACAATCAGGGTCTACTTGTTTAGCTTTAATATATACTTTCTTTAATAGCTGGGTATAGCTAACCATGCCGTCTTGAGGTGCCCAATACTGCTCATCATCAGGTTCATTCCAAATTTCCCATTACTTTACTCTATCTTTATAGCGCATAATTACATTTGAAACATAATTGACGAAGTGAGTATCATCGTAAGGGGGACAATTCCAATTTGCTCCTGCCCAAGAAACACTATAACTTAATAATCCTAATATATAGATATTATTCTTGGTTAATAAATTTATGATATAATCGTACTTTTCAAAATTAAATTTTCCTTTTTCCTGTTCACTATCCTCCCATAAAAAATCCATTCTTACCCATCTAACCCCCATCTCTTTCATTAACTCTACAGTTTTCTCTAAAGTTTCTTTATTAGGATATTTATAATTATTCCAATGATGATTCCAGGAGAGAAACTCTAACACCCCAAAGGGACTATCGTGGATTTTATTCTCCATATTCATTAATGCTTCCTTAATCTTACTATACCGCAATGATTGTTGAGCAATCACCATAGTATCTAAGAAACACACAAAACAAAATAAATAGGAAGTAAAAAAATATATTTTTCCATTAATCCTTGAGAATCTAACTTTTTTATTTTTAATCCGTTCTTTAATAATTATCTTATCTTATTTATATACTGCTCCCCACAAAGGGGAGCAGTATAGATTTTGGTTTTTAGGATTTTAGAATTTTTTTAGCGATACTATCCCCTTTTTCTGTAATAAACTTAAGTCCTGTTTCCCTTTCTGTTTCTCGATTAACTGCGTATATATCATCGCGAGTTATTCCTTTTAAAGAAAATTTTCTTGCTCCTGCCATAAGCTGTTGTAAACCAGCTTTGAGTTTATCCGCTAAAGTATAAATTGCAATTGCTCCTAAAGGGATATTTTTCATCTCTGATTTACCTACTTTCTTCTCTACATCGTAATAACCTGCAAATATCTCCTCAGGCTTGTTACCAAACTCACTTACCGAGGGAGGTAAAGCATCCCACATACCGTTAACCTTTTCTTTTCTTTCAGGATACAAGACTCCTTCAATATTTGAACCTAAGAATCCCGGTATCATTAAAGCTCTACCCATACATACAAGCTTTGTAAAAGGTGAACCTAACGCTAAGGCTTTAAAGATATGGTCCTCTCTGGCTAAACCGCCAGCGAAAGCAATATCCACTACTCGTTTACCTCTATCAGCTAAAATCTTGGCATACTCGTAAGCTTTGGAATGAAGAAGTAAAGAAGGTACTCCCCATGATTCCATCATATTCCATGGACTCATGCCCGTTCCACCTCCTGAACCATCTATAGTTAGTAAATCTAACTTTGCCTCAGAAGCATACTTTATTGCCATAGCTAATGCTTCCATACCATAAGAACCTGTTTTAAGGGATATCCTTTTATATCCTAATTTTCTTAATCTATTCACTTCTTTCATAAATGCCTCTTCCACTAATTTACGTGTAGCTAACCCTGTATATCCTAACCGACTATGTCTTGATATCGACCTAATCGCTCCCTTATTAAATGCTTCTTGAACTTCCGGTAATTCCGGGTCGGGATCAACTATATAACCCCTCTTTTTTAAAAAAATAGCGTAATCGAGACTATTAACCTGAATCTCTCCTCCTATACATTTAGCACCTTGTCCCCATTTAAGCTCTAAAATAACTTTATCCCCATACTTCTCAATAACGTACTCAGCTACACCATTACGCGTATCCTCTACATTCATCTGGACAATAATAGCTCCCCATCCATCGTAGTAACGCAAGAAAGTCTGTATTCTTCTATCTAATTCAGGAGCAACTTTTATTACCCCTTTCTCTATCACTGCTTTTCTATCAATACCTACAACATTCTCCCCTACAACTATAGGAATACCTACTAACGCTGCACCAGTTGCGAACGATTCCCAGTACTTAGCAGCAATAAAAGTAGATCCTAATGCTCCTGTCATTATAGGCAATCTGAATTTAGTGTTAACTTTATACCCAAACTCGCCCTCAGTACTCACGTTAGGGAAAATACAACTATCTTCTGAAGAAGTTAAACCTTTGGGAAGGAAATTTGCTCCATAAAGCAAACCATCTATTCTTATAGAATTATAACTTATTCCCACAGCCCCTATATTTGAGCTGCCGGCAGTAATAAAACCATAATTTCTGGGATATATTATGTTACGCCCCCTTAAAGAAGCCAACCAAGTTTCACACTTTCCTCGGCAATCACACCTACATAGGGTACATAATCCCGACTCACATGGGTCACCGCGATTAACAGTGCCTAAGGCATCGTTGGTTTTAACTGTCCTACTCATAATACCTCCTTGCTTTTTCAGATACCTCCTTATAAAAATAAAAAGACGCCCTTTTTCCAGACGCCTTTGTCCATTGAATAAATTATATTAAACTAACTTTATTATTTTGTCAATAGTGTTTCTATATTATGTCACCGCAATATAATAATGTCACCTTATTGCAAAGTAGAAATGTCAGGGTAACTTGATGTAAAATACCACCTCTTAGGAGCAAAAAGGAGGTGGTATTATGGAAGAAGTAATTATCCTGACGATGAAAGAACAAAATAAATACGAGGTGATTAGAGATAGTCTAAAAAAGTTAATTAAGGTAAAAGAGTCAGCAATGCTATTAGG
>JAMWBQ010000145.1 GCA_023819315.1 Candidatus Omnitrophota bacterium
AGTGAATTAGTAGAGTTCATAGCCTTTGCCGTCAATTCTGGCTATGGGAAATCCAGAGGAAATGTGGAGAAGAGAGTTGATAGGTCTAAGCTTAGGTCGGTAGTGATTTTGAATGCAGAAAAGTTCCCTCACTCTGAAATTAAGAATGCTGGCGTTCATAGGAGGGTTTTACATTTAGCGGTTACTGACGAAAGTCCATTAACTGACATAATATTTACACCCGAGGAGAAAAAAGCGTCAGGGTTCGGTTTAAAACTTATTGAATTCACCAAAAGCTATCTGGAGCAAGAAAGACACAAAATAGAAAAACTACAAAGTTTACCACCACTCCAAAGAGTTCTCTATGTTAGCCTTAGCGTCTTTGAAAAGTATTTTGGAGAGGCATTTCCACAAGCAGGGAAGGTTATTGATAAGGTTTTAGATGAGCAGAGAAAGGTCTTTAAAGAGGAAAAAGACCATGTGCAGAAATTTTTAGACAGGCTTAGACAAGAAATATTCTCTAATAGAGGATTTTATGTAGACCCTAAGGGTGTTGCTCCTGAGGATATGAAGAATATGCGTGGAAGGGTAGAGGTCACTGACAAGGAAACAAGAATTGATATCCTACCTAAATATCTTGATGCATTAATGAGAGATGAAAAAGGAGAAGATGTTTTGAACAAAGATTTAATTCTACATGAGCTAAAAAAGAGGGGCATATTACAGACGGAGGAGGGGAGATTTCAAAGGACAGTATCCATAAAAGGATATAAGGTAAGAGTTTACTCATTCATCCTCAAGAACGACGACAACGCCAAACAACAACAATAATCCACCAAGGCGGGGTTAACCCTACCCGCCTTTCTTTTGCTTATTTCCCTATCCACTATGGGTGGTGGTGGTGGTGAAGAGATAAATCTGCCACATTACAAGCAAATTGGCTTGGCTCAACCCTTTTCGGATAGTAGCAAAAAGGGGGGTAACACACTAAGTGGGGGGAGTAAGTGGAGTAAGTGGAGTAAGTGGAGTAAGTAGTGGAGTAAATTATAATTATTGATATTCCTACTCTTCCTTAGTGTTTACTCCACTTACGCCACTACTTTTTAATATATGCCTAAAAAATTTTTTACTTTTTGAATTGCCTGTGTTGGTAGGTGTCAGTGGTCGAGATAATAGTGGAGCAAGTGGTGTAAAATTTGTCTGAGCCTTGATACTCAATGGTTAGAACTTACTCCCTTCGCCAAAAAACAAAATTTTTTATATATACCTTCAAAAATAGTGGAGTAAGTGGCGTAAAATCCGTCTAAGCCTTGATACTCAATGCTTAGAGTTTACTCCACTACCTTCACAACCCCCCCTTTTTTACTCCACTAACTTGGTTAAGGGAAAGTCTTGATACTCAAGGTTTTTGTTTAATTACTCCACTATGGATAAGTTTTTCTTACTCCACTACCCCATCCCCTTTATCTGGAATAGCGTGGCACGGGCGGGCAAAACTGCAGCACAACACCCTTGGAAGCCATCCTTAGTGTTACATATCTTGAGGAAAAGTAAGAAAAAAGTGTCACGCAACCGCTTCACTGATGATACAACCTAAGCTATTCCGCTTGGTTATACCAAGCCTTAAACCTTAGCTGGAAACATTATAAATCCCCCTTATCACCTTTCCCTTCCCTTTCCTTTAGATTTAGTAAATTTTGGTTTTTAGTTTAAAGCTTCCTTTACACTTGTTGCTCCTTCAAATACCACCTGTTTAATAAGGTCTTCTTTTGTTATATTAATATCTTCATCTTTTAGTTTAAGTGCAGTTACTTCATCTATTCTTCTACCATATTTTTCTGTAAAAACAACTGCTAAAGCAAATTCTGTATAAGCTCCTAATACATTACCCTTTAACTTTTCACCAAGTTTCTTTAATCCATATACTACAGTTAATTGTGAAAGGGCATAGTTTTCTACAGTAGCTTTAATATCTTTTAACCTTTGAGGAAGTTCTTTACCTATTTCAACTATTTCACCATTTTCTAATTTATATGTTTTATCGTTTATTTCTTCTCCTCTAATAGTTTGAATTTCTGTAACTTTTAAAGTTTGTTCGTCATAATAAACTTTAACTCCACTATCAAAATCTTTAATGTATCTTTCTCCCATTCTCTTTTCATCTAAACCGAATAATTGTATGATTATATCTACTACTTTTTCATATTCTTTTCTATAATCTTTTATGGCTTCATCAAAATATTTTCTAAATAAAGGATAAGCTTTATCTAACTCTTCTTTTGTCATATTAACATCTAAATTAAATATAGCTTCATGTACTAATTTAATAAATCTTTCTTGTTCTTCTAAGGGTTTACCAATAGGTGGTAAATTGTTTATTTTGCTTGTAATTATTGTAGATATGATGTTTTTTAAAGCATAATTTGCATCTTTTTTCTCATTTACATCTGCTTCTATTGGTCTGTAAATTTCGTTTGGAAGTCTACCTTCTTCTTGTATTATTTTTATGAGATTTTTACTAATTCTATAAGCATCATAATAAACTTTCATTAATTTTGCTATTGATAACAATTCTTCATTAGCTCTGTTTTTTAATGCTAATTTTAATTCTTCATCTGCTGTTCCTTTTACCGCTGAAGCTATACTTAGTAAAATAACTTTATCACTTAAGTCAAATATTTTTTTACCAGCTTCTTTATTTATTTCTTCCATCATATCAAGTTTGTGTAAAGTTATACTTACAGCTTCAAGCGTTCTTGCACTTGTATAATCTTTTTCTAAATGGTTTGATGTGTTAAATTTTTCATAATCAATATATGCTATTAATGCTGGGTGCCACGCTTCTCCCCATTCAAAAAGGGGTTCTTTTTCACTTATTATTTTTTGAATTCTTTGTTTTAATTCTGGTTTTTGTTCAAGAAAAATTATCATATTTTCTAAATCTCTTTCTACTTCACCTTCGGCTAATTTATCAATAAACTCATTTGGAGTGTAAACAGAAAAAGCATATATTTTATCAGTAATAAAATCAAGTAAATCATATACATATTCGCTTTTAGTTTTAAAATATCCCGATATAATTATATTAACACCTTTTGCTAACTCCTTAAAATCATAATTTCCTATTCTAAAATTTCTGAAGAATTCTAAAAATCTACCTTGTTTGTGTGGGTGTAACTTTGTAAAATCATCCAAAAAGAAAGTTATATATTTATCTTTTAAGTATTTTTCAGCTTCGGGTAATATATTATAAAGACTTGTTTTTTCTACTCTACCATCTGGATGATATATATTAACTACTACATCTTTAAGAGCAACTTCTATACGAGCATATTTCTTTCCACCTATTTTGTTCTGTATGATATATTCCATAATGTTGGAATCTGCTGTAGCTCCACCAAAATTCCATGTTATCAAAACTACTGGCATATCGTATAAAATGGCCATTAATCTTGAGCTTGATTCTACAGTACTGGTTTTATCCATACCTCTTGGTCCAAAAAAAGCTACTGGAGCATGATTTTTTACTAAGGGTAAACTAAGTATAATAG
>JAMWBQ010000146.1 GCA_023819315.1 Candidatus Omnitrophota bacterium
TATTCCAATTACCGCTTCGTTACCTAAAGATAAGAGTTTAGTTTATTTTCTAAAGGATACTTTGCCAGAAAATAACGTTACCTATATTTTAAATCAAGTGATATTTGATGCATCAATTTGGGAAAATTTAGGAACAATTTTACACATTTTAAGAAATATAATTAACATTTTAAATACAATTATTAAAAGTGATGGCAGTAAAGATACAAGCAATCTTAAAAATATTTTACAGGATTTAAAGAGTTTATATAAGATTAGCGAAAACATTAAAGAGAAACTGAACACGTTAGAAGATAACTACAATCCTAATTCCATAAAGAATATGTTAGAAATATTTAAAAGTATTTTATCCATAAGAGACGGTTTGGAAAAAGTGGTGAATTCTTCCCAGTTAAATATTTTTTGTAAACAAGAAATAGATAATTTAAAAAATATCACTGAGCAACTTAAGAGTTGGCAATCTTTAATTAAGAATTGTGGGGATAAAGGATTTATTATTTTCCCCCTTTTAAATTTTAAACGCAAAGATAAAAATATAGAGGTAATGCTGTGTTATAAAAAGGTAGAAGGTAAGAGAGCTGGTTTTTCTTTTGTTCTGGATATTCCTACAGAAAATTTAGGGAAGGTGAAAATTTTAGGCAAACTTTTAGGTAGAGTATTGGAATTGGAAGGAGAGGTTAACGATGTTAACTGTAAAAAATTGCTTAACGATTCCCAAAGGTATCTTAAAGATAATTTAGCTAAAACAAACTATAAACTTAAACGGCTATATATAAGAGTGCGTTCTTTACTTAAGGATTATGAAGAACAAAATAGGATAGAATTAGAAGTTTAATTTATGGTTAAGAAAGCAGTAGCATTAAAATACCATAAAGATAAAGATTTAGCGCCTCGTTTAACCGCCAAGGGAAGGGACTTGTTGGCAGAGAGGATTATAGAGTTAGCTCATCAGTTTGATGTTCCTATATATGAGGACGATAAGTTAGTCAACCAGCTTTATAATTTAGATTTAGGTGAGTATATACCCCGAGATTTTTATGTAGTTGTAGCTACGGTTTTAGCCTGGGTTTACTCTTTAGATAAACCATTAAAGAAAAAAATATAAAGGAGGCAACTGCTATGCAGGACGATATTCTTTCCCCTCAAGAGATAGAAGAGTTAATGAAAGAAGCACCTTTGGATAAAGGAACAGGCAAAGTCGTTTATCCTTACGATTTCCGTTCTCCTGAGTTACTTTCTAAAGAAAAACTAAAAGTGTTTCAGATATTGATGGAAGAGTTTATTAACAAAACTAAAAGCTTCTTTTCTTCACAGTTTAAGATTTCTTTGGAAGCAGAGATATCCTTTATTCGCCAAAGTGTGTACAGAGAAATTCAGGAAGGAGGACAGAGGACATTTCTTGTCATATTTAACACACCACCTTTGGAAGGCAACTCCATATTAGAGATAAAATACCCTTTAATTATATTTATTAACCAGGTTCTTTTAGGGCAAGAGTTAGATAAATTTCCTCAGTTTAGACTTCTTACCCCTGTTGAGGAGGAGACAGGAACATTTTTAGCGGAGAGGTTTCTTTTGGCATTCAAGGAAGCATTTAGCAAAATGATAAATTTTTCTTTTAATATCGTAGGGATAGAGAAGAATCCACAATTGGTATTTTTAGCCTCTCCTGATGAGCCGGTGATTTTGGTTACGGTGAAATTTATAAGGAAAGATACATCCTGTGAAGTAAATTTCTGTTTCCCTTACATAGTTTTTAATTCCCTTCTACCTTATTTAGATTTTAAAAGATGGTTTTTTATTACTCAACGCAAGAAGGATAAGGAGATAGACAAGTTACTTCGTAGCAATATAGAGAATATAGAGATAGAGCTTGTTTGTGAGTTGGGATTATTAGATATAGATTTAAAGGAGTTAATTAATTTGGAGGAAGGTGATTACCTGTATTTAAATAAGAGTAAAGATGCTTTAGTGGACATCAAGATAGGTGATATAAAGAAATTTAGGGGTAGAGTAGGTATGGTAGATAACAAGTTAGGGGTAAAGATAGAGGAGATAATTGGGGAAGAATAAAAATTTTCTTGAAAGGAGGTGATAGTAATGCTGAGAGGTATATACATATCTTCTTCCGGGATGAGTTCGCAGATGACCAGACAAGATGTTATTGCTAACAATATGGCTAACGTAGATACTCCCGGTTTTAAGAAAGATAATCTTTTGATAAGCTCTTTTCCCCGTTTCTTGGTTAACCGTTTAGATGATGAGCAAGATAGAGGAACTAATCCCTATATAGGTAGTTTCTCTTTAGGTAGTATACCTATAGGCACAGTGACGGATTTTTCTCCGGGTGGAATAATTTCTACTCACCGACCTTTAGACCTTGCTATTGAGGGTAGGGGCTTTTTTGTTTTACAAACACCTCAAGGGACAAGATACACGCGCTCAGGTAGTTTTTTATTATCATCTGAAGGTAAGATAGTAACTTCTCAAGGGTATGCCCTTATGGGTGAGAACGGACATTTAGAGGTTAATGGTGAGGAATTCTACTTCAACTCTCAAGGAGAATTAATTGTAGGAGGTAACATTGTAAATAAACTGCTGATAGTGGATATAGACAAAAAGAATCTAGTTAAGGAAAAAGAAACAATTTTTTCTGTTTTACCTGAGGCGGTAATATTGCCATCATCAGATTACAATGTTCGCCAGGGATATTTAGAGATATCCAACGTAAATATAGTAAAAGAGATGGTAGAGATGATTTCGGGATTAAGGGCTTACGAAGCTAATCAAAAGGTTTTGACGATGCAGGATGAGAGTTTAGGAAAACTAATAAATGAAAGTATACGAGGTTAAAAAGGAGGTGAGTTAATATGATGCGCTCATTATGGACATCGGCTACAGGTATGTATGGGCAACAAGTTAATATTGATGTTATCTCTAATAATTTAGCTAATGTGAATACTACCGGATTTAAAAAATCAAGAGTAGATTTTAAAGATTTATTCTATCAAGTGCTTAAGTTTCCTGGCACGCCCTTGAAAGGAGGAGAATTAGAGATTCCCACTGGTTCACAGATTGGTTTAGGAGTTAAACCCGATGCTATTTTTAAAATTTTCTCTACAGAAGGGTATCAGGAAACGCAAAACCCGTTGGACCTTGCTATTGAAGGAGACGGGTTTTTCCAAATTGAACTCATTGATGGCACAACAGCTTATACGCGCGATGGCTCATTTAAAATTGATTCTGAAGGTAGGATTGTGACTTCTCAAGGTTACCGTTTACTACCTGAAATCACTATCCCTGATGATACTGTAAGCATAGCTATAAGTAAAGATGGAGGGGTGTCAATTCTTAGGGCTGGCCAGACTAATGCAGAGGAGTTAGGCACAATTGAGTTGGTGAGATTTATCAATCCTGCAGGATTAAAAAGTATAGGAGATAATCTTTATTTAGAGACCGATGCCTCGGGTATTCCCATTTTGGGTAATCCTGGGGAAGAGGGATTGG
>JAMWBQ010000147.1 GCA_023819315.1 Candidatus Omnitrophota bacterium
TAAGAATTCCTCTTATTTTAATAAATTAATCTCTGAGTATTATCCACAAAGAGATCCTACTCAACTTAGGTTCTATGAGCTTATTTGGGAATTAGCTAATAAATATGGAATAAAGATTGGCTCTTCAAAAAAGGACTTTTCTAATTATTTTAGTTTAAGAGGTGATAGATACATCAAAAAGGCTCCTGGTACAGAAACAGTGTATTCTAAAGAAAGATTTGCTTTAGAAAAGCAATACCAAGGTAAAGGCCAAAAGCAACTTATTTCAGAATTTCCTAAAGTAATCCAACATCTTGCCAATAACCAGATTGGTAAGATCTTTAGACCACTTTTAGATTTAATAAATCAACAGCGGATTTACTTTATGATCGATGATCTAGAAGATTCGGTATTCTATCCACGAAAAGATAATAATATAGACCTAGGAATTCTATTTTTCATTGTTCCCAATGGTTCTAATTATGAAATTCATCTCACTGAAAAACTCTGGGAAGAAAAGAAAAAAGATAAAGAATTCTTAACCCAGATTTTAGTCTACACCTATATACAGAACTTTGCTATCCAGATAGAAAATTTAAGTCCACATACTTATGCTGGCTGGCAGGCATTAAACTTTGCCTCAAAAGAAGCGCAAAAGGAAGAAGTAAACGATTTAGATAGGTATTATTTAGATTATGCAGTAAAAACTAAAAATATAAAGTATTTCTTAAAACTCTTAGATGAATATGTAATCTTTTTAGACCCACAGGATACCTTTAAGCAGGCAATCTATAGAAGACTAAAAAAACTAGAACGCAAAAACCGCAATATTATAATTCAGAACATCTCTACCCCAAAAGAATTTTTAAGCTATTATGGTTATTTATTTGAGTATAAATTTAAGAACTTAACCAAGGAAAAAAGATTAATCAAAATAAGCAGAGAATTAGAAAAAATCGCAAAAAGCAATTCTAACATTTCTAATTTCCTTAATGACTCAACCTACATCATTAAAGCAGTTATTAAGCGTATGGATGATAAAAAGGCAGAGATTCAACTTTCTTCTTTTAATAATAATAGTTTTACTTACGATAAAGAATTCCATCAGAGAGAGACTATCATTAAGGTAGGTAATTCTCAAACACTCTATATACCTCAACATATTGGTGCATTTTTAGAGTTAGAAGAGATAGTTGATTTGAGCACAATTAGTGTAGACCAAAAAGAAGTCGATAGATTATTTCAAGCTCTATCAGAGATCGAAAGAGACCATATACAGGACTTCCTACCATTTATTAACTGGCTTATTAGAATTATTGAAGAAAAGAAAAACAAAACTAACAAACGAACTTTAGTAGTAGGTATCTATGGACCTAGCTCTTCAGGTAAATCCACATTAGTAGATATTCTGATTAAGAAGTTATCTGAAATCTACGAATTGCCAAACCAAACAGGAATAAAAGTAAACTTCTTAAGTTCAGATAGCTATCTACATCCTTCTCAATTTAGATACATTCAATCAAAAAATAAAAGATTTACCTTTATCAAAGGTCAGCCTATATATAATTTACATAGGTTCTGGCGAGATTTAGTTGACCTATTAGGTAAAAAGACTATCTCTACTCCTTACGATGAACATGCTCCAGGCGTTCAACAAAAAGGAAAAGACAGAAAGATTGATGGCAGTCAGCTTGAAGTTTTGGTAATTGATTTTACCTGTTTTGGTTTAGATGAATTTATATTAGAAAAAGTTGATTTATTAGTCCCTGTACTCTTTAAAGACGATACCTTCAGATTAGCAAGAAGATTAGTAAGAGATACAAAACCAAAAGAGCAAGGAGGAAGGAATTTAAGCTTTAGATCTATATTGGATGATATGACAGAAAAACAATACCAGGAACTCTATCAGACAATGAAATATATAGTCAAAAATTATGGAAATTACCTCTGGTTGCAAGATGAAAAGAAGATATATAGAAATAAAAGTAGTTCTCCCATTAATATTAAAGCTCCTTTTAGTTCTGATTTAACTGAAAAAGAAAAACAAGTTATTGATAATGAAATTAAAAAAGCCTATGACGAAGGTAGGATTAAACCTTTAACTATTTCTGAGGCTATAAAAGGGATTCTTAAGGAAAGTGAATATTTATCAATATTAAAAGATTTAGAAGAAAATAAGCTAATTGTAAAAGCAGTTGATTTAGGTAGTGACTTAGGATTTATAAGACAAAAAGAAGAAGATGGTTTAATATTTGCATATACAAGAAAAGAACAAAATACTATAGTTATTTATCTTTCAGGCTCATTAGCCTTTTTACTTGATAGTTCTAACTATATAAATGAAGCCTTAATTAAAGACATCAAAAAGGATAAAACTTTGACCGACCAACAGAAGCAAGAAAAAATAAAATCCATTACCGGACCACTTGATTTAGCATTTGCCCAGATTATTTTACATGAATATATGTTAGCAAATAATTTTAGCTATCAATATGCCTTAACAGCTGAACTTTCATTAGAGAATAAACTTAAGGGAATTTCTGTCCTAAGTAGGTTTATTATCTTAAAATTAGCAGAATTAGGTAATCTTAGTTATCTAAATAAAGTACTTAAACAATACAATCCTCAAGTAGATTTTGATCAAGAGTTAAAGAATATTCTTATTGAGGCTTATAGGTTATATCTAAAACTTTACCTTAGAGTAGAACAAATACAGCTTTTCAATGAAGACGCCTTTGGGATAATCTCTTTGGCTAAACAAAAAGCGATTGAAGATATAAATAGTGAAATAGATGAATCCTTAAAGAAAGCAAAAATCTCCAAAGAACAAGATATTCGAGCAACTGCCAATGGAAGCCTTCTCTATGAAATAGTTTATCGAATAGGTAGAGCCTTAGGAGAAGACTTAACTAAAGATCTTCAAGATTATAAAGGTAATTGGCCAAAGAAAGTAAATAAAGTAGGTATAGGTATAGATGCGAGGATATCTTCAGAAAGAATAAGAAGCGCCTTAAAAGATGGTCTTTTAGATAGTGGAATAAATGTAGTTGAATTTAGAGAACATCTTACTACTACTCCTATGATATCCTTTGCAGGATACAACTATCAAGACCTAGATTTGGTTATAAATATCACAGCCAGCCACAACGATTATACCTATAATGGCATAAAGATAGTTTATGTACAAAAAGATAGTGAAGGGAAAACTCAAGATGTAATAAATATCGAGACAGAAATATTAAATAATCTTTTAAAAGTCGCAGGTAATTTAAGTTTAGGCACTAACCAACAAATTCAAAGAGGTAGTTTAGAAGAAAGAGATATCCTTACTCCTTACAAAAGTCATGTAAAAGAATATCTTCTAAAAGTTCTTGGGGATAAAAGAGAAGAAAAACCTCTTAGCGGATATAAATTTGCAGTAGATGCTTCTTCTGGGACAGGTGGATTTTACGCTAAGATTTTAGAAGAATTAGGAGCAGAGGTTTTAGAAATAAATATAGCCCC
>JAMWBQ010000148.1 GCA_023819315.1 Candidatus Omnitrophota bacterium
ATATTTATACAAAATTAGATAACAAGTTAGAGGAGTATTTAACGTGTCAGGCGTTAGGTCAAAACAGGAGGCCACTTCGTATAAAAACCTATGAAGAGATTAAGCGTCTTGAGCGTATTCTTCGTGAGGAGATGGCCAAAGAGGAAAATTTAGAAGATTTATTTAAGGATAAAAAATTATCAGAAGAATTAGAGACCTTAAAATCCAGTCGTCAAGGGTTTATTGATAGTTTACTTAAAGTTGGTTTTTTAAGAGAATATTGGGTAGAGGTAAAATCTAGTATACCTATTGAGGCTATTAATTTTTTAAGTCCGGTGAGGAGTTCTTTATATTCAATGAGCGATTATTTAGATGGGAGTAATAAGGTTAGAGACGATTTTACGACTTTTCGGCATAAGTTTCCTTGTTTCAGGGAGAGTTTTGATGATTTAACCCTTTGTTTTGATGATTTTATTAGTTTTAAGTACGAGAAAGTATTAAGTATGAGTCGGGGCAATGATGCGGCTTTGGGAGCATTTAATGATTTATGTTTTCGACTGGGTGGGTCAATGCCTGCTTTAGTTTCTGCTTTTATTCCCTATGCAGAATATTACAATCGTTCTAGAGACAAAATAAGGAATGAAGATGTTTTATCCACTATTTTTTCTTATTATTATACACCCTCCTATAGGGCATTGGATTCCTTAAAAAGTTTCCCTAAAGAAGAGTTCTCTACTTTTTCTAAAAACCAGCTTACTGTTCATGGATTTTTAAGGGCAGCAGTTGAATTGTCAAAAGAAATTTATGATTACTATAGGACTACAGGTAATTATCCAATTTTAGATTTTAGTGAAAATTATTTTGAGGATATTTATCAAAAATCAAAGATAATATATGCCCGTCAAGATTCTACGGATGAATCAATAGATTTCATAAAGCATTGTACTTTTGCCTTTAAAAAGGTAAAAAGTGATTTAGAGTCGTCCCGTGAAATTTTATCAAAACTACAAAGGAGTGTACAATATTTACGTACAAGCAAAGAAGGTATTGAATTGCCTAATTATTTAAGGGAGTCTTATAATATAAGTATTGGTCAGGATAACACTATTATTTCTTCTCGGTTTAAGGGTAGTAATCCTTATCGTCAGGAGATAGAAACTTCAGCAAGATTAAACAAGGATTTTAATCGTCAATTTTGTGGGTTCGAGGAACGTCTTTCTAAAATTGTTATTCCTACTTATCCAGACAATTTAGAGAGTAACTTACTTTCACTTCAAGGTACCTCAATGTTATTTTCTGCAATAACAAGACATGATGGTTCTCTTTCTTTTGTTAATTTGAAGCTCTTACAAAAAGACCTGGATAAATTGTCCAGAACTGTTGCTCCTCTTATTCCGTCTAATGCCAAGAAATTTATAAATAAAGATATTGACTATTAAATAACAGAGATAGTCTTACTCTTGCTTTTTTTTAACTTTTTCTAGCTCTTCTGCTATTTTATCTAGGATTGGTTGGCTTAGCTTATTAGACATAAAAATTATGTCAATAGCTTTATATAATTGCTGTTCTATCATCTGGTCTATCTCGTTTTTTTTGAGATTTTCCAAAGTTTTATCCTGTGTGGCAATTTCGTAGTCCTTAATTGCCATTTTTAGCAAGCAAATGATTTGTTCTTGCTTTAAGTTAATGGTGATTTTCGTTTTAAGGCTTTCGTTGTTGTTGCTCTGTTCCATCGTTATTACGGGGTATTTCGATTGATTAGCTCTTTCAGCTCTAATTTTACCTGATTGTCGTTGTTATTGTCTTCCTGTCTTCCCGCTTTTCCCATACTATCTCTAAAATCTCTATCTCTATTTCTGTTTATCCTTAATAGCTTTAAACTTTTCATTTCCTTTATTCCCTCCCCACAAAAGATAATTGGATTATTATCTATAATTAAAATTTCTAAGTTTTTTAGTTTTTTAATGGTATTTCCAATAAAGTTAATTCTATTATGGCTTAAATTTAAGTATTTTAATTGAGTTAAATTATCCAAAAAGGATATATCTTCAATAAGATTGTTTGATAGATTTAGAAATTCTAGCTTTTCTAAATAGTTAATATTGACATTTATATTTTTTACAAAATTATGTCTTATTGACAAGTATTTGAGGTTGCTTAAACTTTTAATCCCTTCTGGGATTGTTTCTATCTGATTCCAGTCTAAATTCAATTTTATTAAACTCTTACAGCCTAATAGATTTTCATCTATTATTTTGATTTTGTTATTACAAAGATTAATAAATTTAAGGTTTTTGAGGTTTTTTATGTTCTTATTTATTTTTTCTATTTCACAATGGTTTATATTTACTTCTTCTAATTCTTTTAGACAAAAAATTTGTTCTATAACAGTTTTTGATTCTGTATAATTTATAGAAATGGTTTTCAAATGTTGTAATAATTTTATTTTATTGGGCAATTTTTCCAGTAAAACTGCCGATAAATTTAAGTTTGTTTTTTTATTTTCTAAGTTTTCTTCAATTATTGTAAGTATCTGCTTTTTTTGTTGTTCTTGGACATTTTGTAAGATTTTACTTGGATTTCTCATGGTAAAAGCGTTTATTCAAATGTCTTTGATTGATTGGGATTGTCTATGGGGGTAAATAGTAATATTTGAGTTATACCGTCAATTTTATATTCTTTATCGTAGAAGTTTAAGACTATTGAGTTTGATTCCAGTGTATACTCTACTTGTCCTAACTTTCTACCGTTAACTTGAATTTTGTATTTTCCCGGCAGGTTAGCATTTAAGACTCGGTAGATTCCCTCTACTGGCTTAGGTTGTTTACTATTACAGAATAATAGTGGATGCCAACGATTGTTAATGGTTATATCGATTAAATTCTCTTTAACGCTTTCGGCTATAAAGACTTTATGACACCCACTTTTGAGTTTTCCCCTAAAGAACAAAGAAACTTTCAGGTTATAGTTTCCTTTTTTTCCAAATAAACTAATTCCTATAGGTTCTTCTAGCTCTAGTTCTGTATCTTCAGAGTTAAAACGGATAATGGTGGGTGGACGCAACTCTAACCATTTACTCGCTTTCGGTAATTGGTAGTTGATCGGCAGAACGTAAATGAGTTCCCCGTCCTCATCGTTGATCAAAGAATTAAACCCACCGACCACTGTGGCTCTTGGTTGGGCAATATCTCCCTCATCCCTTAACCGTACCGATTGTCCATAAACCCCTTGACTGCAAACTACCATTCCCAATATGCTTCCCCATATACCGGTTCTCCTTAACAACTTACTTCTGTCCATTTTCCCCTTCACTCCTCTGAGAATTTTGTTCCCTCCTACTTTAATTTAATCAATATCTAAATTATACCATACTTTGTCTAAAGTATAACACAGTTATTTATTCTCTTTGTTTTCCCTAAAAACTTTTATCCTAATCTAATTTTTTTTGTTACCTTAAAATAATTTTTCGCTAAA
>JAMWBQ010000149.1 GCA_023819315.1 Candidatus Omnitrophota bacterium
AACCCTTCCCAGCTTTTCTATTGTCTTTTTTATTTCCCTTAAAATTCCCTCAACCCCAGCTTTATCTCTAAAGGCTTCTATAAGCTCCAAGCTTTTAACTTCCATCCCTTTCCATAATCTCCTTGAATAATTCTAAGGTTTTAATTGCTTCTTCTTCTTTTAGCCTTTGAATAGCAAAACCTACATGGACCAAAACCCAGTCCCCTTCCTTGGCTTCCTCAAGAAGGTCTAAGGATACTTTTCTCCTTACACCCATAGCCTCCACTAAAGCGGTACCATCTCTATAAATTTCAACTATGCGAGAGGGAATAGCCAAGCACATAAAAACCCCCTTGGATATTAAATTTATACATGTTTGATAAGAGATTTGGGATTAGTAACATTCTGCAAGGTTTAAGGAAGTAAGGGAAGCATTGCAAGGGGTTAATTGAGAATGGAAAGTAAGGGTGGATTTGTATATAAAGCAGGGGTTTTGTGGTACTTGCATAGTTTGGATAAAACAGAGTTTTACAGAGGAAGCCCTTGACTTTAAAGCCTTTAAATTCCACGTTGTTCAAATAAAACATTAATTTTCATTTACGAACTTTCTGTAAAAGATTCTTTTGCCAAGTTCTGCTAATGTCATGTATAATATCAAGATAATGGCTAATGCAAAAAGAAAATTACTGGGTACATAAGTAAATCCAAGAATATATGAATGGGGCATATAAGGCATTATGACCGTTATAATGCCGATAATAAGGGTTGTTATTAAGAGATATTTACTAGGCTTGCTCCTGTAAAAGGACCTCCTAGTCCTAATTATAAGAACCACAAAAGAGGCTGAGAGAACAGACTCGATAAACCATCCCGTTCTAAAGAGTATAGGGTCGGCTTTTAGAATAAACAGAAGCACCGCAAACGTTAGGTAATCAAAGATTGAACTCATCAATCCAAAGAATATCATAAATCTCTTTATGAACTTAATGTCCCACCTGTTTGGTTTTTCAATAAGTTCTTTATCTACCTCATCGGTAGAAATGGTCATGGCGGGAAAATCTGTAAGAAAATTTGTAAAAAGTATCTGTTTTGGAAGCATTGGAAGAAATGGTAAAAGGAGGGATGCTCCCGCCATACTGAATACGTTTCCAAAATTTGCACTCGTTGCCATAAAAATATATTTCAAAGTGTTAGCAAAAGTTTTTCTCCCCTCTAATACGCCATCTTTCAAGTTTTTAAGTTCTTTCTTAAGTAGTACTATATCTGCGGCTTCTTTCGCCACATCCACTGCCGTATCCACCGATATTCCAACATCCGAAGCATGAATTGCTGCCGCATCGTTTATTCCATCCCCTATGAATCCAACAACATAACCAAGTTTTTTCAAAGAGAGGATAATCTTTTCCTTTTGAATCGGAGTAACCTCGGCAAATATATTGGCATTTTCTACTGCATAAAGCATAGCTTCGCTGCTCATATTGTCAAGCTCCTCTCCTGTGATCAAACCCTTGATTTCAAGTCCTACGCTTTCTGCAACATACCCTGCAATAAATCTGTTATCGCCTGTAATGATCTTAAGATGAATACCAAGCCTTTTAAGTTCTGAGATTATTTCTTTCGCATCACTTTTTGGTGGGTCAAGGAAGAGTAAAAATCCAAGGAAAGTCATCCCTGATTCATCGGCTTTACTATATACCATCCTTTCTTCAACTTCCTTGTATGCAACCCCTAAAATACGAAAACCCTTTATACTCCATTCACGATAAAGCCTATTGATTTCATCCAAGTAGGGATTTATTTCATGTTTTTCACCTTCAATCTCTATATACTTGCATACATCTAAGATATTCTTTAATGCACCCTTTGATATGAGGATATGCCCTTTGTCTTGTTCCTTTACAACTATACTCAAACGTTTTCTTTGAAAATCATAGGGTATCTCGTCAATTTTTTCGTAGTTTGATATATCTTGCTTTTCAAAGTTAACGATAGCTTCATCAATTGGATTCTTTAATCCCGTTTGATAGAAGGAGTTTAGGAAAGCATAAAGAATAATTTTCTTATCTCTATTCTGTTTTATATTGAAGTATTCATGCAGATAAACTTTTCCCTCTGTGATGGTGCCCGTTTTATCCGTACAAAGTACATTCATGGTTCCTAAATCCTCTATAGATGCAAGCCTTTTTACTATTACCCCCTTTTTTGACATAAATAATGCACCCATAGACAAGCTTATGCTTATGATTGCAGGAAGTAATTGGGGTGTTATACCCACGGCAAGGGCAAGTGAGAATAACAGAGTCTCTATTACAGGCCGCTGGAAATAAACATTTATGGTGAATATCACCAAAAGAATAGCAAACATTACTTCCATTAGAAGATATCCGAAATGCTTTATTCCTCTCTCAAAGTCTGTTTCTGGGGCCTTCAAAAATAATCTATCGGCAATCTTGCCTATTTCCGTATTGCGGCCAGTTTTAACCACTACTACCGTTGCTATACCGCTTACTACATTGGTCCCCATAAACACACGCTTATTTTCCAAGCCTTTTTCCACGGGAAAGGTTTCACCCGTGAGCATTGCCTCATTTACGAAAAAGTCCTTTGCCTCTAAGATTACACCATCTGCAGGGATAATATCTCCGGCAGATAGAAGGACAATATCTCCAGGGACTATTTCATCTATAAATACTTCTCTCTTCTCCCCATCTCTAATTACTGTTGCCTTTGTTTTTACTTTCTGAAGGAGCTTTTCAACTGCATTCGTGGCACTGTATTCTTGGAAAAAACTTAAAAGGCCGCTTAAAAGTATTATGGTAAGAATAATAGCAGCATCAATGAAATCTTCAAGTATTGCGGATACTACACTGGCAAATATTAAAATGAGAATTATAGGGCTTTTGAATTGACTGAGAAACAATGACAATTTTGTTTTCTTTTTTTTCCCTTCTAAGGTGTTAAAGCCAAAAATTGAAATTCTCCTTTTAGCTTCAGTTTCAGATAGACCAAAAATAGATGTTTCGAGTTGTTGAAGCAGCTTATCAATTTCTATTTCCCAGTAATTTTTCATAAACTCTCATTATCTACTATTATACACGTTGGGTGAGAAATTAGCCACATAGATAAGACCTCCTATAAAAGCTATAGCCAATAGCATAAACCATAAGATAAACCAAAGCACAAGTAAGCTTCCTCCACCCATTACCATAGAGAGGAGTACTCTCGCGGTGGAGAAACAACTTCTTTTCCCGTTAAATAAGAAACCTATTTTAAATATAAGCTGAACATCCATACAACAAAGCCACAAGTCATTATGGCAATGGCCTTTAATTGGCAATATGAAGCCGGCGAATAGATTTATATACTATGAATTTGCTTTCAACAGAAAAATTACCCTACTATTCTTTAAAGGACTATTTAAAGGAAAAGTATGGCAAAAGGGTACAGAAAATAAC
>JAMWBQ010000150.1:0-1940 GCA_023819315.1 Candidatus Omnitrophota bacterium
CGACGCCTAACGATCCGCTCTGTACTGTATTATCAGGTTGAGTTTGCCAAAAAAAATCTAAAGAAATAGCATTTCTACTTAAAACTTCTCTATCACTTTTAGCTTTACAATAATTTAATCCTACTGAATCCCTACATCTATATATAGTGTTGGTATTTTGATCAAAAGCGTAATCCAATAAGACGATACACATTATCTGCGTCACGTATACCATTGCCATTTGTGTCTTGTTTAATTAAAAGCATATTGTTTCCGCAAGTGTCGGCACCGCATAGACGTAATGGTTGAGTTAAAACTAATGGATTATTAACATAGGCTAAATTTAAGGTAGTAGTTACATCACCTATAGCTCCAGCTGCATCTTTTGTAATACGATCAAGAATATAAGCTGCTTCATTTAAAACTTTAGTTCTTCTTTCTGTGGAAGTAATCATCCTTCTACTTAAGATATTAAAGGAAATCACACCTAATATTATCGTTATAAAAAGAATTAGTGAAAGTAAAAGCTCAATTAAACTAATAGTTTTTTTTAGCCAATTCATAAAGTTACCATTTTACTAAATTATACTTTACTGTTACATCTACTTGGCGATATTCTCTACCCTGTGGCTGAGAAACTGTATAAGATATCTCATAATTGTTTTTTATAACTAAATTACCCCAATACTTTTCAACTATCTCCTCCTGCCAAGGAGACTCTTGAGGTATAGATAATTTCCCATTATTCCACATATCAGCACGAACAAAAAAATATAGTCTATTTAAGACTTGTTGGGCTAAATTGACTGCTGTTAAACGTTGATTTGTCCTGTTTATAAACTTGCGTTCTCCAACAAAAACAGTTAATAATCCCCCAAAAACAGTAGCTAATATCACTGCCCCTACAATAATCTCAATTAATGTAAAGTTTTTTTTTCTTAAAAATCAAACTCATAATCATTGACATACTCCGCTTATAGCTTCCTCTAAATCGTTGGTTATATGAAAAACACTACTCTTATTCTTATCCGTAGCCTGGGCACAAAAACTATCTCCTCTTACAGAAACCGAATAAGTCCAATAGCCACCTGTAGGAAGATTTAAGTTTAGTACCGTATTGCAGTTAGCTGTATCACTGCAAGCAGTAAAGTTTCCCAACTCAAATTGCCGTGTCCTCTCTGCGGCTTGGATAAGCTTAAGAAGTGCTTTTGCCTCCTTCTCTAATGTTCGTCGATGTACCCCCCAATAATTCGGTAGAATAAAAGTTGCGATAATGCTTACCAGAATAACTACTAACAAAAGTTCTAATAAAGAAAATGCTTTATTTTTTTTCATTCAAAAACCGCTTTCACTAAATTCTCCACTAGAAAGATTATAAGTAATTTTAGCATCTTTTTTTGGATTGTTTTTTTTGGTAGCTACAACAGAACTGCCACTCACCACATAAGTCCAATCTGTATCGTTAATGACACCGGAAAGATCAATTCCTGTATCTTGTGAAAGTTGATTTATATTATTTAAATAACTTCCATACTCAGACATATAAATTTTTTCTGCTTCTGCGATTAAAGAAATAGCATGTTTTGCTTTGGCTTTATGGCTTTTTAGAATTAAGTTCGGGTATTGAGGTAGTATTATTCCACCTGCTAATATAGTTATAATTATAATTACGATTAAAAGCTCAATAAGAGTAAATACATCTTTTTTCATCACTTTTTAATGAAAATTTCACTTCTAAGACACTCTTTAAAATTTCACAAGTCTTAAATACTCTCAGCCTCTTCTTATATTTTGCTTATTCTTCTTTAATTCTTAACTCTTCTTGCTTAATAATAACTTTAGGTTGTAGTTATAAATCAATTTACTAGTTCTCTGTCACTAAATTCCTATTGTTGCAATAGCCTCTGCTCAAGAAAACTATTGTCATTGACGCGAAATTACTCCTGTTGCGAAGTCAACCC
>JAMWBQ010000150.1:1950-3433 GCA_023819315.1 Candidatus Omnitrophota bacterium
AGCTCCACCACCTATGCTGGTTGCAGTTGCAGATCCATCTGCAATTGCATACCGATAATCAGGGTCATTTTGTGGTATCTCAAATACAACGTCTTCGGTCGCAACACCATCATTTAGATCTAAATCAATTGCTATACGCCTGACCCCTGCAGCCGGCCATCTACCATAAACTGACCTGTATTGGACTGCAATTCTTGCAATATTATTAAGAACATCCTTTGCCTTTGCTTCTTTTGCCCTATCTGCTGCTTGAAAAAATGATGGAATAGCTATAACTGCCAAAATACCAATTATAATTATCACAATAAGCAATTCAAGTAGTGTAAAACTTTTACGCATAAAACCTCCTTTTTAAAAAACTTTTTATTTTACCCCCTTTTGTTTATACCACAAGGCATATTATTTTGTCAAATATTTTTACAAACTAATACCCTTTCCACCACCTAAAGTAGAAAGCTTAATCAACGGCAAAAATAATGAAACTACAATAATACCAATAATTATTCCAACAATAATAATAATTAAAGGCTCAAAAGCACTAATTAAGCGCTCTATTTTTGTTGAAAGTTCTTTTCGATAATGTAGTGATACCCTATTAAATACACTTGGTAAAGTTCCTGTCTCTTCTCCGATTCTAGCCATTTCTGAAATTAGAAGAGGAAATATCTGTGCATTATTCAATTCACTAGACAATAAACCCCCACTCCTTACTTTATCGCGAATATATAGCAACTCTTTCTCCAAAAAAGAATTGTTGGTAGAATAAGCAGCTATTTCTAAAGTAACGACCAAAGGTAGACCACTTTCTAAAAGAATTGCAACAGATGAACTAAATCTCTCTAGGCACCCAATAAAAACTAAATCTCCTACTATAGGAAATTTTAAAATAAATTTATCCCAAATTTTTTTTGTTTGCGGATTTCTAAATGAACGTATTAATAAAACTATACCTAAAATTAACCCTCCCACGGCAATACCAAAAAATAAAGGTTTTTCAAATATTTTACTTATGCTAAAAATTATCTTTGTTGACAATGGCAGCTCTATATCAAATTGTTCAAAAATTCCTATAAATTTTGGAAGAATAAATTTTAAGAATATAAATATTGCAATAACTGCTGCAATTAAAATGATTGTTGGATAAACAAGAGCGCTTTTAATTTTCCTTTCAAATTCAATTCTTATCTCTAAATATTCCGCCAATTTTTCCATAACAAAAGGCAAATTTCCAGAAGATTCGCCTACTTCTACTATTCCGACCCAAAGTTGTGAAAATATATTTGGAAATTTTTTAAGGGCTTCACTAAATGATAATCCTTCTTTAATATATTTAGCACAAGCATTTAGGGCTTTTTCCAATTTTAAACTTTCAGTTTGAATAGCTATTATTTCTATACCACGTAACAAAGTTAATCCGCTTGAAAGAGTAGTTGAAAGATTTCTAGCAAAAAGTGCTAAATCATAAAGTTTTACAGAACTGCGT
>JAMWBQ010000151.1 GCA_023819315.1 Candidatus Omnitrophota bacterium
AAAAGAATAAGGTAAAAGAGGAATATGAAAAGAGAAAGGAGAAATTAATATGGCAGACTTAGATTCATTAAATGAAATATTAGAAGAAGCAAATGAATTGCTTGAAAGTTTAAAACAATATGTTCATAATGAAAACAATAATTACAAAAGGAGTAAAGAAATGGAAGATAAATTATTAGAACTTAAAAATGGTAAAATAGAATTAAGTACCTTTGATGGGTTGTATGGTATAAACATAGATTATGATAAATTTGCTGATATGTTTGCTAAAATAGTTACAGATATAAAAGATAATTTTAATAAAGTTACAGTTGACAAAAGTAAACAGGAAAAGTTATTAGATTATTACTGTTTTGATAAAATATTAAAAGAAGATTTTAAAATAGAGACAGTAGAAGATATATATTTAATTGGAATGGTTGCTGGAATGGTAAAATTAAAATTCTTTATGGATATGATGGGATACTTTTTAATAACACCAGAAAATATTATGAAAAATAATAAGGAGGATAATAACGATGTCATTAACTAAAGCATTATCAGAATATGAAAAAATAATTGAAAAAATTGATTTTGTTGATGAATCTGAATCTAAAAATTTAGAAGAACAATTAGAAGAGTTAAAAGATTATATAGCTTCTAATTTAGAAACTTCCTTATGGGTAATTAAAGAAAATGTATTTGATGATAGGATAAAGTATATAAAAGATAAGATTAAAGAACTTGAGAGTATGGTTAAAGCATTAGAGAATAAGAAAAAATATTTTGAACAGTTAACAGCAAGAGCAATAAAGTTAACAAGAAATTATGTTACATATACTGATAAATATACAGAGAGATTATATTATGTTTATCCTGAAGTATCGATAAGAAATGAAGTTAATAAAGCAACTGTTACTGAATTATATGGTATATGTGGTAGAACTGTAATTAAATTAAATCCAGAAGAAGATAAATTATTTAGAGAAACACTTCCTGATTTATATGATAAGTTGATAGATGAAGATAGAATAAGTTATGATATAAAGGTAACTGATATTAAAGAATCAGATATTCCAGATAAAGAAAAATATTTAATAACAAAGATTGAAGATAAAGTAAAATTTAGAGTAAATAAGAAAGAGGAGGCTTAATGCCTTCTCTTTTTTTCTACTTGATTTATTAATTAAATTAGTTAAATTAGTAAAAAATAAAGGAGAAAATTATGAAACTTGTTAATTTTGCTATTATGCAAAACGAAGGTATATATAAATTAAAAGAATTAACGAAAGAAGAATTTGTAAATTATGTTAGAAAAAATGAAATAGAAAGTTATATTTCATTTTATAGTACTGCCGAAGTATTAGAAAAATTAACTAACAAAGATATAAAAGTAAATAAGAAAAGATGTTATATAGATGATAAAGAAACATATTTAATTGTAGTTTTAAAGGAGCAAAAAAGAAAAGGAAAAAGGTTAACAGCAGATGATTTTAAGTATTTCTATTGTGAATATTCGGTTTAGTTCTTTATGGCTTTTAATAGAAATATTATCAGGGATTATGTAAAAAAATATAGTAAGGCTTCTAGTAGATCAATTACCAGAATGCTTATTAGAGATCACCCATTAATATTTAATAATTTTGAAGCTGTAAGAGTAGAAGTAAGAGCAATAAAAAAAGAACTGAATATAGAAAGTAAATCAGAGACTATACCTGAAGGTTTTTTTAATGACTTTAAGACAATAGAAATAAAAGGTAATTTTAAAGTTCTTTTACTTAATGATATTCATATTCCTTATCATGATAAAAAATCACTTGAACTTGCTGTTAACAAATTTGATAAAATTGATATTGTAATATTAAATGGTGATATAATTGATTGTTATTCTTTATCTAAATTTGAAAGAGATCCAAGAAGAAGATTTTTTAAAGATGAATTAGAAACTGCTAAAAAGTTTTTATCATATTTGAGAAATAAGTTTAAGAAAAGTAGAATTATTTATAAGTTTGGTAACCATGAAGAAAGATTTCAGAGATTTATATATTATACTGCACCTGAACTTGTAGGAGTTAATGAGATTTATTTAGAGAATTTATTAGAATTAAATAATTTTGGTATTGAAATGTATAATAATAAAGAACCTATTAAATTAGGTCATTTGTATGTTTTACATGGTCATGAATATAAAGGATATAATAATTTAGTTAGTCCTGCAAGAGGAATATTTTTAAAAACTAAATCAAATACAGTAATAGGTCATTATCATATATCTTCAACTTTCCAGGATACATCTATAAGTGGTAAATTTACAACTTGCTGGTCAGTTGGTTGTTTGTGTGATTTACACCCTGAGTATATGCCACTAAATAGATGGAATCTTGGATTTGCTTATGTAGAAACTTTTAATGAAGAATTTAATTTAAGTAATTACAAAATAATTAATAATAAAGTATTTAGCACTTGAGGTAATTATGTTATTAAATGAGAAGTTAGAAAGTCAAAGTGATATTTTTAAGAAATTAAATCTATGGAGAAGTATAAGAGATGAATGGTTAAGTTATGCTAATGAATGTGAAGAATACTTTTATAACGATGTTGAAGGAACAAAAACAATATTTAATCAAAAACAATTTGAAAAGATTAGAAGTAGCTGGGATATACCAGTAAGTATAAATAGAATTTATCCTAATACTTCTCAAGCTATTTCAATATTAAAGAAAGCTAAAAGTTATATAAATGTTCAAGCATATGATGAAAGAGGTACTCCTTTTGTACCAGTATTAAATAAAATAATTAATAGTGTATTATATTCACAGGAGGCTTTAATTGAAGAAGAAGAAATAATTAAAGATGTTTTTATTAAAGGTATAGGTATAGGTGGTATAGTAGAATTATTAGATTATAAAGTTGGTAGATTACCATTTAAATACAAGAGAATTGATCATAGTAATATCATATTAGATCCGAATACAAGGGAAAGGGATCTATCTGATATGACTGGATATTTTATAGAAAAAGTAATTACAAAAGAACAGGCTAAAAAATATTATCAAACCCTTTTAGATGCTGTTAACAAAAAATTTGGAACTGATCTTGATTTTGATAATATGTTTGAATCTTTTCCAAGTAAGGATAGAATAATTGATACAGAACCTAAAATTAGTGTATTAGAGTATTATGACAAAATATATACAAATATGTATTTTATTAGAGATGTGGATACTAATGATATTTTAATGGTATTTGATGAAAATTTAGAAGAGGATCAAAAGTTTCTATTATCAACTGCTGAAGATGTTGAATTAAATACTTTTGTTAGGAGAAGATTAATTATTGGTAGTTATTTACTTTTAGAAGAAGTATTACCAATTACTGAATTTCCTCTTGCTGTTAAATTTTTTGATTGGAGAGGAAGAATATATAAATCTTATGGT
>JAMWBQ010000028.1 GCA_023819315.1 Candidatus Omnitrophota bacterium
ATATTTAGCCTCGGCATAAATTCTAACAACATTTTCGGTACCTGACTTTCTAAGTAGGATCCATGAGCCATCCTCTAAGAGTATCTTCAGACCGTCAATTTTATTTGTTCCAATAACTTTCCTGCCTATGATCACTTCTGGAAATTGAATATCTTCTAACAGGATTTCCGTGGTGGGATCTATCAAAAGGTCTAGCCTTCCAGACTCAATATATCCGTATTCCTTATACATTTCATTTACGAGAGTATGCAGAGGCACCCCGCTTAATTCCACCGATTCTAATAAGACAAGCGCGGAAGCGATTCCGTCCTTCTCAGGGATGTGTGAGGCAAAACTTATGCCTCCACTCTCTTCACCTCCAATAACCACTGAACCATCCCTTAGGAGGGAGCTGATATACTTGAAACCCACGGGAGTCTCTATTACTCTTCTACCTAGTTTTTTGGCGACATAGTCTATCAAGTGAGAGGTAGCAACAGTTCGAGCAGCATTGCCAACTATGGAGCGCCTCTCGTAGAAGTGAGAGTAAAGTAAGGGCAGGATTTGGTTTGCCGATAGGAATGTGCCCTCATCCGTGACTGCTGCTAACCGATCTCCGTCACCATCAAAGGCAAATCCTGCATCAGCATTTTTTGCTAAAACTAACTCTCTTAAAGAATAGGGGTCAACCGCTCCTCCTACATTAATCTTCTCACCAGAAGGTGTATCGTGTAAGGAATAAACTGTAGCATTTAGTTGTGTAAATAAATCTTTTGCAAAAAATGACGTTGACCCATTGGCACAATCTAAACAAACCACTAAATTATCTAAAGTAACTTCGCCCAAAGTAGACTTCAGAAAAGCAGGATAACGCAAAATATCTTCCCCCAATTTATACACCTCACCTCTCCTCTCGTTAGAAAGGTCATAATTGTAAATTAAATGTGTAAATATAACTCTCTCTATCCATTTCTCATCTTGCAAAGATAATTTTTGGCCTAAATGAGTAAAGAATTTTATACCGTTATCTGTAGCTTTGTTATGGGAAGCAGAAATCATTATCCCTAAGTCTGCTTTTAATTCTCTTGTAAAAAAAGCTAATCCCGGCGTGGTAATCGTACCTGTTAAAACCACATCTATCCCATAAGAAGTTAATGCGTCTACAAAAATAGTCTCTATCCAATCGCCACTTAGTCGGGTATCTTTGCCTATTAATATCTTACCTTTAAATTCTCCTTTTCTATAAGCAATAAAACGAGCGACACTATAACCTATCTTAGATATCATCCCTTGAGTTAAAGGATACTCTCCCGGTGTCCCCCTTATTCCATCAGTTCCAAAAAGTTTCCCGTTTTTCAATATACTATCCATAACTAACAACCTTTCCTTTCCATATTTTATTACACCCGGATTTTATTACACCCGGCGGGTGTAATAGTGGTAATAATAGCTATAACCATATAGGTCGGGTATATAATAATCTGTCTGAACAAGCACAGAACCGATTATTTTAACTTGCGAAGATTCTAATAAAGATTTTGCTCTCTCTATTAAGGGAATACGTGTGCGGTGAGCCTGGATAACTAAAACCACTCCTTCGGTTTGTTTACCTACAACAACAGCATCAGTAAAAGGAATTAAAGGGGGAGTATCTATTACTACATAGGTAAATGGCTCTGTTCTTATCTGATCAAGAATATCAACCATTCTTTTAGAACTAAGTAGTTCTAAAGGAGAAATAATATTTTTACCAAAGGGTATAACAAATAAATTCTTAATTGCTGTGGGATGAAGCGCTACACTGTAATCATAGCTTTTAATTAACAATTCAGATAAGCCCGGCGTAGAAGGAAGATTAAAAAGTTTATGTATAGAACCCCTTCTCAAATCACAATCAATAAGCAGTACTCTGCTCTCTATATCTTTAGCCAAGGCTACAGCTAAGTTCGCTGAGGTGATACTTTTACCTTCTTTATCCATAACACTTGTAATAGCAAAAATTTTAGGTTCTTTAATAGAATGATTTGTAGCTAAGCTAAGATTAGAATCACTCTTTTTATTATTATATAAGTAAGTTTTTATATTGGTGCGCAATATCCGATATTGTTCAGCAATAGGTGAAGAGTAATCAAAGTAAGTCACTATTCTGGGATCTATCCCTGTAGAATCAGTAGCTTTAGCCACATATTCCACATTGAATTTGATTATATTCTTAATCTTCTCTAATAAAGATGGTTCTACATCACGCTTATCTTTAGATGAATTATCTATCTCTACATATTTTTCTAAATCTTCTTTTTTATCTTTGATTTCTGTAGTAACTACTTCATTAAAAGCTTTTTTCTCTCTTTCTTCCATAACTTTTTTTAAAGCATCGCTAATTTTACCCATATTAAAACCTCCCTTCTGTTTATGTTTCCCTTACCTTACAACACCCGTAGGGTGTTTTACACCCGGCGGGTGTAATCGGGTATACACCCGGCGGGTGTAAAATTGGGTAATTAAATACCTATGTCAGAAGCAGACTCATCAACTATGTACTTATTAATGATTGTAGCCTCTTTGATAAATCCTGTGAGTAAAGCACGGTCACATAAGGTATTAATTTTTCTTGGTGTCCCCCGAGAATAAAAGTAAATCTTCTCTACTGCCTCATTATCAAAAATAACTTTTCCATTAGCTCCCGCTAATTTTAACCTATGATTAATATAGTTTTTTGTCTCCTCTTTGTCTAATGGTAAAATATGATAATAAACAGCTATTCTCTGCCTTAACTGTTCCATCTCTTTTTTCTTTAATTTGTCCCGTAATTCCGGCTGACCTAAAAGGATAACTTGAATCAGTTTTTCTTTTTCTGTCTCCAAATTAGAAAGCATACGCACCTCTTCTAAAGCACTAATGCTTAGATTCTGTGCCTCATCAATAATAACTACTACGTTTATCCCTAAAGAAATCTGCTCTATAAGGAACTTATTTAATAAACTCATAAGTTTTATCTTTGAAGCATTATCCTTAAAAGGAACTTCAAATTCATCAAGGATTGCCATAATTATCTGTTTAGGCGTAAGATGGGTATTAGTAATAAGGGCTATTTTTGTCCCTCTAACCAAACGTTTAAGTAAAACATGCCAAACCGTAGTTTTACCCGAACCTATCTCTCCTGTAATTACCACAAATCCTTTCCTCTCTATAATGGCAAAAATAAGGCTATTTAAAGCTTCCTCGTGTTTCTCACTGGGAAAGAAAAATTTAGTATCAGGTGTAACATTAAATGGCTTTTCGTTTAATCCGTAAAATTTCTCGTACATATAATCCCTAAGATATTAATTTTTTAATGCTTATTAATAACAAAGAAATTACTATTGTTGACGCAAATACAATAGAAAGAATAATAAGAGTTTTGCGTATACGTTTGCGCCTTAAGGCAATATCTTCCTCAGTGACTATTTTAGAAATATTACCTAAAATAGGTTGGGTAAAAATACTTTTCAGTTCGTCTTCGCTATTAATTGAGGAATCCGTATACTCTCTAAGATATACAAATCCTACTCCTATAAATCCCCCTAACATTAACCCTAATAGATTAATTTTTATCTTGTTAGGGCTTACCGGTAAAAGAGGTAGTCGTGCTGGTTCAACAATACGAAATTTTGTGCGATTATCTGAGTTATCTAAACTTTCCGTAATGCGCGCTGTCTCAAGTCTTTCTAAAAGCATAGCATATATTCTCTCATTCATTGCTTTATCACGCGTTATTCTGGCTAACTCTTCTTGTTGACGAGGAAAAGAATCAGAAATGCTAACATAAGTCTTAGGGTCAACTCCTACTTTTTTAGCTACCTCTTCAATATACCGTTTACGCTCTTCTTTAAGAGTACCTATACGGGATTTTATTGATTTAACTCTGGGATGTTCGTCTGTGCAATCTATGGATAACATAACTAAATCTGCCTCCAAATTAGCAATCTCTTGATTTAGACGCGATAAGGTTACCCCACTGGGAGAAGAATCTTCCACACCACCGATTTTACCTAAACCGTAAATTTCCTTGAATTCCCTTAACTGTTTTTCTGATTCTTCTAATTTATTCTTATAAATATTTAGCTGTTCGGTGATGAAATCAACTGCTGATTGGGTATCTATCATTTGAGAAGAGATATTGCGATTAATAATAATATCACAGAGAGTATTTACTAAATCCTGCGTTTTTTTAGGATTTTCTCCTCTGTAAACAATAGAGATAACCTCGTTAGAATGCATTTTTAGAACAATATCGTTCCTTAACTTAGCTATAAGTCTTTCTAACATTATGGGATTATCCATACCCTTACTTAAACCGAGTCTTTCTACAAGCTGAAATAATCTCGGCCAGGAAAGTATCTCTGTCTTTAGAGTATTTAGTCTAGCCGCTACGGTAGTAGTTACAGCAAGGTCTTTTAATAAAGGGTTAACGATGCTTTTCTCCTCTACGAGGATTATCGCTCTTGCCTCATAAATCTTAGGTAGAAACAATAAAGAGAATAGGGAAGCAATATAAACTACTAACAGAGGAATAATAAAGAACCATTTTCTTCTTAAGATAATCGTCAAATAATAATTAAGATTAAATACTTTCTTTTTATCTAACATATCCTCCCCCTTCAACCCATTGCCCACTTCGGGAGTGGACATTATAGCGCCCACTTCGGGAGTGGACATTGGTTTTTATCTATTACCATATTCACTAACTAATGCCTCCACAGCAGCACTACGACTGATCGGTGAAAGAAGATTAGTTAAAGCTCTATTAATTTCACTGGGAACTGTAGAGGGAACAACCACTAAATCACCAGAAGTCAATATTAGGTCATCTTTGAGTTTACCTAAATAGAGAAGTTTATATATGTCAGCTTTTCTATAAACAGGCTTATTAACATCGGGTTTAATTACATATACTCTCCTCAAGGCAGCATTGGGAGTGGGTAAACCAGCCATAATGAGTGCTTCTCTTAAAGTTGTGTAGTTACCATATAAAGTATACTTATTGGGTCTATATACCTCTCCTAAAACATATACGTATTTACTCTTGTAAGCAATGATAGAAATACTTACTTCAGGAATCTTTATGTAACGTTCTAATTGTTTAGTAATTATCTCTTTTAACTCATCTTTAGTTAATCCTTCTGCTCTAATGTCCCCTACAAATCTATATTGAATATTACCATCAGGACCAATAACGAATTGTCCGCTAAATTCTGGTTGTTCTCGCACATCTATTTGGATTATATCATTTTTACCTAAAGTGTAGGTTGCACTTTCTATTAGGGAAGTATCTTCTTTTACCATTGGTTCTTCTTTCTCTGCTGTTTTACCAAAAATTAGATTTGTTCCTTCAACTTTATTTTGACAGAAACCAGCAAATAAAAAGATAGATAAAAAATTTACTACAAAAAACACAATTAAATATTTATTTATCTCCCTATTCATATTATCTACCTCCCTTTTTTAATATAGACGCTGAACAATCTTTTTTATCTCCATAACATCATCAGATGTGTAAACACGCCAGTTTTTCCAATCTCTCTTAGCTTTTTTTATCTTGCCTGCTTTCTCCCAACGAATTATTGTCTTAGGAACAACTCCTATCTGTTCAGCTAAGTCGGTTATAGTTATTAAATTATTTATTTGCCCTTTCATATCTTACCCCTCCCTGTCTAAGAATGTCCCGGACAATCAAACCACTAATTACATATATAAAGCATTTTTTATGCCAGTTATTTAAATCATATAAGACCTGTTACATAAGTATTTGTTAATCAATAAAATAAGCTAATACGTTTTTTTATCACCTTTTAGATTAATTTAGATATATAGTGCTAAATCTCCCAAAATTTGTTTATAATTTTAAACTTTTATTAATCTTTTGTTTATAATTTTAAACACAATCTTATTGTCCACTCCCGAAGTGGACGCTACAGTGTCCACTCCCGAAGTGGACAAAAGTTGGTTTTATTCAAGTGGCTATGAGTTCCTATAAATTGTGATATAATATTGCTATGAATAATATCATTCTTGATGAGTTTCAGAAAACTTCTATAGAGTTTGCTAAAGAGGGCTATTCTATTATTGTCTCTGCTCCTACAGGGACAGGTAAAACATTAATCGCCGAATATATCATAAATGATTGTATCAAAAAAAATAGGGGTGTGGTCTATACTGCTCCTATAAAAGCTTTAAGTAATCAGAAATTCCGCGATTTCTCTGCTAAATATCCTAATAATGTTGGTATACTCACCGGAGATGTAAGTATTAATCCTTTTGCTCCTATATTGATTATGACTACGGAAATATTCCGTAACGCTATACTCACCGATACTCAGAGATTCAATAATAGAGAATGGGCTATATTTGACGAAATACACTATCTTGATGATATAGAAAGAGGAACTGTATGGGAAGAAACTATCATCCTTTTACCCACACATATGCGTATACTTGCTCTTAGTGCCACTATACCTAATATAGATGATTTCGTTAAATGGTTATCATCAGTCCACTCTTTTCCTCTTAAAAAGATTATAGAAAAAAAGAGGCCTGTCCCCTTAAATTTCTATTTTCAATGTAACAATACTTTTTTTGAAAGTTTTAAAGCTTTAAAAAATTCTCAAACTATACCAACCAAACTTTCTCAAAAAAATACTAACTACCTTACTATAAAACCAAATAAGCTCTTTACTCTTATAGAACATCTTAAAGAAAATGATGCTTTACCCTGTATATACTTTTCTTTCTCGCGTAAAAGATGTGTTGATTTAGCTGATGAAATCTATAGCTTTAATTTTCTTAACCCCAATGAACAGAAAAAAATAACAGAAATATTTAGTAGTTTAGTAGAAAAATTTAATATAGGTAACGACCCAGAGGTTAACTTTCTTTATCCTCTTATAAAACGAGGTATCGCTTACCATCATGCAGGTTTACTACCTACTTTAAAAGAAATTATAGAAAGACTTTTTACCACCGGCCTACTAAAATTCATCTTTACTACGGAAACTTTTGCTCTGGGAATAAATATGCCAGCAAGAACTGTTGTGTTCGATTCTTTACATAAATATTATGGACTATACCACCGTTATCTAAAAACACGCGATTTCTACCAGATGGCTGGTAGAGCAGGTAGACGTGGTATAGATAAACAAGGTTTCGTTTATTTAAGGATAAATCCTTATCGTATAGATTTGGAAACTTTAGAAAAAATAATTTTTGGGAAATATGAACCAATAATTAGTCAGCTAAGAAGTTGCTACGCTACTATTTTAAATTTATACAAAATTATGGGGGAAAAACTATACCAGATATATCCTCGTTCTTTCCACTTTTACCAGGCAAACGAATACGAAAAAAAAGAGGCACTCAATCTTCTGAAAAGAAAAGTGTCTCTGTTAAAATATACTAACTATATTAACGATAACCAAATAACTCTAAAGGCAGAATTAGCTTCTTATGTTTATAGTTTTGAGTTACAAATAGGTGAGCTTTATCAAATTGGTTTTTTAGAAAAGTTAAACGAAGTTGAACTATTCACGATGATATGTTCTTTAGTTTACGAACCGAGAAAAGCTGAACCATCTACTTATCTTTCTAAGAAAACGAAAAAATTAAGAAATGAAACTAAAAGCTTAATTAAACTTATTCATAGCTGGGAAAGAAAATTTAGAATTTATCCTTTAAGTAAGGATTTTTATTTTCACCTTGCCGAAGCAGCAAGAGCCTGGTATGAAGGTGAAGATTTTTATAAGCTAAATAAATTCTGTCATACCGATAGCGGTGAAATAGTAAGATACTTTCGTATGGCGATACAGGTATTGCGAGAAATTTTTTCTTCGGCAATATTAAACGATGATTTTAAAAACAAGATAAGAATCTGCTTGGGAAAAATAAATAGAGACGTTGTTGACGCAGAGAAACAATTACGACAAGAATTATAAGAGAAGTTTGCCTATTCTAAGTATAAAAATTACGACGTAATCCTCTCTTTAATACTACAATTCCTGAGCTATCTACAAAATACTTCTTCTTATCTAAATTTTTATCAAAACCAATAGAAGTGTTTTCGCTTAATATATTGAATCTGTCTATAATTGCTCTTCTAATTTTACAGTTATTTTTTAAATGGGTAAAATCCATAATTATGGAATCTGTTACCTCACAGCCTTTTTCTATCTTCACCCCTCTACCCAATATAGAATTTTCAACTTTTGCTCCCAAAATACGCGTTCCCTCACTAATAAGAGAGTTCTCTATCAGGGAATCTAAAACATAAGCTGGGGGAGAATATAAATCAGAAGCATAGATAGGCCATTCCCGATTATCCAAATCTAACTTGGGAAACTTCCCTAAAATATCCATATTCGCCTGCCAATAACTTTCAATTGTTCCTACATCGCGCCAGTAAAATTTGTCCTCGTATCTTTTTCTAGCCGGTATCTTGTTAAAGGAAAAATCGTAAGCGAAAACTTTAGCTCTCTTTTCTACTAAATAGGGTATCACATCTCTGCCAAAATCGTAATGAGCTACATCTTTACTTTTTTCTTCCAAAGTGTTAATCAAAGTGTCTGCATTAAATATATAATTCCCCATTGAAGCGAAAACCGATGAATTCTCAGCTAAAGATTCTGGCTTTTCTATAAAATTTGTTACTCTTAAATCTTTATCAAAATGAACTACCCCAAACTTATTGGCTTCCTTACTTGAAATAGGGACAACAGAAATAGTTAAATCTGCTTTCTTCTTTAAATGAAAAACGACCATCTGAGATATATCCATACGATAAATATGGTCACCACTAAAAATCGCTACAAGTTTTGGTTTATAATCGTAAATTAAATTGATATTCTGATACACGGAATCAGCTGTGCCACGATACCATTCTTTCGTTCTACGCATCTGGGGAGGGACAACGGTAATAAAATGATGCGGAAATATCCCCCCTTTACGCCACGTAGTCCTTATATGCTCAATTAAAGATTGGGATTTATATTGAACTAAAACGTAAATAGAGTATATCCCCGAATTAACCAAATTGCTCAAAGCAAAATCTATTATGCGATATTTACCACCGAAAGGAACTGACGGTTTCGTTCTCTCCAAAGTTAAAGGGTATAACCTCTCTCCTTTACCTCCTGCTAAAACGATTGCTAAAACTGACTTTTTAAAACTCAGCATATATAAAGTTAATGTTTCTTACTTAAAAGAATTTGTTTCAAAGATTTTAACTGTTTCAATAACATCTTGGGGAGTCTTAGCAGAGAGCAACTTGTTACGAAAAGAAGGATTCATTAGTAGTTTAGATAACTCCGCCAGTAGTCTTAAGTAATGATTAAGCTCGTTAATAGATGCACCCATAAGAAATATAATATTAACCGGTTGCCCATCTATAGAATTAAAATCTATCCCTTTAGTTGATTTGCCAAAACCAATAATAAATCCGTTAACAGTCTGAGTGCGTGCATGTGGTAAAGCAATACTATGACCTATCCCGGTAGAGCCTAAACGTTCCCTTTCTAAAACATCTTTTATAAACCCTTCTAAATCTAAAATCTTTCCCTTATTAAATAAATTTTCACTTATTTCTCTGATAGCCTCTTCTTTATTCCTTGCCTTTAACTCCATTATACAATCTTCACTATGCAAATAATTGGAAATGTTCATCGTTTCTCCTTTCTTTTAATGGTAATTGGTTCTTTATTAATCTATGGAACTTTATAAATTTATCTATAATTTTGTTTGACCGTTTGTTCTCTATATTTAGCCTAACATTTTTAAAAGCATTATAAACCATCAAAGAAATTTTGGCAATAAAATCTTTTCCCTCAGAATAACTACCACATTCTACCGCTATGCAAAGTATGTAATCCCCTCTATCAGAAAAAATAATCCCTCCATCACCAACAACATTTTTTTCTAAACCTGTTTTATGAGCAACGGTTACGTTGTTTGGTAAAAATTTAGGAATACGATCACTTATCTTCTGTCTCTTTAAATAGTAAAGCATCAATTTAGAATATTGAGGATTTAATATTTTACCATAATATATATCTTCGTAAATTAAAATAAGGTCATTTAAAGAAATATAGTTTTCTATGCCCTTACGCCTAGCCGATAAATCCATTATCTTACGGTTAAGAACCGTCTCCCTAAGGCCTATCTCTTTAAATATACCATTAATATAATCAAATCCTAAAATATCAATTATTTTATTCGTAGCGGTATTATCACTTTCAGCAATCATAAATTCTATTAGTTGCGCTAAGCTAAACTGCTGAGGCAATTTCAAATACTTTAATTTACCTGAACCATTAGTTATATCTTTTTTCTCTATAATAAACTTATCATTAAAATTTAATTTACCTTTATCTATAGCATAAAAAACAGCTACCATTATAGGAACTTTTATTAGGCTAGCCGCTATTAAAGGTTTTTGACCATCTTTAGATAAATAAATATAGGGGTTGTATAAATCCTTTAATACAAAATAAAATCTACCATCAAAACTTTTGCAAATTTGTGAGAGTTCATTATTTACCCTATTTAAAAAAATCTCCGCTTCTTTACGAAGATAGTTCCGAGGATTAATATAAAAAATAAAAGATAACCAATAGATTAATAAAAATATTAAAGCTATAGAGGTTAGTAGAATTATCTTCTTCAAAACTGCTTTGTTTCTCATTGATTTTTAGTAATTTATTTTTTAAAATATATAGAAATATTAAACTGTAGTTTAGGATAGTTAAGCTCCTTAGGGAATTGAGGGAAGGGTGCAGAGTTCCTCACACTCTTAAAAGCTATATTCACTAACTCTCTACTACCTTCTGCACCAGTTAGAAAAATATCCTCAAGTTTACCATTATTCAAGAGGATAAAACTTAAATGGACTTTACCCTTATCGTTAATATCGTAATAGCGATAAGCATTCACTTTTATTCTTTCTCTTATCATACTGTAATAATCCATATAAGCGGGATTCTTATCTAAATCTTTAACAGAAGGAACCTCTGCTAACACTCTATTCTTATAGTGCTCATCTACTAACTTAGAATTATCTATCTGCCTCGTATCTTTATCTATAAATACCTCTTTAACTAAATTGTCTATATACGGTGGGGGCAAGATATCTTCCTTTAAATAATTTTTCACAACTTTTTTCTTTTCCTCTTGTAAGGGAACTTTATCTTCAAGGATAATCTTTAGCTCAGAAGCGTTATTTTTATTAATAGGCTTAATTTTATCCATAGCTATACTGGGTAAGAAATAAATAATAACCGTATGCACCAAAAAAGAAAAAAATAAAGAGATATTCCAATAGTTTTTACCCATTATTATCGGTGATAAATTCTCCCATAACTTTTAGGACAGAATCTGCCAAGATAAGGTCACTTTTGGTATCAACGTCAACAATAAGTTTATTGTTAATTAATGGTTTTATCTTTTTACCAAAAGTCTGATACATAAACTCATCTTTCTTACCGTTCTTTATAAAATTGATAAAATAATCTGACCTAAAAAGAATAGTATGCCCATCGTGAATCATAAATTGTTTTAAATCCTGTCTTCTATATCCTTCTTTTTCCTTTAAAGGCAGAATTTCTTCATTGTATTCAAACATCCAACTCGGATTATATTTTTCTACATTCTGCATACTTAAAACTGCATCGTAATCGTTATTTCCTTCTAAGAAATTATACGCTTTCAAGAACTCGTCAGGATAACGAGTAGGAACGTTACCATAAAGTAAAGAAATGTATTTAAAATTTTTACCCACTTTAGTATAAGCATCGTAGATTACCTCTTCTATCCTACAAGTATCAGAAGATAATCTATCTTCTCGTTTAATAAAATATATACCCTTAGATAAGCAATAAGTCTCAATCAATTCTGAATCAGAAGAAACCACAGTAAATATGGGAACATTAATTAACTTCGCTAAATTAAGTGAGTATTCTATAGAGTATTCAAAAACATACTTACCATTGATAAGTTGGACTACCTTATTGGCTAAACCTTTACTTCCCTTTCTTGCTACTACTAAAGAAAAAATACCCATTATATTTATGTTATTAATTTACTAAGAGAAATCTTCTCTACCGATTTTTTATACTCTTCCCATTGCCCAATATCTATATAATCATTCTCATTTACCGGATAAGTAACAACTTTACGTTTATTCTTAAGTAAACGCATAATAAAGTCATTCATATCTAGGGGTGAACCTTTAGGGATAAATTTTAAAGCTTCCCTATCTATAACGTAAACTCCTGTATTTATAATAAAGGTCTGCTCGGGCTTTTCTACAATTTCCGTAACTTTACCTTTCTCCTTAAATTTTATAATTCCATAGGGAATTTTATAGTGTTGAACGGAAGAAAGTATGGTTAAGTAAACTTTGTTATCCTTGTGAAATTTAACCACTTTGCCAAAATCAGCTTTAACAATAACATCGCAGTTAGAAACAATAAACACTTCATCTATGATATCTTCTAATAAACTTAATCCTCCCACTGTGCCTAAAAAATCTTTTTCTCTTATATAATGAAGTTTATAATCCCTATTTATTCCTTCAAAATAAGATTGAATAATTTCTGCTTTGTAATTTAAAATTAAGTAAAATTCTTTAGCTCCCCATCTTTTAAATTCATCTATGATTAATTCTATAATTGGTTTATCTCCTATAGGGATAAGTGGTTTGGGAAGAACTTTGGTAAAAGGGTCTAATCTCCCTCCTTTACCTCCTGCCATTATTACTACAGGCACATCCAAAGGTAATAAATTCAAAAGATGAGGTTCTTTCTCAGAAAAAACCCCAGACCATAAAAGAAAATCTACTACTCTCTTATGCCTATCCACGATAGGCAAAAGTTCCAATCTATGTTTAATAAACAATTCTCTTGCTAACTCTATAGAGAAATTAGCCTCCTCTATATATTTGGGATTTCTATTATAAACTTCTTCTAAATTATCCTCAAGACTTTTACCCTTAAGAATATAACGACGTATATCGCCATCAGTCAATGTTCCTAAAAGTCTATCCTTCTTATCCACAACTAATAGAACCTTTTTAGCAGTTCTATCCAGCTTTTTTAAAGCTTCCTTTATTGATTCTTTGGGTAAAATAAAAATTTCTTTTTCCATAGAATTAAATTTTTATATGATAAATATAATTTTCGTAGTAGTAGCTTATATAACCTCCTCCATTCTTCTCAACAACCTACTAATTACACATATTTTTCTTTTCATAATTCTATAAATTCATCTTTTTTAAAATCCCTTTTAGCTTTTTTACCAATAACCTTATCCCATAACATTGGATTTAATCCTAAAGCAGGACGTTTAACTGCAAGATTATTTTCATTAAATACTTCTCCTTTTTTAATATCTTTACCAGCAACTATACTCTTACGAACAAATACTCTATTCTTTAACTCTTCCTGAGAAGGCTTTCTTACACCATCACCTAAAGATAACTCTATATTCCTTATTGCTCTAACCATCTCTTTAAATTCATCGGGCTGTAAAGATGCCTTATGGTCGGGTCCTTCCATACTTCTATCTAAAGTAAAGTGTTTCTCAATAACTTTTGCCCCTAAACTTACCGCAGCTAAAGCAATCTCTATACCAAGAGTATGGTCAGAATAGCCAACCTTAACTTTAAATCTTTCCTCAATGGTTAACATAGCCTTCAAATTAACATCTTTAGGTAAAGTTGGATACTGAGTATGACAGTGTAATACCGTTATATCATCTTTTAAAGTCCCCGCTCTAATGAGAATATCCAAAGCATCGCTTATCTCATCGATATCACACATACCTGTAGAAAGGAGAACTTTTTTACGTAAATAACCTATCTTTCTAAGGTAAGGTAAATTATTTATTTCTCCCGAAGGTATCTTAAAAGTATTTAACCCCAAATCGTTAAGTAAATCTATACTCTCTAAATCAAAAGGTGATGAGAGAAACTCAATATTCTTCATTTGACAGTAATTTTTTAACTCACGATAATTAGAAAAATCTAATTCGTATCTTTTTAACATATCTAACTGTGTCTCATTAATATCTGTATTTTTTCTCTGATAATCTGATTTAGAGGCAATTTTAATAACAATATTCTCTGCCTTAAAAGTCTGAAACTTTATTGCATCTGCTCCTATCTCTTTAGCCACATCTATCATCTTCTTAGCTATATCTATATTACCGTTATGATTAACCCCTGCTTCAGCTATAATAAAAACTCTATCCATCTCTTTCTATCCTTTTAGCAGGATTACCCACGTAGACGCCTTCTTTATAAATAGAAGATACTACCACTGACCCTGCTCCAATTATGGCTCCTTTAGTTATCTCTATATTGTTAACTACCACACTGTTACTACCCAAAAAAACTCCTTCACCTATTTTTGAACCGCCGTTAACGATACTACCTGTAGAAATATGACAGTGGTCGTTTATATCAACATTATGTTCCACAATAGCATTGGTATTTATAATACAATTTCTCCCAACCTTAGCCTCAGAATTTATGAAAGCTTTATGCATAACAATTGTTCCTTCACCTAAATAAGCACTTTTAGAAACGTAAGCTAAAGGAGAAACAATTACAGGGAACTCCACTTTATATCTTTTCAAAAATTCAAATTTTTCTATTCGCTGATTGGCGGATTTTATCTGGCCCAAGGTAATAAAAAAATATCTGTACTCCCTAACTAAGCTATCCACATCTTCATCACAACCAATTATGGGATAACCTAATACTTTCTGGCCAACCTTTTCTTTTACATCAACTATACCAGCAATTCTAAATTTACCTTCTGCCTCAATAACATCTATACAAGCTTTACAATGTCCTCCCCCTCCTATGAAAATTAAATCTTTCTTCATTTCAATAGCTCTCTTAAATTTTTACAAACGTAAACGATATCTTTAAAAGAATTCAGAGTAGAACTGGGTAAACATAGACCTTTACTGTATATCACATAAGAATTTTTATATTTATCACATCTACAATCGCGGTAAGGAGGAAACTCTACTACAGGCATAAATACTCTTCTTGTAGGTATGCCTTTCTTCGCTAATTTTCTCTGCAGGGTAGAAATATCCAAATCTTTTTCTATCAAAATACAGGTCAACCAACAAGAACTTCTTGCTTTGGGTAGAGTTTCTTGAAATTTAATCCCTTTTATATTCCTAAGCTCTTCCTTATAGATGGTATTAAATTTTATCTTCTTCTCTAAAAACTCATCCAATCTTTCTAACTGAGCTAAACCTAAAGCTGCCTCTATATTAGTCATTCTATAGTTAAAGCCTATTTCAGGATGATAATAATTATTAGTATCTTCCCTTGCTTGATTAACAAGAAATTTAATGCGCTCAAGTATCTTATAATCCTTGCCTACCACCATTCCTCCTCCCCCGGTAGTAATTATCTTATTACCATTAAAGCTAAAACATCCTAGATCACCTAATGTTCCTGTATATTTACCATTGTAGATAGCGCCTAAACTTTCTGTGGCATCCTCAATAACCTTAATATTATACTCTTTAGCTATCTTATTTATCGCAGACATATCGCAGGGATTACCATAAAGATGAACAGGTAATATTGCCTTTGTGCGTTTAGTAATTTTTTTTTCAATTTCAGAGGGTAGGACATTCCACGTATCTATATCTACATCTACAAACACAGGTGTTGCTCCTACATATTTTATAGGATTAACCGTAGCTATGAAAGTAAGTGTAGGAACTATTATCTCATCCCCTTTGCCAATACCTAAAGTGTAAAGGGAAATATGTAGAGCAGATGTCCCACTCTGCGTAGAAACTGCTTTCTTAATACCTAAATAAGAAGCAAATTTTTTCTCAAACTTAGGAACATAGTCACCAAAAGTAGAAATATAGCCATTATCTATTGCTCTACACAAGTATTTCTTCTCTATATTACCTACATTAGGAGCATCTAAGAAAATATTACTCTTAGACATTATAGATTTGCACCTTATATAATTCTAAATTTTGTTGCATACTAAACCACTCTATCGTCTCTTTTAAACCTTCCTCTAAACTATAGGTTGGCTTCCAACCTGTTAAACGGAATAATTTCTCGTTACTACCCAACAAACGTTCTACTTCACTCTTATGTGGTCTAAATCTTATGTGATCTTCAACTATTTTAGCAGAAGGATTAACCATATTAATTAACTTGTCCGCTATCTCACCTATAGAAATCTCTTTTTGAGTAGCAATATTTATATCTTCCCCAATGGTTCTGTCAGAATGAAAAATTTTAATAAATCCCTGCACAGTATCTTTAACATAAACCATATCTCTTTTGGGAGTCAATAAACCTAATTTTATTTCTTTACTACCGCAAAGTAGTTGTGTCAAGATAGTAGGTATCACTGCTCTTGCCGACTGTCTTGGCCCATAGGTATTAAATGGTCTAACAATAGTTACGGGTAAACCAAAACTACGATAGAAAGCTTCCGCTAAAGCATCAGCACCTATTTTGGTTGCTGAATAGGGTGATTGCCCACAACGAGGATGTTCCTCATCTATCGGAACATACCGCGCTGTTCCGTAAACTTCACTTGTGGAAGTATGCAGTATCCTCCTAATATTATAATTCAAGCAAGCTTGTAATAAATTCAATGTCCCTTTAACATTAACCTCTACAAAGGGATGCTGGTCATAGTAAGAGTAAGGAATAGAAATCAAAGCAG
>JAMWBQ010000152.1:0-2876 GCA_023819315.1 Candidatus Omnitrophota bacterium
TTCTTTTTACACTCCTTTTTATTTTTTCTATAACAAAATCACATATTCCAGATTTGACAATACCTTCATCCGTAACAATAAATATGTTTTTAAGCTTCCTATCTTTGATTTCAGTATTAACCATTTCTATACTTTGGGGACCCATTATAACTTTTTGAGTTGTTTTAAAATATGTTATCCTTGATAACATCTTTTCCTCCCATAGAGCTTAAACAGCCAAGTATTTTTTTTGAATTTCTAAATCTTCTTTAAACTTCTCAATACTGGACTCATAAACGATATGCCCTTTATCAATAATGCTAACTCTATCCGATACTGCCATGGCAAACTTTACATGTTGTTCTGATAAAATGATAGTCGCTCCAGCTGCTTTCAGTCCAAGCACTATTTCTTTTAATGTATTAACCATAACAGGGCTTAACCCTTCTGATGGTTCATCAAGGAGTAATACATCAGGATTCCCCATGAGTGTTCTTGCTATAGTAAGCATTTGTTGTTCACCACCAGAAAGCATACCACCGGGTTTTGATTCATATTCTTTTAATATGGGAAAATATTTATAGACCATATCTAAATTCCAAACACCCTTTCTCCCCACTCTTGCCCCGAGCATTAAATTTTCTCTAACAGTCAAAGGACCAAAAATCCTCCTATCTTCAGGAACAAGACCAATACCTAATCTGAAAATCTGATAGGGCTTTAAACCATTTAAATCTTTACCATTAAAAATAACTTTTCCCGATACTGGTTTATTTAACATGACAATAGATTTAAAAGTGGTTGTTTTGCCAGCACCATTTCTCCCTAAAAGACATAGCACTTCATTCTTATAAATATCCAAACTTACATCAAAAAGGATATGACTTTTGCCGTAATAAGTATTTATCCTGTCAACAGAAAGTATCTTTTCCATCAACTACACCTCTTTTCCTAAGTAGGACTCTATAACCATTGGATTATTTCTAATTTCTTCAGCAGTCCCTTCTGCAATTATTTCTCCCCTTACCATAACTCTAATAATTTCAGCAATACCAAAGACCACATCCATATCATGCTCAATAAAAAGTGTTGTTAGATTAAATTTTTTATGGAGTTCCTTGATTACTTTTACCATACTCTTTCTTTCGTCGGGCGACATGCCAGCGGTAGGCTCATCTAGCAATAATACCTTGGGAGATAAGGTTAGAGCCATTGCTATATCAAGAATCTTTTGATCACCATGAGAAAGTTCTGATGCCTTTAAATCTCTCTTTTCAAAGAGATTCAGGTTTTTCAAAATCATATCTGTATGTTCTCTAATATTTTTAAAAGAATACTTATCAGCAAGAAAATTAGTACTTTTTTTAAAAAGCGATATGCTTGCAACTAATACATTATCGTAAACAGTTTCATCGGGGAAAAAATTAGCTACTTGAAAGGCCCTAACTATTCCCATGGATGCAATATTTTCTGGTTTTTTATCTGATATGTCCATACCTTGAAAGTAAATTTTTCCAGAATCTTTCTCAATATATCCAGAAATGAGATTAAACAAAGAGGTTTTACCTGCTCCATTAGGACCAATGATAGCAGTCAAACTACCTTTAAAAATTTTAAGAATAATATTTTTTGAAACATAAATACCATCAAAATGCTTATTTAGATTTTTAATTTCAAGAATGACATCCATTGCCAATCTCCCTTTTTGAGCTGAACCCCTTGATAAAATTAGATATTGTGCCTAAAATACCTTTAGGGAAAAGTATAACAATAATTAACATAATTGTTCCGAGGAAAAAGGGCCAATACTCTGTTGTTTTACCAATATAATCTTCTAGTAAAATAAATATAATTGAACCAATCAAAGGGCCAAAAAAGCTATTAATTCCACCTAATATAACCATCAGTATTATACTACCCGATTGTGTCCAGAAAAACATATTTGGATGAATACTACCATCTAATCCCGAATATAAACCACCAGACAATCCAGTAAAAAATGCTGATATCAAAAAAGCAAGAAACTGGTGTTTATAAACATTTAACCCTAGAAAAGTAATTCTATTTCTATTCTGTCTTATGCCATTCAAAACTTGACCAAAAGGGGATTTAGAAATCTTCCAAAGAATAATTAGACTTAAGAAAACAACTAAAAAAACAAAGAGATAATAACTTTTTGTGGATTCCAATATAGCCATTCTTGGAATCCCCTGGATGCCATCATCACCACCTGTAAAATAATATAATTTTATGCATGCTCCCCATGCTAACTGCCCAAAAGCAAAGGTAAGCATGGTAAAATAAACATCTGTTAGCCTAAGACATAGTAATCCCAGAGGAACTGCTAATATAAAACAACTAAAAGCACCAAATAAAAGCAGGTAAATAAAATAATCACCACCAAAGCTTTTTGTCATCATACCTGTTACATAGGCTCCAAAACCATAAAAAAGCGCACTTCCAAGAGATAATAGTCCTGTCATACCAAACAATATATTGAATGCTATTGCATATAAGCCAAAAATTAATATTCTTGTTGTTAAATGGACTTTATGCTCACTAACTGGCAAGAATAAGATTAACAGAAATGCTATTATAATCACTGACCAGGGAAATAATTCTCTTAACCTGTTCATTATTACACCCTCCCACCCTTTTTCTGGGGAAATAACCCTTCAGGTTTAAAAATCAAAACAAGAACCATAACTAGAAAATTAAGTAAAGACGCCCATTGTGGGACCCACAGTATCCCGAACGCTAATACTTCACCAATGATTATTGACCCCAACAGTGCTCCCCAGAAATTACCTAAACCACCAAGAACAATTACTATTAATGAATCAATAATGACATCAATACCAGCTCCCGGTGTAACTGTTCTAAGAGGTGCTGCAAGT
>JAMWBQ010000152.1:2886-3303 GCA_023819315.1 Candidatus Omnitrophota bacterium
GGCAGTAGCCACACCAAAAACTATTGTCATTACAAGAGGTACATTAATTCCTAAAAGCCCCAACATGTCTCTATCAATAGCAGTTGCTTTAACTATTTTACCTGTCTCAGTCTTATTTAGTAAAAACCAGAAACTAATAACTATTACCAAACCTACTAAAAGTATAAATAAGTTATATTTTGGTATAAAGATGCTACTAAATTGAATTTGATCTATTAGCAACTCAGGTTTTTCAATGGTTTTGTATTCAGGTCCCCAAATATACTTAACCATATCATCTATTATCAAGATAAAAGAATAGGTTAAAAGTATCTGAAATCCACCTTCATCCTGTCTGCCATAAATCCTTCTTAAAAATAGAAACTCCATAACCATACCAAATATGCCAGATCCAATCACTGCAAAAATAATTCCAAC
>JAMWBQ010000153.1 GCA_023819315.1 Candidatus Omnitrophota bacterium
TTTAAAATTTTTAGAAAACTTAATAAGTGCTAACCCTGAACTTAACGCATACTATCAGGAACTTATTAATAGACCAGATAATAGGGCGCCACCGATTAGAATTAGAGTTTCTTTTAAGCTTCCCACTAATTCCGCAAGATATTTTAATCCTCAAACCAATGAAGTTGAGATAATTTTCAATGAAGATTTTATAAACACATTAATTTCTACTTATCAGAATTACCCAGAGCATCAAGAAGCAGTCCTTTTAATTTTAGCAGAAAGATTATTCCATGAGTTAGGTCATAGCAATTATGCTCAAGGACCTACGTCCTATAATTCTGAAGAAGAAAACCATTTGGTTGTAAAAGACCTTCTCTTACATCGCCTTATCAAAAAAGAAGGTTTGCAAGAGAAAATAGATAGATTTTATTCACAAATAAAACCTATCTATAAATCAGGATACTACTTTGAATTCTTAGATGCTTTAGATAGCAAACGAACAGGAGAACTTCTTAAATATGCCAAGGATTTACAAGGTGAAAATCCAGAAACTACACTTATTAAGTTTATTAGCCAACTTAAACAATGGCAAAAAGAATTTAAAGATAAACTGGACAAAGATATTTCTTTAGAAGATTTACTTCTTAAAGAAGAATACTTTGAGTTAATTGATAAGGATGGTAGGAATTTAGGTAAAATTAAACCACGTAAACTTGTTCATTATGATGGTGATTGGCATAGAGATGTAAGGGTATTAATAGTAAACCAAAACAATCAAGTATTGGTGCAAAGGCGTTCTGAAAATAAAGATATTGAACCAGGTTGTTTTGCAGAATCAGTAGGAGGGCACCTAAATTTAGGTGAAAATTATTATGCTGCGGTTTTAAGAGAAATTAAAGAGGAAACTGGTATAGAACCAAAGCGTGAAAGGTTATTTGAGATTGGCAGTTTCGCTGATAAAGTTTTTGGTAAAAACCACGCAGTAAATAGAAGTATATACAAACTCTATGTTTATGTTTTATTGGAGGACCAAACAGCTCAAATACAAGCTAATATTAGCGATGGTATATCAAGTTTAGAATTTAAAGATATTGATAGTATAAGAACTGAAATTTTTAAAGATCCTTCAAAATTTACTTTATCTTTTGTAGAAGCATTTTATGATGATAAAATCTTTGATTTTGTTAAAGAAGGCGCTTTAAGAGAGTACCAAGAAAATAAAGATTATGCCCAAAAACTAATTAATGGAGAATTAAATGAAGAAATTATAGATACTCTTCCAGTTTCAAGATTAGCCAATATCTTAAGATTGATAGATCTAAGTGAGTATAATTTAGAAGCAAAGTTTTTACTTTACTCAGCAGCTCCCGGAACTGGGAAGGGCGCGATTATGCAAGTTGCTTTTATAGGCAAAGGAGCACCATACAGTGATTTATTCACTAAACTTACTCTTTATCATAGCCGAGGCTATCGTGTTGATGAAATTGATGGAGTTCAATATCATTTTGGCAATCACGATATAGGAGATGAGAATAAAAATAGACTTCTATTATTAGCAAAAGATGGAAAGATTTATATTGCTTATATCAATAAACAATGTCAAGGATTAGCAAGACAAGATTTTATAGAAGTTGTTATCCTTCATAAAAAAGATTTTCCACATGAACAGGTTTTAGAAGGCGATAACAAAATAGAAGAAACAGATGACTATATTAAAGTTGAAAGAAAAATTAAAGGCTTAGCTAATGCCTTTGCTTATCCTAAATTAACCTTCCTTGAAGGAGGATATAGTTGGTTTAAAGTTATAAGTGAAGATAAAACTAACATATATACTATCTTCTTGTCTCCATTTACTGATGAGCAAATTAATTTAAGAGAAAAGAACCATAGAATTATTGAGAGTGTTTATTCAGAAGCCTTTAAGCGCTTTTTGGCTTATTCTTTACTAAATATGATGCGAAAGGAAAAACAAGAAGAGGAATTGGATTTAGAGGATAGCAAATTATTAGAAGAATTAAAACAAAAAGTAGAAAACTGGTTAGCAAGATATGATGGGAAGGAACTTTCTGAAGAAGAGGAACAAAAAGCAGTTCTTGAATTAGGAAGAAATGAAGCAGATAAAATAACAGCCTTAAAATCAAACGCTGATTTAATTGAATCTCAACAATTTATAGATGAGTTAAACCATCTCTTAGAAAAATATTTTAATTCTTCTTTAAGAATTACTCCTGATTTAGAAACTTTAGCAAGAGCTATAGCGTATGAGGTACAGATGAAATTAGCTAGAGATGTTAAAAGAGGCGATATCTCGTTTACACTGAAAATTCCTGACCATAGTAAAGAAAAAGAAGCAAAGTTTGATAAATCTGAAGATATGTTTAATCGTGTAATTGAGGGAGTAGCGCAGATCCTTTTAAGAGAAGAGTATTTACGCCAAGGTAGAGGTTCTATTGTTGTTAATTCATTTATTTGGAGTGGAAATTGGCAAGAAATTGAGACAAGGATGAACCAGGTTGCAGATGAGTTTTGTGGGAATTATTTTAGGTATTTGATTAAAGAAATAAATAAAACTAGTAAAGCGAAAAATATAAATATAGATGATAAATCGAGTAGTTCTTTAGAAGTAAAAGATATTGTTTATGTTACTCCAGAAATAGTCCCATTATCAAAAACAGGTGGATTGGGAGATGTTTCATTAGAACTATGTAAGGCATTAGTTAAGCAAGGATTAAGGGTGAGCGTATTTACTTTGCGATATAAAACAATAGATACATTGATTTTGGAATATACAGGTATAAGCTTTTCATTATCAATTTTAGATGATTTAATAAATGTCAGGATATGGAAGAAGATAGTAAGTGGTATAGAAATTTATCTTTTAGATGCTGATAAGTATTCAGAAGAGATTTATTTCGGAGATATTTTAAGACAGAGCATTTTGCTTTGCGATGGGACTTTTAAAGCAATTGAATTGTTAGTAATACAAGGTGTAATTAGCAAACCTCAAGTTATGCATGCTAACGATTGGCAGACCGCATTAATCCCCGTATATCTTAAAACAAAATATCATAACCATCCTTTATTCTTTGATGTTGCCTCTGTATTTGCGATTCATAATTTAGCTTATCAAGGTGGAAAATGGAACAGATTTGAATATGAGAGATTTAAAGAATTGGGGATCGCACCGGAACACTGGTTTGGCTTACAAAGAAGAAATGATCCTGGTGCATTTAATTTAATGCGCGGTGGAATATATCATACAGACAAAATTGTTACAGTTTCACCTAC
>JAMWBQ010000154.1 GCA_023819315.1 Candidatus Omnitrophota bacterium
CGGCGAATACTAACTCTATTGCACGCGGTGGTAAGGGAATAGCTCTAATTTTCTTAATTGTCTCATCTCCACCCCAAATTACCCTAATATTACAATATTTAGATAGTTCTTCGGTAATTTTATCATCGTGTCCATAGGTAAGTAGTAATATCCTCTCTTTAATCAAATTAAATTTCTCTTCTTCCAAAAGCATTTCTACAATTCTTAATAAAATTTCTGCCTGTTCTTCATAATCTTGTGAGAGTCTAATTATATTTATATTCCCTACCAAAAGCGACAAAAACCAAGAATAAATAAATAGGGTATCTATATTTGCCGGAGGAAAGTGTAATACCACACCCCGCGGTATCCAGATTCTATTTTGCCGTCTGTTTTCATACTCTTGATAAAGCCAATTTAAATGTCCTTTATTTATCCATCTAATTAAAAAATTTAACTCGGGATATTTCTCTAAAGATTTATCCTCGGCTAACCTTCCTGATAACTCTTCTATAAAATCTAAACTTATCTTCTCAAATGGCATTAAAGGTTTATTTTGGATTAATTCTCTTAAAACCTCTCTCCAATCCTTATTTGTCTTAGGAATTAATACCTGCATTTTCTTCCTTCTTTAGAAAATATTCGTATGCATAAGTATCGCTACAACCTCTTAGTTCTGCTCCTTGTAAACGACCATAAACTTTAAAATATTTCCCTTTACGACCACAAGGACAATCATCCTCACCAATAACCTCACCTATATCTTCGGTAAGAATACTATGGCCAGGGTAACTTAATGTTAAAGGATTAATAATCTGAATAACCCCTCTATAACGATTTATTAGAGGTTGTAAGGTCTGAGGATTACGAATTATAACTTCTGCAAAATCGGGAACGTGAAAAAAACCTTGCTCACATTGCATAAAAATTATTCCTATAGCTTCGCTCATTGTATAGTAATTGTAGACCAAACCTATTCTAAGAAATTGTTTAACCTTTTCTTTAAAAATACTATCGTCTACAGCATGCTCTTCAAGTTTCTTCCATCCTCCTGTATGGAAAAGTATCGCTCCTTCTAAATCAATATTTTCCTGTGTTATCTCAAGAGTATCTAATAAATGTTTCCAGATAATAAAAGTAAATCCAAATATAATTTTTTTATCATCATAGTTTTTAAATCTTTCTATACTGCTCCAATCAATGTTCATATTTTTATCTAAAGCAAAAGTATAATTTTGAGATATCTGAGTAAATCTTCTTATCCCTATACTACGCGCAGGAGAGATTCTTTCATCTTTAGAAATCTCTGGTGTATCTACAAGTAAAGAAGAAAAATGGCTACTTCCTATAAAATGAAATAATACGGAATCGCTTGCTTTAGCTTGTAAAAATATTGTCCTTTTATCAAGATATATCCGCGAAGGAACCCCATAACTTGTCCCGCTCGAAGTATATACCCTCTCTATATCTTGAAAAGGTATACTTTTCAATTCACATAATTTAAATAACCTTACAGGTAGCATAGGAAAATCTTCTATATCTGTATCTGGCGATAAAAAAATAGGTAATGCCTCTAATATACGACGATAGGGAAGACAGTGCTCTTTATGATACAGAGTAAGCTCCCAAAGAAGCTCTCTAATAATTTTACGTTTCTCGTTTACATTAAGACTATAGGGATTATCGGTAATTAATTGTCTTATTTTTTCTCCTAATTCCATCCCAGTTAACTAAATAATAAAACCTTGATACCTTTATTTTTTACTCTCATTCTTAAAATCCTTTAATTATTCTTTGTCACTAAACCATGGGATAAATAATTTCTATCTTTTTGGGAAGAGCTTTAATACTTTTAATAAATTTTTAAATAACATATTCCTTTGCTTCTCTTAAAACCTGACCTAAAAAAAGCCTTTTGTCAGCATACATTATCTCATCGGGAGTTGCGGGAATAGGTTCTAAAAGAGAACTAATCTTAGCAGATTTTTTAAAAAGATACTGCATATGTTTCATATATTTTCCTTTATAAAAATGCGAGGATACAACTATTAAATCAATATCGCTATCCCTATTAGCTTTTCCTTTAGCATAGGAACCAAATAAAAACACTTTATCTACAGGGATCTCTTTTTTAGTTCTTTAACAAAAGCAATTATTATTTTATCTACTTCATTATTCTTACTAACCATCTAAACATCTCCTCTGTTTCTCTAAGAAGTCTTTCTGCTATTCTCTTATTAATAATCTCTGATAAAAACCTTATCTATCCGCTCTTACGAAAGTATTTTAAATGCTCAACTTTAAATTTTGATCCTTTCTTCTTAGAAGAATTAGTTGATGGTTTAGCTTCACTTTTAATAACTACCTCATCCCCTTCCTTTAATCCTTCTATTACCTCTATGTTTATATCATCATCTAACCCTGTCTTTATCGGTATTAGTTCGTTATTTCCATCTCTTTTACAATATACAAAGTTACCTTCCTCCTTCTTAACTATTGCTCTCTTAGAAATAATTAATGTATCTTTAGACTCTTTAAGAATAATTTCCACATTAGCAGTCATTCCTGACTTTAATCTTTCCTTGCTTAACTCTATATCTGTGGTAACATCGTAATAAATCACATTATCAATAACTGTAGCATTGTATGCTATCTTTATTACTCTACCGTAAACTACCTCTAAAGGGAAAGCATCAAAAGTTATTCTTACCGGCTGAGCAATCTCCACCTTGCCTATATCTATCTCATCAACTCTTGCCACCACTACTAAGACATCGGTTAGAATAAAGAGAGTAGTATCTAAAGAGATATTTTGACCTACCTCTATTCCCCGATGAATAATCGTTCCATCAATAGGAGCAACAATAGGCATCTTTTTATAAGTTTCTTCAGCGAGCTCCCACTCTTTCTTTGCCTCCCTAATCTTTTCACTATCTTTACTCTTTTCTGCTTCCTCTAAACGAGCTAATGCTACATCTAAAAGAGCTATTCGTTCTTCGCTACTAATCCAAGCTAAAACCTGACCTTTCTTAACCTCCCTACCTTCATCTACTAAAATTTCTTCCACCCGGCCTGCTTTCGATGCCCTAACTTCTACTTTGTTGCGCGCTCTTACTTCCCCCTCAGCTAAAATCTTAATCTCCATATTACCTCGCTTCACAGAAACTATCTCTTCTTCTACTGACATAGGGTCTTCCTCTTTAAAAAATATCTTCTTTAAATTATCTCTCTGCCAATACCCTAATATGCCTACTATTACCACGAATATTAA
>JAMWBQ010000155.1 GCA_023819315.1 Candidatus Omnitrophota bacterium
GCTAAAGGGAATCTCTGGATAGTTAAAAACTATGGTATCGTACTCGGCAAGCTTTTCCCACTTATCAACCTCATGAATAATAAGACCCCTCTTTTCTGCTTCTTTTTGTAGTATGGAAAAGTAATAATAGTCTGTTACGGTGAACTCTTGATGAGTTATGCTCCAAGCTACCCTTGTCTGTTTTAGCATGTTTTTAATTATACTACACAGGCTTTAAAAGGGGCTATTCAAAAAATCCAACTATACAACATTCACGATATAATTTGTCTCCTTGTACTCAAAATATATGAAGTGTAATTTTTAATTATTATGCTTTTCGGCTTTAATCCTTAGAATTTACAATGGACAGGAACGTCTGGAAGCTTAGTAACATCTTGTGGATCTATATTCTTAGATAAATATACTAATTCAACCCTGAATACTTTTTCTTGAAACCTTTGTGATAAAAGTTTAAAATACGGCTCTCTGGCATAATTATAACGAAAGTCTTTAGCTTTGCTATATCCACCTTTACCACTACTGAAGATATTATCCTTATATAATTTATACGCTGGGTGAGAAATTAATTTTATCCAAAATTCCTCCTGCCAACAAAAAGAAAGGGGAGGCGATAATAATAGCCCTAAATATATTACCACACTACCTACAACTATACCAACAAATACTCAAAAGCTTATAAACCTACTCAAACTTATTCTCTCCTCAAAAGTAAAAAACAAGCAGAACGCCCAAACTAAGGGTAAGCGAAACGAGTATACAAATGATAAGGAGGGTAGGCAGTAGGTTATGTTGGGCAAAGAGCAAAAGGAGAATATGGAGTGTGCATAGTAGGAAGGTAGAGGAATTTGAAGAGTTGTATCATGGAATACTCCTAATGGTTTTATTTGATATGACTTATGCTACTCACTATAGCTTTTATAGGAGGTCTTATGTAGGTGGCTAATTTCTTATCCAACGTGTAAATTAATTATGATTTAAAATGTAAGCTTAGGAGGGTGTTTATAATGCAAAAATTGTTGATCTATGTACTGTTTATTTTTACTGTCTTGCTTGGTATGTTTATTCGTTACGAAGATATTAGATATTGGAAAACTAAAGAAGAAATGTTTTTTTATAAAGGGGAACCTATATATAGTGAATACGACTCTTTTTATTTTGCAAGATACGCTTTAGATATTGAAGAGGGTCTATACATAGCTGGACAAGCAGATCCATTAAGATGTTTTCCAGAGAATTATGCTTCTTCTAAGGGATTTCATTGTAATTATATTTTTTATGGGGCTTTAATAAGCCATATATTTTACTATCTTCATAAAATTACTAATCTAAGCGTGGCTTGGCTAACTTATTATCTAATACCCATTTTGTCTATTACCTTTGCTTTCCCTTTGTTCTTGTATTTTAATAAACTTAAACTACCTTTTGCTGGAATAATAGGCGCTTTAGTAACTGTTTGTTCTTCTATTTACTTAAGCAGAAGCAATCTAATGCGCTTAGATACTGACGTACTTAATTTAACTTTTCCTTTCTTTATAGCTTATTTCTTCTATAGCTTTTTTAATTCAAGTAATACTAAAGATAAAGTTCTCTGGATCGGTTTATCAAGCTTGTTTCTAATTTTTTATCAGCTTTGGTATGGACATCCAAACCTAAATTTTGTCTTAATTATTACATTTTTTATAGCTTATATCTGGAATAACTCAAGGATTGGACTATATCCCCTTTCCATAAAGTTTAACTTTAATAAGAAGGATATTTTATACTTAGCTATTCTAATTTTGCCGCAGTTATGGTATATATACCAAGCTCCTTTTCATCTTTTATGGCAAGTATTAACCTTGGTTTTTAATATAAAAAGTTCAACCACAACTGACAAACTTTTTTCGGATTTTCCCAATGTTCTTGTTTCAATCTCAGAGCTTTCTCGGTACGGCTTTAAGGGTGTTTTATCCTCGGTTATTTACAGCTACATTCTTGGTATATTGGGATTGATAGGCGCTGTACTGCTATTTGTTATTCATCTTAGATCTCTCATATTTCTTTTTCCCTTTTTTGTAATAGGACTTTTAGCTTTTGTTTCTGGAATTAGATTTGGCATGTACCTTGCCCCTTTCATAGGTTTTGGGTTGGGCTTTATGATCCACTTTATTTTTGAAAAGTTTTTCCCTCGTTTAAACATTTTCAAGGAGGAACACAAGCAAAGATTATTGGTATTGATAATCGGCGCTTTTATGGTATTAGAAGTAATCTTGGTTCAGAGAATGGTTATTGATATGAACTATACTCCTGTTCTACATGCAAGATTGGTAAAAAACATGGAATGGATAAAAGAAAATGCACCCAAAAATGCCGTTGTATGGACTTGGTGGGACTATGGCTATGCTTTTCAACTTTATGCCAGAAGATCTGTAGTACATGATGGAGGCTCACAAACAACCCCTAAAACCTATTTTGTAGCAAGGTCCTTTAGCACCTCCGATCCAAGAGAGGCTTGGCTTATTACCTCTTTTGTCAGTAATTATGGATTAAATGGGCTTGCCCAGATTATGAAAAATGGGGCATCTGCGGAGGAAGTAGTTAAAAGAATAAAAAGTGGGGAATTTTACAAACCTATAGAAGTTCCCGTTTATTGGGTCTTTACCGAGGATCTTATCGGAAAATTTGGTTGGATTTACTATTTTGGTAGTTATGAATTTAAGAAAAAAGAGGGATTTCGAGGCAGAATTTCCTTTTCAATATGCCAAGCGAGTGAGCCTCACATTTTAGATTGCCAAATATCAAGAGTTCGCCTTGATGACGGAACAATCCACGTGGAGAACAGTTCTGTACCTGTTAAAGAGATATATTACTTAGATGAAACAAAATCAAAGTTTCAAGGAAAAGGACTTCAGAGTACTGGCAATATTTTACAAATTTTGAAAAACAAAGACAATATGACGCTCCTTTTTAACATCACTCCAGCATTAGACAAGACTCTTTTTAACGAGATGTTTATCCTAAGAAAATATGACGACCGCTATTTTGAGTTGGTTTATGACGATTTTCCAAGTATGGTAGTATATAGGGTTAAAAGTAATCCACCTTAAAAAATTGCTAAAAAATTGATAGTAGAGTATTACCAAAATATAGCTGGTTTGCTTAGCTTGGTTAAATTTTTGTTTTCTTTTACTTGGTTATATTTTGGAGTTCTTAGGCTATTTTTGGAACACTCTCCCGTAAAAGTTGACAAACTACGGAGCTA
>JAMWBQ010000156.1 GCA_023819315.1 Candidatus Omnitrophota bacterium
TCAAGAAAACAATTCAATCAGGAAGGAGAACAGCCATTAATGTTAAAAAATGTAAGCATATTTATTGATAAAGAAGGAAAAATAACTCAAACCACTAACCAGTCTTACCCCGCAACTCTACCAACCGCCAACCAACCAGATAGACAACCAACTCAAGAAGAACTTCAGACTATCATTAATGCCTTTGGTAGAAGGGAGGCTTTGGCTGAAAGAAGGATTACTTTGGATAACCGTAATGTCATCATCAGCCCATCGTTAGAATCACCTGCAGAAGTAAAAGGAGGAGTTTTATATGTCAACCCCAACACTCTAAGAGGACCGCCTGAACAACTAAAGGTAATCTTTGAAGGACATGAGTTGTATCATCTCTTAAATCCAACCGCCTCGGAAGAAGAAGCCCGTCTTTATACGATAAGATATCTCTTAAAAAATAACTTCTTGGAAGAACATATCAGATTCTTAGAGGATAATTTTTTAGGATTAACTCCTGATGAAGATTGGCTCTCTCACTTAAAACAAGTCTTAGCCTATACCTCTAAAGAGAACTTTGAGAGCTACATTCCTTTTAGGTTAAAAGAACTCACTCAAGATGGAACTGAATTTAATGCTTCTAAAGTAAATTCTTATCCAAATTCTTTAAGAGCAGCTCAAAGAGTAAGTTTAGATGAATTTAGGAATTCTTCTGAATTTGAAGGATGGCTTTCAAAAGCAAAACTCTTAGTTTTATCTGGAGGTCTGGTATTTCAATTCCTCTTTGCTGGTGCAGCCACAAGGGCAGCAGCTATCTTAGGTGGAGGTGCAAAATACTTTTTCAATCCTTATGAGATTATGAGAAAAGACCTAAATCAGATGCCGGGAAGAAAAGTGGAAGATAGGCTCTCAAAAGACCAAAGAGAAAAACTTAATGAGAAAATCCAAAAAGCAAAATACGATGCTGAATCATTAGTCAAAGAAGGCCTTCATAATACATACAATCTTACTGAAAAAGAACTCGATGATTATGTAACTTACCTTTTCTTAAAACTCTTACAAGATAAATATCCTCAATTTAAAGAAATCTCAGATCTTACTTTAGGAGCAAGACTCCTCTTTGCCTTAAGATTACAATTAGAAGAATTAGCCAGACAAGAAGAAGGTGTATTGCCAAATGAAGTTCTCTCTCAAGCAAAACTCATCATCCACGTAAATGACCTAACTTACCAAGATGTGATTGCTGAATTTAGGAAATACAACTTCTTTGGTTTTAATCCTGAAAATATCCTCTTTATCATTCAGCATACCTTCCAGGGTTATACTCAAGAATTTGAACTTCATCAAAGACCACAATTCAGGCGACCATTTGGTCATGGCTATACCTTAATGCAGACAGTCCACAAAGGCCATAGCTTAAGAGTTCTTAAGAATGACACTCTAAAAGAATTAGAACAATCTGCCTTGGGATACTTCTTTAGCCAATATCAATCAGCCCAAGAGAATAACCCCAAACTTAAAGACCTAACTTTAATTATGCATAATACCAATGTCGATGACCTAATAAAACTCTTTACTCCTATTGATTTAGATAGGCTTGCTTTTGTCTTATATCTTATGAGTAAAGGCCATAACGTTGTAATTGAGACTGTAAGAAACGAGAAGGGACAAAAAGGAGGCAGTTGGGTTGAAGATTTGGTTACTGAAAGAAAGATGTTAGTTGAAGGCGTTAATCTAAAATATCACGAATTAGTCTATAACATGCAAGTCCAAGAGTACCAACTTGTAAGAAAAGACCAAATTGACCCTAAAATCCACAGGATTATCCCTGAGAAAATAGAAGATGAAGAAAACCCTGAATATACAAAATTCTTCAGAGAATCTATCGGTCTAAATAGAATGGCAAACTATTATAAAGTTAAAGCCCTCTTAGAATATTTACCTTTATATGGATTACCTAATTGGTTAGATGTAAGAGAGGATAAGGAATTAGAAGAAAGACCCCAAGTTCTATTTATGGAGTCAATTACTGGTGATATCACTCAAATTCCTGAGATGAAACCCATTGCCTTCCAGGAGACCGACGCTGTAATTTCCACCTTTAAGTCTACTTATGATGCAATTCAAACTGCCTCTGAGATGTTAAGACAGGAAACAAGAAAGGATTTTCTAAAATTAATAGAATCGTCAGAAGTTCAAGTATCAGATTCACAAAGAAAGATTAAAATCATTGATGAAATCATACAATCTGAAAACAACCAGATTCTCGATATAGATCCTAAAAACCCACAGGAATATTACTTTGCCCTCTTAGTTGCTGAAGAGAATAGCAAAGTAATTATTCCTCAAGAGAATAAAGTAAGTATTCACTCAAGAGAAATTCCTCATCAAGAGGGTTTATTTACTATCATAGTATATGCCTACGATATCCAAAGAAAAGTAAGAAGGATAAATTTAGAAGGAAGAGAAGAGAAATTCTTTGTTATTGAAGAAGAAGGTAATACCGTATCCTATGCAGTATTTACTCAAGACGGAAGGTGGTACCTAGTTAATGAAGATAGATTAGAAGGTTTAGTGGATAAAGCAGAATTTATATTTATCCAAAACTCTAAACGTGCTGCTCGACCTGCAGCTACAGGAATAGGCCAGAAAAGACTAACCGAAGAAGCCCCTAAAGCAAGAATTTTGGTTCCGGCTAATGTAAGAAAGAATGCACCTTTAGAGATCCGGATTCCTTGGAAAGGTAAGAATTTGTGGTGGTTAATGTTTAATCCTTTTGCTATTCTTCCAAATAATCCTAAAAAACCTCCAGAGACCCAGCCCTATCATATCACTGTTTCTCGAGGAGAAGGATTTGTTCCACAAAAAGAAATTTGGGAATATAAAAATGTATTGGATGGGTTAAGATTACTTGTAGAATTAAATAATTCACCCACTTTAAAGAACTTAGAAAAATTTAGATTGGCAATAAATGGTTGGTATTACTCTGAGCATCCTAAAGCTCCAAAAGCAGGTGCCTCTCAAGCCCAAGCTCATATGCAACTGATGAGATTTAGATTTCCGATTGAGAGAGAAAAAAGGATAAAGCAAAAGATATTAAATGGTATAGATATTTATCTCTTAGATAGCGAATATGAAACCGCAATTGTTTTAGAGTCATCATCAGAAGAAAATAATCTTGGGAAATTAGCTAATTTAATTACACAAATACTCCAAAAGATAATCCAAAAAGGGAATAGTTTCAATGTATTTATCG
>JAMWBQ010000157.1 GCA_023819315.1 Candidatus Omnitrophota bacterium
CTTTTGTTATTGTTTCTAAATCACCTGTTAGTTTAGCTATCTCTTGTGCTTGGCTATCTTTTAATTTGGCTAAGTTGTCTCTTTCTTGACTTAAATTTGCTAATTTTTCTTTTATCTGGCTTAACTCACTTATTAGTTTCTTGTTATCTTCTTCTTTGGCTTGGTTTAATTTATTGGTTTGAACTATATTTTCGTTTAACTTAGCTATAGTTTGATTTAAATTTATATTCTCTTGGGTTAAACTACCCAATTCTGACTCTAAGCTTGCAACTTTCTTAGATAACTCCTCCTTGATACTCTCCAAGCTTGCTTTCTCATTAAGTAATTTATTATTATTTCCATTCAAACTTACAATATCCGCTCTTATTTTTTCATTATCTATTTTATATTTTTTATTCTCTTCTAACAAAGAAGCACGTTCTTTCTCTAAACTCTTTATCCTATTTTCTAATTCTTTTATATCTTTATTAAATTTATCTAAGCTAACATTCAGTTTAGAAATATCCTTAACCTGCTCATTTCTAATTTTCTCTAAAGTATATTTTTCTTTTGATAAACTATCATATCTATTTTGTAAAGAGCGTAAATCAGCTAATATTTTTTCTTTTTCACTCTTATATTTTTCCGTCTCTTTTATTAAATTACTATTCTCCTTTTCTAAAACATTTATCTTTTCTGCTAATTTATTTTTCTCTATCTCAATTCTCTCCTGTTCCTTAATCAATTTATCAAACGCTTTCTTAATCTTTGTTAACTCCTCTTCTTTAGCTCTACCAATTTCTTCCCAACCGATCTTCTCTTTAGATAAGATATTGTAACTATTTTGTAATTCGCTAAGACGAATATTAAGGTTATTTATCTCATCCTTGTAACGTTCTTCATCTTTAGCTAATTCCTGCTTCTCAGCATCTAAAATCTTTAATTTATATTCCAATTCCCTTACGATATTTTCCAATTTTTGCTTTTCTTTACTAAAACTATTTTGAAGTTTTACTTTATCTTCCTCTAATAAACTCAATTTCTTCACTAACTCTTCATTTTTATTCTTTTCTTCGGTAAAGAGTGCCTGATATTTAGTAAATTGAGGTTGATAGTCCAAAATTGTTCCTTGTAAATTATTTAAATCTGCCATCAATTTTTCTTTCTCTTTAGTAACTTCGTTCAATTGATATTGTAAGGATTTTGCTGTCGTTTCTAAACTATCCACGGTATTCTTATACTTTTTAAGCTCATTTTTAGCTTCATTTAACTCTTTGGTTTTATCTATAAGTTCGGATTTATAACGCTTAATCTCTTCGGTATCTTTCATCTGTGTATCTTTGCTTGTTAACATTTTCTTATATTTATCTAACTCGTTCTGTAAATCTTTTATCCTTGTATTCAAAGCTTCCTCTTTCTTACTAAAATCCTTAATACTATTCTGCTGATTTTCTACAATTGCTCTATACTTTTCCATTTCTTCCTGGAGAATTTTATTTTCTGTTTTTGCTTTAGCTAACTCACTAACTACATTTTCTAAGGAATTTTTTATAAGATTTTCATAAACTTGGTCTAAAGAAGAAGGCTTTTTCTGTGATTGTGGATAAAGCTGAGTATTTAGATTTAAGACAACTCCTAAAATAAAACAAATTATAAAAATAGTTCTTAATCTCATTTTCACTCCTTTCTTGGTATATTTACCATTATATTAAAGCCTTAAAAAGTATTTTAACCCTTAAAGTTCATATGTCAAGATTAACTTAATTATGTTTTGAACTCTTTAAAAAATAGAAAATAATCTATATTTTATTATTTTCTATTAAGTAAATTTATGGTATAAATATTAGTTATGGAGAATTTAACCCCCATGGTCCAACAGTATCAAAGAATAAAAGCCTCCTATAATGATTGTATTCTTTTTTTTAGATTAGGAGACTTTTACGAAATGTTTTATGAAGATGCCAAGAAAGCCTCAGCTATATTAGATTTAGTCCTTACTTCCCGTGGCAAAGACCCATCGGGCAAAATTCCTATGTGTGGAGTGCCCTATCATTCAGCAGAAAGTTATATTGCTAAACTAATCAAAGCAGGATTAAAAGTAGCTATTTGTGAACAGATGGAAGATCCGAAACAAACGAAAGGTATGGTTAGACGTGAGGTAGTAAGAATTGTTACTCCAGGAACTGTGATGGAGCAAGGTGGTGTAGATGATAAACAAAATAACTATATTTTAAGTTTTGTTATGAATCAACCTGAAATTGCGCTTAGTTACTGTGATGTTTCTACTGGCGAATTAAAGGTTACACATTTTAATGATGAAGCGACTTTATTAAATGAAATTACGACGATAAACCCTAACGAAGTTGTTATCAATGACAATATTTCCGATAATTTAAAAAGACAAATTAATATGGTGACAGAAACAATAACAGTCAGGGAAACGTTATCATCAGAAATCTATAGTGTGAATCAAACTGAACATAAATTAATGTATCAAGCGACACAATTATTGCTAGATTATATTCATCATACACAAAAACGTGATTTATCGCATATCGAGGATGTTGTTCAATATGCAGCTATAGATTATATGAAAATGGATTTTTATGCTAAGAGAAACCTTGAGTTAACGGAAAGCATTCGATTAAAATCAAAAAAAGGAACGCTACTTTGGCTAATGGACGAAACGAAAACACCAATGGGAGCACGCCGCTTAAAACAATGGATAGATAGACCACTAATAAGTAAAGAACAAATTGAAGCACGATTAGATATCGTTGATGAATTTAGTGCTCATTTCATAGAAAGAGACACCTTAAGAACATATCTTAATCAAGTGTATGATATTGAACGTCTTGTTGGGCGTGTTAGTTACGGAAATGTTAATGCGAGAGATTTAATTCAACTTAAACATTCCATTTCTGAAATACCGAATATTAAAGCATTACTAAATTCTATGAATCAGAATACGCTTGTACAAGTTAATCAACTAGAACCCCTTGATGATTTACTTGATATATTAGAACAGAGTTTAGTAGAAGAACCACCAATTTCAGTTAAAGATGGCGGACTATTCAAAGTTGGTTTTAATACGCAATTAGATGAATATCTTGAAGCTTCAAAAAACGGAAAAGCAAACTCCTTGCAGATGGTATAACAACGATTAGCACTGTACTTTACCAAAGGGCCCTAGACATAGGTTGTCCGGCTGATCGGGTGATATACCTTCCTAATGGG
>JAMWBQ010000158.1 GCA_023819315.1 Candidatus Omnitrophota bacterium
AGGTTGGTCTTTACACTATCCCCTTAAAATACCTAAGAGATAATAATGGTCAGGATTTAGGTTTCTGGTTATGGCCAGGGAACTGGAACCGTGCTAATGATATAGAGGTATATGATGAGAAAAATAATCAAAAATTAATCGGCTATATTGATCCTAAGGATTTTAAGAAATATGCAACACTTGTTTCACAGAGAGAAACTAAGAAAGATGTATCAAAAACTACAGCACAACCACAACAATCTATAAGACAAAATTCAATTGGTGAAGTTAAAAAGCAGATATCTTTTTCTAAAGAAATATTAAGCCAAGATAAAGATAAATTACAACCCAATCTTAATAAAGCCAAAGAAGATCTTGGGATTATTCCTCAAGAAGTTAATAAGGCAAAAGAAGATAATAAAAAATCTAAAGAAAAATACACCTCTGATACCAAGGATTTGGAAGCCAAGAATAAACAACAAGAAGCACAACTTAAGCAATCTCAAGAGAATTTAAACCAGGATTTAGCAGAAGCAAAGAAAGCAGCAGAAGAGAGATTAAACCACACCAGAGAGGATTATCAGAAGGCAGTTAACGAGAGTGACACCGGTGCGTTAAAGACAGGCTCTACCTTACCAAATGTATCTGAGGCACAGAACAAGAATATTATTAAGCCTGCGGAAGGATCAACTCCAGAAATTAAACCTGAAATAAAAGAAGAACCTCAACAAACAACTCCTTCTCATCCAGAAAGAAAAGAGGAAACAAAAGATGTTGTGCTACAAACTCAACCTTCTACTGTGGAGCAGACTATCGAGAAAGCTGAAGTAGGTATTCCGCCTTCTCAAGAGCAAGAATCAAAAGAAAATGAGTCAATTTCTCCTTATGGAACAACTGTTCCTGCAAAGATTGTGAGTGAGAAAAAAGATAAGATAAGAATTCCTGGAAGTATTTTCTATGATGGCAATAGTATAAGCGGTTCAGTGGGCGTAAGAGGAGATAATTTTGGTGGTTATTTTGGCAAGGATAGTTGGGCTGAAAGATTTGGATTAGAGGCTCGTAATCGGTATCTTAGGGTTTATGCGAGTGCTACGAATAATAATAATGGTGAATGGACTTATGGAGGAGGTGGAAGCACAAGGATAGGGCCATTGGGGGCAAGTACGAATTGGAGAATAGGAGAGGATAAAGTAGATTCCTCTTCCGCGTTTAATATAAACAAAGGAGTTAGTTACGCCTCTTTATATTTGTCTACAGAAGACGGCAAGATCAATAATTCCGCTTTATCTTCTGGGCTTAGAATAGGTAAAGTTAGGGGGAATACTTATTGGGATCTTATGAATAAACAAGACTTTAGCGCTAATATAAATATAAACAAGACGAGGATAGCATATTATCAAAATACAGATTATAAAGATAGATTACTAAAGGGATTCCAAATAAATATTCCTTTTAAGATAAATAATCTTGAAATCACTCCCCATTTATTATCTAAAGAGCAGCCGATCAATTGGTATTCAGGGATAGAGGATAAATATAAAGAAGCATTAATTAACTCTTTTATTTTGGGAGGGAAAGTTTCCTTTAAGGAGCAAATTCAGACACTTACCCAAATAGGTATTAATCTTAGAGAGGAAGAAGCCGCTAAGCTTTTACGCACGGCTATATCGGTAAATACGCGCTATTTAAGTTTAGGTCCGCAAGAGGGTAGTCTATTGATAGATGTAATATACGATTCCCAGAAGATATGGGATTTAAATATAGGTTCGGATATTCCTCTTACCAAGCGATTAGGGATGAGACTAAATTATTCTTGGGATGATAAAGATTACCAAATCCTAAATGCTTCCTTAAAGGCATTAAGGGTCTTTAATAGTCAATGGGACTTAGCAACTGGCATTAGATATAATCCTCAGTCAGACACTGCTAATATTGGTGGAGAGTTAAATAATGGTCATATAAGGTTTTCAGGAGAATTGGGTAAACATAGTAGTGCTTTGGGGGTGATAGTTAATCCTAATTCTGATGCAGATATCTATTTACAGTTTAATAAAAATAGTATTGTAGATTCTGCAAATAACTGGGAAATAAGGGGAGGGATTTCTTCAAGGAATATTTTAAATATAGGCAACTCTTTACGAGATTTAATACGTATATTTAATAAGAAAAAGCCAAGTTCTAATATTTACCAAGGAGATAGTTATAATGTATCAATAGATTCTTACAAAATGCTAAATGTCTTAGGTAGAAAACAGCAAGAGATAAATGAACGAAGGGATAGAGATGTCAATAAACCTTCTGATAAATCAAAATCTCTTTTAGCTCCTTCAGCATTTCCTGAGATAAAATTTGAGCAGTTATTGAAAGATGTGGAGAAAGCAATAAAGGATTATACTATCGATAACTATTATTTCCGTATGTATAAAAGCCTAACTGAGACAAACTTAGAATTTTTGTTTAGCAATATAAATGAAGTTCTTAAAGCCAACTCTGGAATTGATTTAAAGGATGGTATTTCTCAAGGAGAGAAGGAGAAACTAAAGGTATTGATAAATAGGATGTTTACTCCTGAAAGTATTGAGATTGTAAAGAATTGGTTAAGAGACAGTTTAAAAATTGATTTAGATAGTTCTGAGGAGATTAGTTACAAAGATTTACATGACAATTTCCATAATTATATCAATGATAAATTTAAAATTAACCTTAAAGATGGTTTGAGTAATAGTGAAGCAAAGCTGATAAGAGATTTGCTTGATTATGCTAAGGTCAAAGAATTTGTAGAGAATAAGTTAGAGGAACTCACTAAGAAGACTTTATTTTCAATAATAGAAGCTTATAAATCAGCTTACGATTACACTACGTCACAGAAAGAATTAGATAGGGCAATAGTAATCATAGAGAATTTCTCTCCTGAGGCAAGAAAGATTCTTAGCGATATTTTGAATGAGACATGTTGGTTACCTCCTGAATCATTTGATCTGACGCGAACTCCATTTTCAGAGGGTATAAAAGCAGCGATTAAGCAATATATTCTTTTTGTCAAGGATATAGATGATGTAGATAGAGATGGTAAGCGGGGGTATTGGTTTTGGAATGATGCTGAAACAGAAAAAGAACCAAAGTCTTTGAACATAGAAAAGCTTGAATTATTTGGCAAGGCTTTGGAGGCAATCTATAAATTGAAGAATTCTGATATAGGAGGATTTGTAGATCGTGT
>JAMWBQ010000159.1 GCA_023819315.1 Candidatus Omnitrophota bacterium
AAATTTGGTATTTATACTCCTACAGGCTTTAAATTTAAAATACCGCCAGCATATCTTGATGGCAAGCCTCATACTATCTCTATAATGAATAGCCATAATAATAAACTTCTACACAAAGAAAAGATTTTTAGGTTCTATATAAAGAACTTCTACATAGACCAAGCCGATGAAAATGCTATTGCAGGTTGGATACAGAATGGAAATTACCCAGGCCCTCTTGATTTGGACATATATATAAACAATAAAAAAGTTGGAAGCGTGCAAACGGATTTCATAAGAGAAGATGCTGAAAGGGTTTATGGAAAAGGATGCTATGGTTTTTATTACTCTCTTTCAGAGGAGGATAGGAGTTTATTTGATAATAGTTATACTTTTTCAATCTTCATAAAAGATACTAATATTAAAGTTATTGATTCCCATAAAGCAGTTAGTGCACTTGATATTTTAGAAGGATTAGAAAAAGTTGCACAATCTTTAAGAGAAAAAGGAGATAAAATACTACTCCCTTATATAAAAACAGGCATAGATTTAATTAGAACCAATATAAATAAAGATTCAAATAGAATTATCTACAAGGATATAGTGGATATAGTAGATATAGTAGATATAGTGGATATTATTATACCCGTTTATAAAGGGAAAAAACAAACCTTAGAATGTATTGAAAGCGTTCTAAAGGCAAAAACAGAAGTTGCTTATGAGATTATAGTAATCAATGATTGCACACCAGAAAAAGATTTAAGACAAGAACTAATCCGACTTGCAGAAAAAGGTAAAATAACCTTGATAGAAAATGAAGAGAATTTAGGTTTTGTAAAAAGTGTAAACATTGGAATGAGGCTTCACAAAAATAGAGATGTAGTGCTATTGAATTCTGATACTCTTGTTCCAGATTATTGGTTAGATAGGCTTAAGAAATCTGCTTATTCTTCAAAAAATATAGGTACAGTTACTCCCTTGTCTAACAGGGCAACTATCCTTAGTATTCCAAAACCCAATTATGATAATGATATACCCAGTGGATTTGATTATAAGAAAATAGATAGCATTTGTAGAAAGGTTAATGAAGGTATAATTGTTGATATTCCTACAGCCATAGGGTTTTGTATGTATATAAGAAGGGAGTGTTTAAATGAGGTCGGATATTTTGACGAGGAAAAGTTTGACAAAGGTTATGGAGAAGAAAACGATTTTTGCTTAAGGGCTTCCTCTCTTGGATGGAGGCATATTGCATGCTTGGACCTTTTTGTTGAGCATCACGGAAGCCTCTCCTTTGGGGATGAAAAACCTCAAAGAGTGAAAAAAGCTTTGGAAGTTATTAATAAACTCTATCCAGAGTATAACATGAGAATTCAAAGGTTTGTCAAAAAAGACCCCATTGCTCCCCATAGGAATAGAATAATAAAGGAAATATTTAAAGAGAAATATAAAGCCTTTGTTCTTAGCTTTATACATAACTGGGGTGGTGGTAGTTTAAAGTACTGTAAAGATATAGCCCAGCTATTAGCTAAGGAAGGTATAGGTACACTCTTTATTCAACCTGAAGGCTATAAAATAAATATCTTCTTATACTATATAGAAGATGATAAAGAGAATAGCATAACCTTACAGTTTCCAGATTATCTACCTACGGAAGAATTAATAGTAGAGCTGAAAGACCTTCCTATTAAGTTTGTTCATTATAATCAAACCATAGGATTCAAGGATCTAAGTATATGGAAAATTCCCAAAATATTAGATGTCCCCTATTTTGTAACCATTCATGATTACTACTATATTTGCCCAAGAGTGCACCTGATGAATTCTGGCAATATGTTTTGTGGTTTACCCGATGAGGCAATATGCGAGGTTTGTCTAAATAGTGCACCCTTGGAGAAAGACATTGAAGTACTCTTTAAAAATAAGTTTGATTATTCTATACGCAAATGGAGAGATTTCTATAGAAGTGTTTTAATGGATGCTAAAAGCGTTTTTGCACCGACAGAAATAGCTAAAAACAATATAAATATGATCTTTAACTTGGAAAATGTAAAAGTAATACCCCACCCTGAGGAGAAATTGGAGGTTGAAATCAAAAAACCTGATAAGCTTCAAAATTTAAGGATTGCTATAATTGGAGCTATTGGAGAACATAAGGGATATACTCATTATTTAAGACTTATAGATTATTCCCATAAGAATAATCTACCCTTTGAATTCACTTTCTTTGGTTATACCAAGAACGACAAAAATCTTGAGAAGTACTCCAAGGTTACAATAACCGGCCCCTATAAAGATGAAAGGGAACTTTACAACCTGGTAAAGGCTTACGCCCCTAATGTGGCTCTATTTTTACATATTTGGCCAGAAACATATACATACACTCTTTCGGAATCCCTAAATCTTGGGCTTTATCCAGTTGTTTACGATATAGGTGCTCCAGCAGAGCGTATAAAAAAACTGGGATTGGGAACTCTCATTCCCTTCCCCTCTCCACCTGAAAAAATAGCTCATACATTATTAGAACTTCTTGAAAAGGGTTGGGAAGCCCAAAGCTTTTTCATAGGAAATGAGTATAATATAAAGGATGTTTTTGATATATAATAAATTTTTTAGAGGTAGTAAAATATGTGTGTTACTTTATACTTGCACATAGGGCTACCAAAAACGGGAACCAGTAGCATACAAAACTTTTTATATATGAATAGAGAAAAGCTATTGGAAAAATTCAAAATTCTGTATCCACTCGCCGGTTTATTACTTTGGATAGCCCATCATGGCTTGGCTTTTAGCTTATTTCCAAAAAAAGCACGATCGTTGGAACTGCCAAAGTCGTTTGAGGAGTATATGCAAGAATTGAGGAATGAAGTTGTTGAATTAAAAACCCAAGCAGTTCTTATATCATCTGAGATGTTCGTAGACCTTAAAGATGAGCTTTCATTAAATAAACTACGTGAAGGCTTATACAAAATATGTGACAATCTCAGTATTATCGCCTATTTTAGAAGGCAAGATATATGGCGTGAATCTTTTTATTCTCAGGAGATAAAAGCTGCAGAAAGCAGATTAAAAAAAGAATTTAGAGAAACTGTTTATGATTCTAAGCAATTAACTTGGTTATTCTATGATAAATTTTTACAGAGGTGGCAATCATATTTTCCTGATGCTAAGATAATTCCAAGGATTTATGATAGAAATAATCTACC
>JAMWBQ010000029.1 GCA_023819315.1 Candidatus Omnitrophota bacterium
CTCGTATTGGCGGTATACCTGAGTTAGTGAAAGATAGAATAAATGGACTTCTCTTTAAACCTAACAACCCTAAAGATTTATATGAGAAGATGACGCTAATCGTAGATAATCCTTATTTAATAGAAAAGATGAAAGAAAATATAAGACCACCTAAAAGTATAGAAGAGAATGCTAAAGAAATGGAAGAGATTTATGCCAGTCTTAAAAAGAGATAACTATAAAATCATTTTTTTAATCTTTCTATTTATATGGATATCATTATTTCCCCTTCCTATTCATTTTAAATACAATTCTATTTTTAAATTAATTATTTTATTATTTTTGTTTTCTCTCTTATTTAGTAAAAAGATTATCTTTAAAATTTCTGATTTTCCTCTTTGGTTTTTATTATTAGCCTGGTCAATAAATATTTTTTCTGCCTCAGAGAAACTCTTAGCATTTAAAACCTATCTTGATTTAGTTATTCCCCTTGTATGTATTTATTATTTAACTGGAGGAAATTCATCTACAGAAAAAAGTCTTTATTTATTAGCCAAGGTAATTTCTGTAGTAAGCATTATTGTTGCTTTAGGTGGTATATTTGAGGTTTTATTTGCGTATAATCCTCTATATGAGAAGTGGATAGATAATTATTTTTATAAGCGCTATATAACAGGATTTGTTAGACCAATGTCTACACAGTTTAACCCTGCTCCTTTGGGAACTTATTTGGTAGGTTCACTACCTTTTAGTTTTTTCTTATTTAAATGCCAAAAGAGATTTTCTCGCTTTATAGGTATAATAGGTATAATATTAGGAACAGTGGTATTAATCTTGACATTTTCCCGAGGAGCATTTTTGGGTTTAGTGTCAATGATTACAACCTATTTTCTTATAAGAAAAAGATATAAAAGTATGTTAATATTTTTGATGATTATAGTAATAATTATTTTAGGAACAGTAAATTTACCCTATCCTTTAAATAGATTTGGTATGAATTTATTAATAGGGCAAGGAGGGATAGCTTCTTCATTTAGGATGGAACGTATCTTTATGACTATAAGAATACTAACCAGATATTTTCTAACCGGTATAGGGTTTCAGCATTTTAGAATAAGATTCTATGAATTCTATCAACTAAAGTATAATGTGCCTTATGAGTATATGATTGCTGATAATATGTATCTTACTCTTTTAGCCGAGACAGGGATAATTGGTTTTTTAGCTTTCTTTATTTTTATATTCTCTATTTTAAAGAGAGGTATACTTAAATTAGCAATTTTAAAAGATAATCCTAATATGCATTTTTATCTAACAATGGTTATCCTTAGTCTTATAGGGTTTCTTGTAAATATGGCTGGTTACGAGCTATTTTATTGGCCAAACCAGTACCTTCATTTCTGTATATTGGTGAGCTTATATAAAAATTTTTGTTGTTTCTTTTAAAAATGAATCTTCAACTATTATATGAAATATGAAGATTTTACAATTATCTTACCTAGTTTAAACGAGGTAAATAATATAGGTAATTTGATAGATAATTTGATTAATTATTACCCTGGCATATCTATTATTGTCTGTGATGATGGTTCAACCGATGGGACAAGAGAAGCTATTTTATCATTCTTAGGGAAGGTGAAATTTTTAGATAGGAGGAGTAGAAGTACCCATGGTTTAACTATTAGTGTTTTAGAGGCAAGTAATATGGTTAATTCTAAGTATTTTATTGTTATGGATGCCGATGGTCAGCACCCATTTGATAAGGTAAGAGATATTATGTTTATCTTAGAGGCGGGAGCAGATTTAGCAATTGCTTGTAGAGAACAACTTTTTTGTTTACCAATTTTTAAAAGATTTCTATCCTATACAGGCAATTTTTTTGGGTGGATTTCTTTATTATCTAGGGGAAAAAATTATTTATTTTACGATATTTTAAGTGGATTCTTTGGGGTGAAAACGAGATTATGGAAGGAATTTATTTTTGAGAATAACAATTTAAACTCTTTTAGATTAAAAGGTTATAAAATTCTTTTTGATTTTTTAAAAATTGTTCCTTCCTATATCTCTACGAGAAAAGTTCTTTATAGAATAAAAGATAGATATAATGGTTCTTCTAAAGTAAATAAAAATATTTATTGGGAGTATATAAAGGCTTTAATTTTCTGAGATGTTTATAAAATATATCTAAATTTTTATACGAAGGACAAAAAATTAAAAGTTCTTTTAAATCTCAAAATTGATATATTATTATAAAAAGTATCTCAGATTCTATCTTAGAATATTTTATATTGTAATCTAAGAAAAATATTTGTATAATTCTTGTAGTAGGGGGGTGTTAAAGATATATAGTTAGTACGCTTAAATACAAAATTTTAGTTAAATAGGAAGTAAGAAGAGAAATGGATCATAAAGATATAATTTATAAAAAGAATGATGAAGATATAGTCTACAGAGTAATTGAGAATGAAACACTTTTAGTTCCTATTAGACATAATGCACATAAAATGGAATATATGTATAGTCTAAATGAGGTAGGTGCATATATTTGGAATTTAATAGATGGAAGAACGGAAATGGGAGCGATAATAAAAAATGTTATTTCAGAATTTGAGGTAGACCCTTTACAGGCACAAAAAGATGTAAGTGATTTTATTGAACAGTTAGAGAGTATCAGAGCTATTAGGCGGGTAAAATAGATGCGCGAATGTAGCCTTATATCATTTAATGAGATTATTAATAGGATTTATCTGAGAACAAAAGATAGAGGGTTACCCCTACAGGGTTCTATAGAACTTACTTTTAGATGTAATTTAAACTGCCAGCATTGTTATGTGGGTTCTCTGCGTAGAGTGCCATCCCATGATGAGTTGAGTACAACTGAAATATACCGTATTATTGATGAAATTGTAGAAGCAGGTTGTCTTTATCTATTAATTACGGGAGGAGAGTGTTTAGTGAGAGAAGATTTCCTTGATATATATTCTTATATTAAGAAAAAGGGGATTTTCCCCATAGTTTTTACCAATGGAACCCTTCTCAATAAAGATATCGTAGATTATTTTGTTGATTATCCACCTTTTGTGATAGAAATAACCCTTTATGGCATCAGAGAAGAAACTTACGAGAGCGTTACGCAAGTAAAGGGTTCGTTTAAAAGATGTATGGAAGGAATAAAATTGTTAAAAGGAAGAGGCATTTACTTTGATCTTAAGACTGTTCTATGTAAACTAAATTATTACGAATTTTTAGAGATAAAGGAATTCGCAAATAAGATGGGAATAACTAATTTCAGGTTTGATCCTATTTTGAATGGAGCTATAGATGGAGATAATTCTTTGATATTTCAACTTAGGCTTTTTCCTGAGGAGGCAATAAGAATAGAGAGGTTAGATTCTAAAAAATGGGAGATTATAGAGGAAGAATACAAAAAATATGGGAGAGTGTCTTTAGATTTTGATTTCCTTTATAATTGTGGAGCAGGTAAGAATACTTTTCATATTGACCCTTATGGAAGAATCTCTATGTGTATGTTGAGTAGAGAACCATCTTTTAGTCTCAGGGAGAATTCTTTTAAAGAAGTATTTTATGAGTCCTTCCCACAATTGAGAAATATAAAATCTAAAGTTAGGAAAGAGAAATGTAGTGGATGTGAACTGTCTTTACTTTGTCTTCTTTGCCCGGGATGGGCTTATTTAGAGAATGGTAATCCTGATAGTGTTGCGGAGTATTTGTGTAGACTTACTAAAATACGTAAAGAAATTATAAATAGGGAGGTGGAAAGTGAAAAAAGATTATCATAAACCAGAAGTATTTAAGATTAATTTAGAATACGATGAGACAGTAAAACTTCTTGCTGCTTGTAAATGTGGTAGTTATAATCCTTTACCAAATAGTGCTTCAGGACCAACTGCTCCTTATGGTAGTGGTTCTTGTTATATAGCCTGTCCATCGGGTAACTGTAGTAGTTTTAGTCGATCATAGTAAATATTATAGTTCAAGTGTAGAGCTATGCGGAAAATTAAATTAGAAATAGGAGGAATTGTTTTTTCTTTTGCATTAGATAAAAATATAAAAAATATAGAATTACCTCCTAATAATGTTTACAAAAATTTTCTTATCGATAAGGACGAAGAGATTAGTATTATAGTAAAGTATGAGAAGTCTTACCCCTTATTAGGAGATAATTACTCTAATTTTTGTTTAGGTGAAGGAGTAAGCCTATATTACAGTAAAATTGAGGATAAGATTTCTCTTGTTTATTGTGTCGCGAGGAATAGACCTTATTTTGCCCTTGATTTATATGATAAGTTAAAAAAAGGCATATTAAAATTATATTCTATTTCCTTAAGTTATTCATTTTTAAATTTTCCTATTATAACTCAACTTCTTTTTATCTCATTATTATCTTATAAAAATGGTATATTGCTTCACTCCGCTGGTATTATTGACAGAAAAGGTAAAGGGATTGTCTTCGCAGGAAATTCAGGAACAGGGAAAACAACACTTTGTCAGTTATATAGAGATATAAATAATTCCATAATATTGAATGATGACCGTATAATTATTAGATGTATAGAAGATAGATTCTATCTATTTGGTACTCCTTGGAGTGGAAGTGGTAATTTTTCTTCTACCTTGAGTTTCCCTCTACATAAAATATTTCTTCTAAATCATGGAGAAAATAACACATTTATACCACTTAGTGGCAGAGAAGCATTTGTTTCCTTAATGAATCTTTCTTTCCTGCCGTTTTATGATTACGCTTGTATGAAGGAAGTTATAGATTTTTTTGGTAAATTAGTCAGAGAAATTCCCACCTTAAAGCTGAGTTTTAAACCTGATAAAGATGTATTGGAATTAATTGATAATTATGAAGGCGTTGTTGTAGGTTAAGAAAGTCTATATTGTAATTCTCACCTTATAGTGAAGTCTTAAAATGGATTGTTAGGGAAAACTTTTAAAATTTATTTATGTATAAAAATGGTATCTTAGAAACTAAATGTTGTTAAGTGATAAAATACAATTTATTGATTTAGGTCCATTACAAGATATTCTTATTGAAGGTGGGTGGTTTAAATTTTCTGTAGAGAGTGATAGTATGTCTCCTACCCTAAAGAGAGGGGATATAGTAAAAGTCATTCCCATTGTTGAACAGGATATTAGACCTTCAGATATATTGGTATTTAAAAAAGGAGAGAGATTATTTGTTCATAGAGCAGTTAGTCTCTTTATAGAAAATGGTCAAAAATTTGTTATCACACGAGGCGATAGACCAGGTGCAGGTGATGAACGTATTTTATTAGAAGATATTGTAGGTAGAGTAGTTGGTGTTGAGAGAAGTAATCGAAAAGTAAACAGATGGCATAATAATTTATTCTATAGTATAAAAGTAAAACTAATCAAAGTTTTGTGTTGGGTGCAAAGATATTCACTCTATAGGATAATTGTTAATTTGGTCTTTCCTATAAGAGTGACTTATTGGTTTAGTGTTAAAAACGATAAGCGTATAACTAATATAATAGTGTCTAAATCATTAAGATATTCATCAAAATTGATAGGTGAATTTAAGGGGAAAAAAGATTACCGTATATTTGCAAAGATAGTTGGAAGAATAATAGGTAGTTTAGGAGTGAGATTTGATAATGATAAAGGATTTTGGGAAATTTATAATTTATATGTTTCATCTTTATTCCGTCGTAGGAGAATAGCAACCAGAATTTTTAATATTATGTTGAGTATACTGGAGAACAATATTAATAAAGATAAAGATATAGTGATATTTATATCAAAGAGTAATTTAATAGTGAAAGAATTTTTCAAAAAGATGGGATTTAATGAAGTGCCTAATAAAGATTGTTTAGAAATGAGATTTAGGTTAGTTTCTCTTTAGTTTTCAAAAGATGAATGCTGAGAGGAAGTTTATAAATTTTATTATTGATAGAATTACTAATCATAATATAGATGAGGATATTAAAGAGTTACCATTTTCTCACATTGATTGGAATGTATTTAAAAATTTAGTTTTTTATCATGAATTAGCTCCTTTTGTTTATTTAGTTAGCAAAGATTATGGCTCGTTTATCCCTAAGGATCTATTTTGGTTATTAAAACAATGTTATTATTGTGCTGTTGTTCATTGCGAAAATCTTATGCGAGAATTTTTATTTATAGATAAAATATTTAAAGACAATCAAATTCTCGCAATTCCTTTAAAAGGGATAGCTTTGTTATTTGATTTATATTCACAGATACCCCTAAGACCTATGCTTGATATAGATATTTTAGTTAAAGAAGAATATTTTCCCAAGGCAGAAAAGATTATTATGGATATGGGATACAGTAAGGATTTACATGGTCTAACGGAAAAATACTGGAGAGAAAAACAGTGCCATTTGGCATTTAGGAAATTAGATAAGGTAGTAGAGTTACATTGGGATATTGATTATAAAAAGGATAATTTGAGTATTTTACCTCTGCTTTGGAAAAGAATAAGAAAGGTAAGAACAGATTCTATAGATGTAAATTTACTTTCCTGTGAAGATACATTTTTGAGTTTAGCCTTACATCAAAGAAGGTTTGGTAAGGCGCTATGTTTAAAGAATGTTATTGATGCAATTTTGTTGTTACATAAATACAATGCAAGTTTTGACTGGGATTATGTAGTAAAAGTATCTAAAATGAAAAATATACAGCATACGATATTTTTCTTGTTAGCACAGATGGAAGTGGTATCAGAAAACTCCCTTTATAAATTAATAATGAAGGATTTAAATATTTCTCCTTTGAAAAGATACCTTATCCAAAAGCTTATTGAGAAGAATACTTTCTCGCCTTTTCTTAATTCAAGAATAAAAAGCCTTTATCTGAAATCGCATTTTCTTTTATACGATAACTTTATATTTCCTATAAAATATATTTTAGGAATACCTAAAGAACAATTTGCTGCCTATTTTGATTTGGAGATAGATGCTAAGAGTACACATCTATTTTATAGAAATAGGTTGTTCTATATGCCTTTTAAATTTATATTAGACAATATTTCTAAACAACTAAAATGAGAAATATTAGATTGGGTTTTTTCGCTTTGAAAGATAATAATTTCATTAGCGCAGTTGTTAATAATAATAGTTTTTTAGACCTTTTAGCAAATTATATTGAAGTTATTAGAATACCTATAGAGAATAGATACGAATTTAGAGAAAATTTCTCCAAATTATTAAGAACACAAAGTTTAGATTATTTGTACGTAGATAGTTTTAATTTCCTTTTAGAATCATTCTTATTGAGAGATAAGTTTGGGATAGATATTCCTTTTATATTACCACTACGTAGTGTTTTCCCTTGGGTAAGATCTTATGTGTTTATAATTCCTTTGATAAGGGAATACGATATTATTTATAGCCCTTCACAATATGCTAAAGAGTCATTCTTAAGGATTTCTTATAAATTTAATGTATATGTAATTCCAAATTCTTTAGATATAAAAATGATCCATAATAATATAGCCGGTTGTGATAAAGATAAAAATAGAAAAATCATTACCTTTATGGGCCGATTGGTAAAGGATAAAGGTATAGAAATTATATTAGAAAATATGCCTAAGATTATAGATAAGGTTAAAAATGCGCATCTTAATATAATAGGCCCATTGAGTAGTGTAGGTATAAAAGATTATCCCAAACATCCATATGTTAAAAGTTTAGAGGATAAGATAAAGAAATTAAAATTACTTTCAAGAGTCCATTTTAAAGGAGTTCAGTTAGGTGTTAATAAGTACAAAATGTTAGCCGCTTCGGATATCTTTGTTACTCCCACTATAGCTTTTGGGGAAACTTTCTGTATCGCTAATCTTGAAGCTTTAGCTTGTGGAGTGCCTGTAATTACTACTAATTGGGGAGGGGTTAGAGAAATAATCAAGGAGGGGATAAATGGTTTTTTAATTGATGTGGATTATAAAAATTATAATTCTATTAGAGTAGATGAGAAGCAGATGGTATCTTTGATTATTGATGTTTTAAAAGATACAAAACTTAATTTTAGATTAAGGGAAGGGGCATTGAAGATATCATCCTCTTACGATTATAGAAAAATTATCCCTCGTTTTGTTAATTTATTGAAAAATAAGGAACAGAAAAGATTTAAAAGCAAGTGGAATATTATTAAGCATAAGCGAGTAATAGATTTCAGACACCTTTTTAACAAGGATATTTTCTTTTTTATCTATATTACCAATATTTTTAGAAAAAATACCTATCTCTCCTTATTAAAAGAACATAATACTTTCTCAAAAAAGATAAAACGTTATAAAAAATCACAAAGTAATTATGGAGTTATAAGCATAATAAAAAAAATCGAAAAAGAATTTTTCAATTACTTGTTATTAAAAGATAATTGAATATCATAACTATTTGTAGTGATTTTAGCAGGGATTTATCAATACTATCTATGAGAGTAAGTATAATAATATTTTATGTTCTATAAGAAGAGGAATGGTGTTGGAGATAATTTTAGAATAATATTGTATTTTTTTAAATTTAGCCGACCGTATTTAAAACTTCAAATATTTATACTCCTTCTTACCCAGCTGGCTGTTATTTTGGGTTTAGTTAATCCCTACATTAGTAAATTGATCATAGATGACGCTTATAGGAATAGAGATCTGCGTTTGTTTGTTATTCTCAGTTTCATCGGTGGATGCGTTTTTCTCCTTACCTCTGTTATCAATCATACTATAGAGTATAAGAAAGCCTATATTACCCGCCATTTAAATTTTGAACTAAATAAAAATATTGTAGCTAAATTCTATAATCTTGATTTTAGCTTCTTTAGAGATACCCTTAAAGCGGATAACCTATATAGGTTGAGTTATGATATCGAAGGAGTGACTTATCTCCTCGTAGATACACCCTTACAAATCTTTAGAGTTATCCCTACCTTTATAGGGACAATGATAATTGTTTTATTTTTAAATTGGCAAGTAGCTTTGGTTGCTTTTTTTTCGGGAGTTTTTGTTTACCTCCATTTGTTCTTTTTTACTAAGAGAAGAAAAAAGATTATGAGAGAACTGATTGAAAAAAGGCAATTAGTTTTTAAGTATATTCACGATAATCTCTCTAAGATTTATTTAGTAAAAGCTTGCGGTAAGGAAGAGAGGGAGAAGATTCGTTTTATAGATAGTTTATCCCACTTGTTTGATAAGACGATAAGAAGCCTGCGTTTAGAGATTATAAGTAGTTTCTCTTCTGAGTTGGTAGGTAAGTTAGCCTTAGGTTTTATCTTATGCTTTGGTGGTTACCAGATAATCATAGGTAAGATGACCTTAGGGACATTGACTTCTCTCTCCGCATATCTATTTAGGATATTAGGATTCCATACGCAGATTAGTTTTATATTACAACAATTTAGTTTAGGTTCTATCTCCTGTGAACGTCTTTTTACTATCGTCAATGAGATTGAGAAAAAGAAAGACAATGGTAAGTATAAAAAGAAGATTATCTTCAATGGCAATATTGTTTTTAGAGATGTCTCTTTTTCTTATCTTCCCCAAGAATTTGTTTTAGAGAAGTTTAATATGGTTATTAAGCCATCTTTAAGGTTAGGTTTAGTGGGACACTCCGGTTGTGGTAAGTCTACGGTAGTTAATTTACTTTTAGGATTATATTACCCTGTTAAAGGTGAGGTCTTAATAGAAGGGGTTCCTATTCGAGATATAGATTTACATAAATGGCGAGAAAATATCGGCATAGTTTTACAGGAACCATATCTAATAGGTGGTTCCCTAAGAGATAATCTTCTTTATTTTAATGAGTCTGCTGCCGAGGAGGAGATTAGGAAGGCAGTGGAAGAAGTGCGTCTTGAGGAATTAATTACGAGGTTAAGTAAAGGGCTGGATACAGATATAGGAGACGATGCTTGTAAGCTTTCTGAAGGAGAGAAACAGAGGTTAGCTTTAGCAAGAGCACTTTTAAGGAAACCTAAGTTACTTGTTTTGGATGAAGCTTTATCTTTTGTGGATAATGGAACATCTTCAAAAATAATAGAAAATATCATTAGAGAATATCCTTCTCTTACCATGCTAATTATAACCCATAATCCTCAGTTACTATTTTTTACCCATAGGGTTATATTTATGAAGGATAGAAGAGAGATTATGGAAGGAGAACATAGAAAGTTATTGAGTTTACCCGAATATAGGAGTTTGTTTAATTGGCAGAGTATTTAGATAAATCAAAAAGAATAAATATCCTCTTTATTATTACCTATCTTGAGTTAGGGGGAGCACAGAAACAGTTGTTAACTATAGTTAAAGAGTTGCCTTACCGGGATTACTCCTTAACTGTTTGTGCGGGTAAAGGGGGTTATTTAACTGATAAGTTTTTAAAGCTACCCAATGTAAAAGTAAAAATTATCCCATCTTTAGTAAGAGAAATTAATATTTTTTACGACATATTGGCATTTTTAAAATTGTTTTTCTTTATTAAAAGAAATAGGTTTGATATAGTTCATACTCATTCTCCTAAAGCTTCTTTTTTGGGTAGATGGGCAGCTTATTTGGCAGGAGTTAAGTGTATAGTTTATACTGTTCATGGTTGGCCTTTCCATAGTTTCCTTAATAAATTTACATATTATTTTTATCTTTTATTAGAGAAGTTAACCGCAAGGATAACTAAGAAGATAGTGGTAGTTTCTAAAATGGATTTGTCTATAGGGATAGAAAAAGTTGTGGCAAATAAGAGTAAGTTTACTCTTATTCACTATGGTATAGAGGAAAGAGTAAACTGGGAGAGTGTTTTTATAAGAAGAGAGAAGTTATTATCTTCTGACCTCATCGTTAATATTTCTAGCTTAAAGATGCAGAAGGGGATATATGATTTTATAGAAGTGGCAAAAATTATTTTAAAAACTAAACCGCACCTTAAATTTATGATTTTAGGCGATGGGCCATTGAGGAAAGATGTGGAAAAAAAGATAAGAGTTTCTAATCTCAATGGTAAAATAATCTTAGGGGGCTGGGTAGAGGATATAAGTGATATTTTAGCAAAGTGTGCAGTTTGTGTATTGACCTCGTTATGGGAGGGTTTACCTTTGGTAGTAGTTGAGTGTATATTTGCAGGAGTTCCTATGGTAGTTACCGATACAGGAGGAATTAAGGATATATTCAATAATAACGAGCAAGGGATAATAGTTAAACCTAAGGATATTGAGGGATTATGTAAAGGAATTTTAGAAATATTGGATAATTACCCCTATTGGCATAGAAAAGTAAGGGATAAAAGGAAAAGTATTGATTTGTCCTATTGGTGTAAAGAGAGGATGTTAGAAGAAACAAAATCTTTATATCAAAATTTGCTTATATGAAGAAAGTAGATTGTGTAGTTGTTACTTACCGTAATGAGTCAGGTTTATTCCAGTGTCTTGATTCTTTGGTAGTTCAGACAGCCTCTATTGAAGAGATTATTGTAGTAAATAATGGTAAGGTTATAAAGGATATAAATAGTAGATACCCTTCAGTATCAGTAGTTAATAATGAGAAGAATTTGTTTTATGCTAGTGGGTTAAATCAAGGGATAAAGATGAGTAAGAGTGAGTTTATTCTATGTCTTAACGATGATGTGGTTTTAGAAAGAAACTTTTTAGAGGAGGCATTAAGAGGGTTTGATAAAGATGAGAGAATAGGGATGGTGAGTGGCAAGGTGCTTTCACTTAGTAATAAGAGGATAATAGATTCTACTGGTCTCTTCTTAGGTAGAAATAGGAAACCTTTAGATAGGGGTTACCTATGTTTAGATGATGGTAGGTATGATAATGAGGGATTTGTTTTTGGTGTATCAGGAGCAGTAGGATTATATAAAAGAGAGATGCTTGAAGATATTGCCTGTGAGGGGGATTATTTTGATTCTACATATAAAATGTTCTACGAGGATATAGATTTATGCTGGCGAGCTCAACGTAAAGGTTGGAAAGGTTATTATCTTCCTAAGGCTATTGCTTACCATCAACGTGGTAAAACTACAAAAGTTAATCCTCCTACTTTACTATTTCTAAGGAAATATATATTTAGCTGGTTAGATAAAGATCTGCAGACATTCTTTATAATAAATCGCTACCGAACTATTCTAAAGAACGATTACTTGATGAATTTCCTTAGGGACTTTTTGCATATCATTGGTTACGAATTGTGTTTATGGTTTTATCTTCTTGTTTTTAGAAGATTTTTGATTTATAATGTTATAAGCGATTTATCGTTTATAGCCGATTCTTTAAAAAAACGTAAAATGATTTTAGGGCACTAATTTATAGAGAGGAGATTTTTATAGGTTTTAAATTATGTTAGCTTTTACCCTTTCTCTTATCGTTTCTTTTTTACTTATCTTATTTTTTAAAACCATAGCTTTAAAGTTTAATCTTTTAATTAGTAAAGAAAAAATACCTTATACAGGAGGAATGGGTTTATCTTTGGGGTGTATTTTTGTTTATCTTTTGAATATTTTTATCAAAGGGATAAATCTACCCCGAGATTTCTCTTTGATTATTTTCTTTTCTTTTATTATTCTCTTAGTTGAGCTTGTGGATGATATTAAAGAGTTTTCTCTTAGAGTTCGTTTAATCATCCAGATATTAGTTATAGGTTTATTTATTATTTTGGGTAAAAAGATAGAGATATATTTCTTACCCCACTGGTTAAACTGGTTACTTTCTTTCTTGTGGGTAATGGGTATCACCAACGCTTTTAATCATTTGGACATTGAGGATGGTGTATGCGGAGGAGTATCTTTAATATCCAGCTTAATTTTTTGGTTCATCTTTATTCTACAGAAAAATTATAATTTATCTTTATTTTTTGCTACTCTCAGTGGAGCAATCATTTCATTTCTTTTCTTTAATCTACCACCGGCTAAAGTATTTATGGGTAACTCGGGTAGTCATTTCTTAGGATTTATCTTGGGAGCAGTTAGTATCTACGGTGATTATGCTACATTATTTAATCCATTAGCAATTACTTTACCTCTATTTGTCTTATTTTTCCCTTTAGTGGATACTTTATTTCTTATCGTTGCTCGTCTTAAGCGGGGAATAAATCCTATGTGTAAGAGCGATGACCATATATTCTTGCGTCTATTATCTTGGCAAAAAGATAAGAGAAAAAATCTTATAAGAATATACTTTGTGAGTCTGTTATGGGGAATCACAGGGATAACTTCTTTAGGAGGAGGTAATTGGTTTATTTTTTACTTTTCCCTTCTTATCAGCGTGCTATTTACTTTAAGAATTATCCTTAAGGCACATCTTGCTCACCCAAATGGTTAGTTTGCGTTAGAGCAATAATTACCCACCAAAGATGTGAAGCTTGCGGTATAAAGAAGCTAAAATCAATTAAGTTATGGATAAAAAAAGCCAAACCACTTATTGTTAACCCTAAGTGGTAATAGTTTAGTTCTTTTAGATTTAATTGTGTTTTTATATTTTTGATGACAATACCAGCCATCGTTAACCAGCTAATTAGACTTAGCATACCCATCTCTGCCCATATCTGTAGATAGGAGTTATGCGCTGAAAGAGTTTCTTTTAGGATAAAATTACCTATACCAACTCCTCTTATGGGATGTCCTTTTATAACACTGATAGTTTCATCCCAATAAGATAATCTTTTTTGTAATGAGAAAAGAGGAGTAGTAAAATCTTTATCCGTCTTTGTGCGGATAATTGTTATGGTAAGTAAAGAAATAAGAATTATTGTTATTAAGGGGAGGTATTTTTTCTTTATTAAAAATAAAAGTAATAGAGAGAAGAATAAAGTTAAAAATCCACCGATTGATTTAGTGAAAAAGAGACTCAATAAACAAATAGATAGACAAATCATAGTTAATAAAATTAAGTTATCTATATTATTTCGTTTTATCTTTTGTATAATTAATCCTAAACAAATAATGATCACCATTACAAGATAGTTCGCCAAAAGATTGGGAGAGATAAAAGGAACAAATGCTCTTTGTCTAAATAAAAATTCCTCAGCGAAAGGGAAAGAAATCCTATGTTTATTTAAATAGTTTAATACATACCTTGAAACAAAAAATAGAGAGTAGAGGCTATAGATATTGATTAAAAGGGCACTTAAAATTATTATAAATAGGAGCGTCCTTTTTTCTTCTTTATCAGCTGTCCTTACTATAAAGAAAAGGATAATAAGAGAGAAGTATTTGTAGATTTCTTTTAGACTATTCAAGAAATTTGTGGATAAGAAAAGAGAGATTAATAGGCTAATAGAGAAAAGAATTATAGTTTTATCTAAAGATGTAAACTCTAATTTTCTTCTATTTTTTACATAGAATAAAGAAGATATAAGAAAAATACTATTTAGTATTAAATCTAAGTTTCTATAGGTTATTTCGGATAAGAAAGGTCTTATAAATATACAAGTTAAAATTGTATTCCACCACATATGCTTTTATATTATTTTAACTTTTTAAGAATTAAATGCAATAAATTTACAGAGTAAATGTCCAACATATTAATGGGCAAAATTGAAACAAATTTATAAACACAAAAATTTTATAAAATAGCTGTTAATTATCCTAATATCAAATTATGCACGGTTTTCATATCCATATCGTAACGTTGAGCATTAGCAAGAATAGTTTGATCTATTTCAACAATAACAATACTCATAAGCCATTTCGTACCAAAAATTTTTTGAAAGCTCTTTTAAATCTAAAAACCTTAAAACTAATTCTTTTAATCTTTCTTAGACCTTGTGGGGTGGGGATACAATCTCTCTTCCCACTCCCATAGTGGTAATAAATATATATTGTTTTGAGTGGGTTTCTATATTATACTCTATATTAGAGAGGTAATATGAAAATTAAAATAAAGAGAATTAGCATAACTCTTGTAGAAATACTAATCGCAATAACAATTATTGTTTTTGCTACAGTAGCTATAATACAGTTTTATCTGTTGTGTCTTAGTTTATCAGAGATAAATAAAGAGGAAACAATAGCTATGGCTGATTTAACTAATATGATGGAAGCAATTAAATGCACACCTTTTAGTAATATAATAGTAGATTTCCCTAACGGTGTTCCTGATGGTCCAATAGGTAAAGAATATCCTACAATCGTAGGGGGATATTTTTTAACAGATGAACATATCGTAGTGACCTATGTTGATCCCAACAGCGATCCTTTAGAAATTATGGTAAGTATAAGTTGGAAAGATAGAAGAGGTCAAACTAGAACAAAATACTTAGTTACTAAGAAGACAAGATAATAATAAAATGAACTTCAAGCATATTAAAAGAAAGAAATGTCTTACACTGATAGAAGTACTTTTATCAGCGAGTATATTAGCTGTTATAAGTGCAATAATGTTATCTTTCTTCATACAAGGCTCAAACCTTTGGCAATTAATCACTAATCAGAGTGATTTAAGGTCTATTGCTCGTAATGCAATGAATTATATGACGCAAGAATTAGAAAAGACAACACGCACCTCACCTGATATTCCTTCTCCCAATTTGTCTATACCTTCTAAACCAAATAATAATTCTGTTGATTTCTATTTACCAATTGATATAGATGGTAACGGACTAATTATAGATGCTCTTGGTAATACCGAATGGGATAAAAGTAATAAAATTCAATACCAATATGTACCTGGTTTAAAACAATTACGTCGTTTAGAAAAAGGTAATCAATATGTTATAGCTAATAATGTAGTTTCAATAGAATTTGAGGATAATTCTATTAATCCTGTTTTGTATAATAATGAGTTAAAGATAATTCTTACATTAGAAAAAGTTACACCACAAAATAGAACTGTATCTGTAAACTTAACCTCTATAGTGAAATTAAGGAATCAATAAAAGAGAGCAAAACGAAATTAATTATGTTACATAGAATACTAACTAAAAAAATAGGCAAAAGTAAATCTCAGGCACTCCCTGATTTGCCCACAATAGCAACAAACT